>CAYFRA010000069.1:0-7870 GCA_964345395.1 uncultured Paludibacter sp. | reverse complement strand
AGATAAAAAAAGGAGGCATAAACCTCCTTTTAATTTTTATTTGATAGAATGAAATTTATTCAATTCCAGCATCAGCATACGAAATACCCAAAGCATCAGCAACACCTTTTCCATAAGCAGGGTCAACTTTGTAGCAATGATTGATATGACGAATTTTGATTTTGTCTTCACTGCAACCCATATTTCTCGCTGTATTCTCAAACAGACGCTGTTGCTCTTCGCCATTCATTAAGTGGAAAAGCTTACGAGGCTGTTCGTAATAATTATTGTCATCTTCGTGGAAATCCCAGCGTTTCACATCGCCATAAACTTTCAAAACTGGCTCATCTAATTGAGGTTGATCACCCAAAACACCATAACTATTTGGCTCGTAATGGATCGAAGAACCCTGATTGCCATCCACTCGCATTTGTCCATCTCGATGATATGGATTATGCGTGTGCCCTGCTGCTTTTGGAGCATTCACAGGAATTTGATGATGATTTACACCCAAGCGATAACGCTGTGCATCTCCGTAGGAGAAGAGGCGACCCTGCAACATTTTATCTGGAGAGAGTCCAATACCCGGCACCAAAGCAGCTGGATTAAATGCCGCTTGCTCCACATCTTGGAAGTAGTTGTCAGGATTTCTATTCAACTCAAACTCACCAACAGGAATCAATGGAAACTCAGACTTATACCACACCTTTGTCAAGTCAAAAGGATTGTAAGGCATATTATTTGCCTGCTCCTCGGTCATCACTTGGATATACATTTTCCATTTTGGGAAATTACCATTACCGATCGCTTCAAATAGGTCGCGACCATGACTCTCTCTATCTTTACCTACCAAAGCTTCCGCCTCTTGGTCTGTTAAGTTTTCAATACCTTGTTGCGTAACAAAGTGAAACTTTACCCACACACGCTCATTTGCAGCATTGATCATACTGAAAGTGTGGCTACCATAACCATTCATATGGCGATAAGATTTTGGAATACCACGATCACTCATCGTGATGGTAATTTGATGAATAGCCTCTGGCAAACTTGTCCAAAAATCCCAGTTGTTATTTGGGCTACGTAAATTTGTGTGTGGATCACGTTTTACGGCACGATTCAAATCGGGAAACTTCAATGGATCACGCAAGAAAAAAACTGGTGTGTTATTTCCTGCCAAATCCCAATTGCCCTCTTCGGTATAAAATTTCATAGCAAAACCACGGATATCACGCTCAGCATCAGCTGCACCACGCTCACCAGCAACGGTAGAGAAACGAACAAACATTTCTGTCTCTTTACCAATTTCTGAGAACATCTTAGCTTTCGTATATTGCGTAATATCGTGAGTTACTTTGAATGTACCAAAAGCACCAGAACCTTTGGCGTGCATCCTTCTTTCAGGAATAACTTCTCTATCAAAATGTGCTAATTTTTCCAAAAACCAGACATCTTGTAACATCATCGGACCGCGAGGACCTACCGTCATTGAGTCTTGGCTATTTGCAACAGGTGCTCCAGCCGCTGAAGTCATTTTTTTCTGATTTTCAGCATGTTTCAATCTTTTAATCTCTTCTGCATTCATTTTCATTGGTTTTATTATTTAACATAAGCTAATATTTAACTGTTGAATTTTCCTTGAATTTCAATTTTTATTGAACTGATATCAAAGCCTTCTATCTGTTTTTTATCAAAATAGGCGTGAAGAAGTTGATCTAACTCTTCATCAAAATAATCTTTTATTTTGTTACGATCCTTCTCCACAAGATGATGGTGGTGATTAGATTCCGCATCAAACCGCATCACACCGATATCTGAATTAAATCTTGCTATAATACCTTTTTCTGCAAACAACTCTACCATACTATATATGGTACCTTTGGCAATATGAGGGTGATCCTGCTGAACCAATCGGATGATCTCATCAATACTGGGATGAGAATCTTCAAAACAGATTGCTTCCATCACTGCTAAACGCTGCGGAGTAATACGCAAACCAACCTCTTTAAGCTTCGCTTCAAAATCTCTACTTTGCATCATTTATTATTTAAGAATTTTTCTTACTTAATATTTTTTCAAAGATATAGTGTGTTTCTTGTAAAAGCAAAAAATTGATTATCTTTATTTATCTATTCGATTATATATTTTTCTTATACCAATCTTTTTATAGCAAATAAAAACCAGAACAAAAGGCATAAATCGAGAGAAATATAAGTTTTATTAAACTAATATTTAATTTTATTGATATTTATATTTGTTTTATCGAAGTATTTATTTACTTTTGCAATATCATATTAAATAATAATCAAATTAAAAACAACAATTATGCTACCAACATCTTGTCCAAGTTGCCAAGCAACACTAAAAGTAAAACTGCTCCGATGTGAAAGTTGTGAAACAGAAGTGTCAGGATTGTATGAATTGCCACTTTTAGCACAATTACAAGAAAAAGACCAGCTGTTTATTTTGCGTTTTATAAAAAATAGCGGAAGTCTGAAAGAGATGGCTAATGAGATGAAATTGAGTTATCCTACAGTCCGCAATATGTTGAACGAAATTATAGAAAGGATTGAAAGTTATGAAAAATGATTGGAAACTACTGTGGAATCCTTTTAGCCGTATTGCTGGCTGGCAAGCTTTTGCGATAGGATTGGTGATTTTTGTAATAACTACTGCAGTAGGTAAATATGCAAACTTAGCTTTTGATGGTGCTATTGACGCACACGGCGGAGGAGACGCATTTACAATGACACAGGCATTTTTATTAGCTGGAATAAGCCTACTTTCTGTTGTCGTTGTTATGTATCTACTAGCCTTTGCATTGACACGACAGTTTAGATTTATTGATATTTTAGGAACGATGACTTTCGCTCGTTTTCCTTTTTTCATCATGGCAATTGCTGCATTTTATACCAAATTCCCAAGTACTGATGAAATTATAAATAATCCTCTGAGTATAATGTCAAATATTAGCCTAATTATCTTTGGCATTATTTCCATTCCTGTGGGAATTTGGGTAATAGCATTGATGTACAATGCCTTTAAAGTATCAACCGGTGCCAAAGGACCCAAACTTATCGCAATATTTATTACAGGTCTTATTTTAGCTGAAATTATTTCTAAAGTTTTTATTCACTATTTTATCCATTAAAATTACTATGATGATGAAAAAGAATTTTTTATTACTTGCTTTAATTTTTATTTCTGCCAATTTATTTTCAAACGATATCGTAGGACAATGGAATGGAGCTCTTCGCGTTCCAGGTGCAACACTTCGCTTGGTATTCCATATAAGCAATGAAGATGGAATCTACATCGCCACAATAGATAGTCCAGATCAAGGTGCTTATGACATCCCTTGTGACGTTGTAAAGTATGAATCAAATAAATTAAATATAGAGTTACACCAATTGGGTGCAAAATATAGTGGAGTTTTAGAAGGCGATTCTATTGTGGGTAAATTCTCACAGTCGGGAGCTCAATTTCCAATGAATTTAAAAAAAGGAGAACAAAAGTCATTAAAACCAAATCGCCCACAAGAACCACGCCCTCCCTTCCCCTACTATATTGAAGATGTGAGATTTGAAAATGAAGTTGATGGAGTTTCATTGGCAGGCACTTTAACCCGCCCTCGAAAACCAGCTAAATATCCAGCTGTGATATTGATAACTGGTAGCGGGGCTCAAGACCGCAATGAAGAGGTTTTTGGACACAAACCTTTTTGGGTTATTGCCGATTATCTCACACGAAATGGCTTTGCGGTTTTACGATTTGATGATCGAGGCACCGCCGAATCTACTGGCGATTTTGATAGTGCAACCAGTTATGACCTATCAAAAGATGTTGAAGCTGCTTTTCTATTTTTACAAAAAAGAGAAGATATAAACAGGAAAAAAATAGGGCTGATGGGACACAGCGAAGGCGGCGTGATTGCCCCTATGGTTGCAGCACGAAATAAAAAAGTGGCTTTTGTTGTGATGCTTGCAGGCACTGGTGTGCAAGGAGATCAATTGCTATTGATGCAAAATGAAGCCATTGGCAGATTATCGGGGATACCTGAAGAACGCATTCGACAAGGCAATTTGATAAATGCACAAGCATATGATATTGTATTAAAATCAGATGGCGGAGAGACATTGTCTGATGAGCTTTTTAGTTTTTTCACTGAGGCTTTGAGTGGAGAGTTTGGTGCAAGTATGACAGAAGAACAAAAAAGACAAACCATTGATTTAGGAGTTGAGCAGCTGATGTCGCCCTGGATGCAATATTTCATCAAACACAATCCCCAAGAAAACTTACAGAAACTAAAATGCCCTGTTTTGGCTCTCAATGGCACTTTAGATTTGCAAGTCCCAGCAAAGGAGAATTTATCAGGCATCGAAACGGCGTTGAAGCTTGCAAAAAACAAAAAGTATAAAATCGTTGAATTGGAAGGTTTGAATCATGTTTTTCAGGAGGCAACTACGGGCTCACCCAACGAATATGCTCAAATAGAGGAGACATTTTCACCTAAAGCATTGGAGATTATCAAAGATTGGTTGATTGAAATAATCAGGTAGATTATAAGTAAAACATAGCTATTTGCTTGAAATCATTTCGTAAAAAACATTTATTTAGATAGCAAAACTTACAAAATGACATATAAAACTTAAATTATTCCTAAATGCTACATCTATATTGACATAATGTTTTTTTATATTGAAATAATGATTATTTTTGTAGGACAATTTAAAACAATCAAAATACTTAACTCAAATGATGAAACACAATTTTAATGCAGGACCTTGCGTACTGCCAAAACAAGCAACTGAAGCAGCTATTGAGGCTATCCGTGATTTTGATGGAACAGGTATTGGAATTCTTGAAATTTCGCACCGCACTCCAGGCTGGGAAAGAATAATGAAAGAGACTAACGATTTATGGCGTGAATTGTTAAATATCCCTGAAGATTATTCAGTTTTATTTTTAGGCGGTGGTGCATCGACACAATTTTTCCACTTAGCAGCCAATTTACTTAATAAAAAAGCAGCATATCTTGAAACAGGTGTTTGGGCAAAGAAAGCTATCAAGGAAGCTAAATTTTACGGAGAAGTAGAAGTTGTTGCTTCATCAGCAGACAGAAACTACTGCTACATTCCGAAAGAATTTACTATCCCTACAGATGCAGATTATTTCCACATTACATCAAACAACACCATTTACGGTACAGAAATACACGAAGATATCGACAGCCCAATTCCATTGATCGCTGATATGTCTTCTGATATTCTTTCACGTCCTCTTGATATTAGCAAGTATGCGATGATTTATGGTGGTGCACAAAAAAATGTTGGACCCGCAGGAGTTGCATTTGTGATTATCCGCAATGACATCATAGGTAAAGTAGATCGCGAACTTCAAACTATGGTTGATTATCGTACTCATATCGGTAAGAGTCTGAAAGACGCTTCTATGTTCAATACTCCTCCCGTTCTTCCTATCTACGTGATGTATCAAACATTGAAATGGGTAAAAGAAAATGGTGGAGTTGAAGCAATGTACAAAACCAACAAAGCAAAAGCAGAAATGCTATACAATGAGATTGATCGCAATCCATTCTTTATCGGTACAGCCGACAAGGAAGATCGTTCGTTGATGAATGTTTGCTTCGTTATGAGTGAAGAGCACAAAGATAAAGATGCTGCATTCCTTGAGTTTGCAAAAGAAAAAGGTATGGTAGGTATCAAAGGACACCGCTCTGTTGGTGGTTTCCGTGCTTCTATCTACAATGCTTGTCCTACAGAAAGCGTTGAAGCTTTGGTAGCTTGTATGCAAGAGTTTGAGAAACAAAACGCATAAGCAAAACCTCTCTATAAAAATTTATACAGTTACTTTCTTGAATTTTTTTTAAGAAAGTACTGTATTTTATAACTACAAATAAAACATCTATTTACCAATTAAACATAAATTCCACTTACTGTAAGTGGTCAATAAATCTATGAAAATTTTAGTTGCTACAGAAAAACCTTTTGCAAAAGAGGCTACAAATGGCATTCGTGCTATCGTTGAAGGTGCAGGCTACGAACTTGTACTACTTGAAAAATATACAGAAAAAACTGAACTATTGGAAGCTGTTGCTACCGCTAATGCTTTGATAATCAGAAGTGATAAAGTTGATGCTGAAGTAATTGCAGCTGGAAAAGAACTTAAAATAGTGGTGCGTGCTGGTGCTGGTTATGACAATGTTGATTTAGAAGCAGCAACACAAGCAAACGTGGTGGTAATGAACACACCCGGTCAAAACTCAAATGCAGTTGCCGAGTTGGTATTGGGTTTGATGATATTTATCGTTCGCTCAGGCTTTGATGGTGGTAGTGGTAGCGAACTACGCGGTAAAAAATTGGGTTTACACGCATTTGGTTATATCGGAAAGTTGGTGGCAAGCATCGCTCAAGGCTTTGGCATGGAAGTATATGCATTCTCTCCCAGTTTGGCTCGCAACCCCGAGTTAGGCAAAGAGTATGGTGTAATTCCTGTAAAAACCCCAGAAGAACTTTATGACAACTGCGATATCGTATCTCTACATATGCCAGCCAATGAACACACTAAAGGAAGCATCAACTACGACCTATTGAGCCGTATGCCTGAAAATGGTGTAATCATCAATACTGCACGCAAAGAGGTGGTTAACGAAGATGACCTGATTCGCATCATGGACGAGCGTCCAAAATTCAAATATGCAACTGACATCAAAGCAGGCAAACATGATGAAATGGTTGAGAAATTTGCTAATCGTTACTTTGCTTCGGCTAAAAAATGTGGAGCACAAACCGGTGAAGCCAATATCAACGCTGGATTGGCAGCAGCTAATCAAATTGTTGATTTCTTTAAAACTGGCAACACAGAGTTTAAAGTGAATTAAGCCAAACACTCATCGGATGACTCGAAGTCATCCGATGAGTAGTATCAGTCACCCCGTGAGTAGAACCAAAGTCTTAACAAATGTAAACAAACTTTGAATTTCATTTTTTTTACCCTACATTTGCAACATAATAAAAGAAAGATGCCGCAATAGATACGACATCTTTCAGTGATTCAAAGCTTTACTTTATTAGAGTAAAGTCTTTTGAATGGAGTCCTAAGACATGTAATCAGATTGATTATCTTCCGCCAAGTCGATATGATCACCTACTGATTCGGTATTAGGATTTTCCATTTCCCCATTTGGCATAGCGTCAGCATCTTCACTACTTCCGTTTTTTCTATTAGCAATTCTCAATTTGCGAATACGATCGTAGTACTTGAATAGACCATTTAGCTCATAATAGAGAGATAAGATAGCTGGAACCTCCTCCTTGTTCTCCTCATCATCTTCGCCCTCTGCAGGATTTGGATCGATAAGCCCTTCTTTGATCTGAAAATTCAATTCAAACAAAAATGTTTGGATGTAATCCTTCATTTTTTGATTGATTGTTTTTCTCAAATCTTTGACAAGGTTTTTCTTGTCTTCTACATCTTTGTTGCGCTTGCTAAAATTAGCTTGAAGCAACTCTGTGCTCTCAACAATGGCATCAAATGCAGCAGTAAGCCCAATTGCCTCCAAAGCTTCCCTCACACTCGCTGACTTTAGTCTTTCCGCATTAAGCTTCATTACCGCATCAGACTGCCTGTCGCTACTCAATAGTAAAATCTGCTTGTGAGGATGCAACCACGCTTGAAGCACATGGCAGGACGCTCTTGTAGAGGCATCTAAGCTTTTGCTTTTCAAATTGATGGTGTCCCGAAGCAATCGAATATCGATTTTCCGATCTTCCGATTGAGCTTTCAATTCTGTGGTAAGCATATGGTAGCCTCTGTAGTTTTTTAGCAAGTCGATTTTGTCTCTCTCCTTTACCAAATCATCTAAAGTGGCTTT
>CAYFRA010000068.1:0-7956 GCA_964345395.1 uncultured Paludibacter sp. | reverse complement strand
TGTGCGAGATTGTAGAGGCATTAAATCTTATTCATAAAGATACACCCGTTGTTGTTCCTATTCATCCGCGTACCAAAAATATCCTTAAAAAGGAGAAAATTGATACCCATTTCCATACTATAGACCCTGTTGGATACTTCGATATGATTGCATTGTTGCAAAATTGCGATATGGTATTAACCGACAGTGGCGGTGTGCAGAAAGAGGCCTTTTTCTTTGGAAAGCAGTGTGTCACTATGCGTGAGCAAACAGAGTGGGTAGAATTGGTAGATAATGGTTTTAATATTTTGTCAGGGAGCAATAAAGAAAAAATCATTTCAGCTTATGAGGCAAGTAAAGGCAAAAATTTAGACTTCTCGATGAATCTTTATGGACAAGGTGAAGCTGCAAAAATTGCAGCAGAAAAAATAAAAAATATATAGTTGGTGTGTTTAATAGATTGTGCGAGGTGATAGATTTTGTAGTGATCAATAAAAATGTAAATTTTTTCCAAAATAATACTCTTACTCCACAATTTTAACTCCAATTAGTTTGTCGTATCTTCCACCCCAAGGTCGGTGATATACATAGATGGCATATCGGTTTTGAGTTTGCCAATGGCTGCCTTCGGCGGGTGCTATACTCGTATTTTTGCCATCGCTTGATAGCCAATATTGATAATTGTATCCACCTTGTTTGAGTAGTAAAGTTTTGTAATATATCTTTTCCAATGAGTCATAGTGCATTTTAGAATTGTCGTTCAGTAAATTGTAGTTCCAAAATCCACCGATATAAATGTTCTTATTCAAATACTCAGCCTCTACAGGGAGATAAAAATGCACAAACATATAATCTGCTTCTAAATCAACATCGAAGTTGCTATCTTGATAATTTACAACAAAACGTCCGTTAGCATCAAAATCTTGCTGATATATTTTTTTATTGAGATAGCTGAAATCGTTCAGGTAAACGTGATAATTGGGACGTTCAAATTTAATTCTATCTATTCGTTCATCATAGTTATAAATTGATGAAAAATCAAATCGGTTGTATTCATTTCCACCTTCAAAAATTAGTTTTGGGTTGTTTTTATAACTCAAGCTTTCAGACGAAAAATAATTGGGTTGAATGCCAAATACTTGATTGTCAAGTCGTTCGTTTTGTCTAACAAGCACTTTTATTTCTGTTTGTGGATCTTGAATTGAGTAGTTTTTTAGCAGTACATTAAAATCTATTTGTTGCATTCGCTGGTTGATTTCAATATCGGTGTTGCCACGCAGCGTTACATCTATATCAACAGATGGCTCTACGACCGAAAAAGCCACATAAGCAATTGGTGATTCTTGCTTGCCATCTTCATAAATACTAACTATATAATTGCCTGATATTGTAAATTGCACATCATCATTGGGAAGATGAAATAGATAATTTGTATAGAGAACTGTGGTGTTGATTGATTGGGCATAATCATCAATGTATCCTCTTGTAAATCCTCTGATATATTCAGATGACGATAGATCTGATTTTGTCCAATCTGCATTGCAATGATACACCTCATAGGAGTATGAGTGCGTTTCGTGTGACATTTCGTCAAAACTGATATGCAGCACATCGTGCCAATTGAGTTGTAATATGGGTAAAGCAAATGGATCGTCATTTACCTTAATTTGAAGTGTTTTGATGTTCTCATTCAAAATCTCTGTCTGAAATCTCTCTTGAGCTATCAAGTTGAAGCTCATACTTATAAATAAAAAAACGTATATGGCTCTTTTCATTAAGGTAACCGATAATTTTAGTTTTTTATTTTCAATTGGGTATTTCATTTTGCTTATAAAGTAAATGTTCTTTTATGTTTCTTTTCAAAAAATCTAATTCTATCTCTTTGCTTCATCGCTCATCACGATTTCTAATTTTCCACCATCAACCAACTGTTCGTGACTAAAAAATCTTTCTGCTAATTCTGTGCCATTCAGTTTGATTGACTTAATATATTTATTCTTTTTAGAATTATTTTTCGCAATGATTTCAAACTTTTTATTGTTTGGTAGCTTGATGCTTACCTTGTCAAAAAGAGGGCGACCAATGGAGTAGGTGGGCTTGCCTGGACAAACTTGATAAAAACCCATCGAATTGAGAATATACCAAGCTGATATTTGTCCGCAATCTTCATTGCCTGCTATTCCATCAGGTTGATCCGAATATTGAGAATAAAGAATAGAATCTACCACTTCTTGTGTTTTATAATGCTCCCCCACATAATTATAAAGGTGAGCGATATGATGACTTGGTTCATTGCCATGTGCATATTGTCCTATCAAGCCCGAAATATCAACCGAAATTCGCTCTCCCACAATATCCGAATCAGCTATAAAAAGTTCATCCAATTTTTTTATAAAACTATCTCGTCCACCCATCAGCTCAACCAAACCATCCACTTGATGGGGAACAAACCAAGTCCATTGCCAAGCTGTGCCTTCGCAGTAATCATCATCTCGATGTCGCGACTCGCGAGGATTAAAGGGAGTTCGCCAGTTGCCATCCAAATCTTTGCCCCGCATAAAACCACTCTCCGTGTCAAAATAGTTCTTGTAGTTTTCGGCCAGTTGGCTATATCGTTCTATCTCAATGCTGTCATTTCTGTCGATTGCCATTTGCAAAACGCACCAATCTTGAAACGCATACTCCAAACCTTTTGCTACACTCTCAATCTCTTTGTCATAAGGTATATAGCCTATCTCATTTTTATATTTTTTTGAAATGGGCATCAGTGCATGTAAGTACGCCCTGCTCTCTTTGATACCCAAAGTGTCATAGCTCGAAGTTTTCAAAATGGCTTCGTAAGCCAAGTCAACATCAAAGTTGCGATACCCTTTGATATAGGCATCTACAATGATAGGCACAGCGTTGTAACCGATCATTGTGGCGGTATAATTACCAGCCAACTCCCACATAGGCAATATGCCGCCTTGTTTGTGGTGATTGAGTAGTGTTCGGATAAAATTCTCATTTTGTGATGGCGAAATTATTGTCAATAGCGGATGCAATGCACGCATAGTATCCCAAGTTGAAAAAACAGTATAAATCTTATCTTCACTTTGATGTATCTGCTTGTCAATGCCACGATAACGACCATCTACATCAGAAAACAGGTATGGAGCAATAGCAGTATGATACAAGGCTGTATAGAAAATCCGCAGTTGTCTTTCGTCTTTGGTTTTTATATCAATTTTTGATAAATGCTTGTTCCAAGCTAAGCGAGTTTGCTCACGAACAGCCTCGAAATTCCAATGGTCGATCTCTTTGTCTAAATTTCTTTTGGCACCTTCCAAATCTACAGACGAAATACCCACTTTCAAAAGAACTTCTTCATTTTCATCGGTATTAAACGAAAGAAAAATCTTTCCACTTTTAGCGTAAATATGCTTGTCGGCTTCAATTTCTTCAAAATTCTCAAAAATCTGACTTTTATCAAATGATTTTGAACTTTTAGCATAAAAATAGACCCACTGCTCTCTTGCCCATCCTTTGCTCTTTTTCAAACCACCTATTTCGGTATCGCTTATCACCTCAATGATTACACTATCGGTAGGATGATTTTGATTGGTAAAATCCAAATCGATTAAAATCCCTGATTCGCCCTGAGGGAAGCTGTATCGATGAAAACCCACTCGCTCTGTGGCGGTGAGTTCGGCTTTGATGTTGTATCTATCCAATATGACGGAGTAGTAGCCCGGCGAAGCATGCTCATTTTTCTTTTGAAATGGTGAAGCAAAAGAGACTTCCTGCCCATTGCGACCCCGTTTCTGTATATCCAACTCTCCATGGATAGGCATTACCAAAATGTCGGCATAATCGCCAATTCCTGTCCCACTCAAGTGCGTGTGCGAAAAACCATTGATAACACTATCTGAATAGTGATAACCCGAAACTGCATCCCATTCATATATGCGTGAGTCGGGACTCAATTGCACCATACCATTTGGAAAAATGGCACCAGGAAAAGTGTGACCGTGCCCTCCTGTTCCGATAAATGGATCGACATAGATGGTGTAATCTCTTATTTTCGCATTTGAACAGGAGATAAGCAAAAGGCTAAAAATAAAAATAGCAATTTGGCTCAGTTTCATTGTTTTTTATGATTATTGTTTTCTATGCAATATTACATCAATTCCTTTGATTATAAAAATATAAGCTGACATACAAGTAGAAAAGTAGAATCAAAATGAGAGTTTGTAGCAGAAATATTAACAAAAAGCTAAGTTGTTCGCTAAAAATAGACGTCACGAAAATAAAATTTTTTTATTAACGCAGATAATCAGTAATTGAAGTGATAATTTTGTAATTTTGTAAATTGATTTTGTAGAATAAGCATTTACTTAGACCAAATGATACTACCCGATATTTTTTTGAGCAATATTAAACCACTCTTAAAGGATGATTTTGACTCATTTATTGAAGCCATGCGAGATGATGTGCCAGTTTCTGTTAGGCTCAATGATAAAATATCGATTCCAATGTCAGATGATCGGGTAGCTTGGTGTGATTCGGCTTACTATCTTTCAGAAAGACCGCTTTTCACGGCTGATCCGCTGTTTCACGCAGGTGCGTATTATGTGCAGGAGGCATCTTCGATGTTTTTATGCCAGGTTTTAGAACAATTTGTTTCTAAAGATAGCATTGTGCTCGACTTGAGTGCAGCACCAGGTGGTAAATCCACTTTGATAAGCAATTATTTATCAGATGATGGTTTTTTAGTAGCCAATGAAATTGTTAGAAGTAGAGCTTATATTTTAGCTGAAAACTTAATTAAATGGGGCAATCCAAATGTTTTGGTGTCAAATAACAGTCCAAAAGATTTTCAAGAGCTTCCAGCGCAGTTTGATGCGATTGTGCTTGATGCACCTTGCTCTGGCGAGGGGATGTTTCGCAAAGACAGCGGTGCTATAGCGGAGTGGAGTGAGCAAAATGTTATAATTTGCGAAGCTCGTCAGCAAGATATTGTGCGTGATGTGTGGTGTTCACTAAAAACTGGGGGAGTGCTAATCTACAGCACTTGTACGTTTAACGAATTTGAAAATGAATCCAATGTGCGGTGGATTGCAGATGAGTTGGGAGCGGATGTTTTGAAAATAGATAGCTCCAATTTTCCCGAAATTCTGAACAATGGGGTAGGGTGCCGATTTTTCTTTCACCGAACCAAAGGTGAAGGTTTTTTTATCGCTGCACTTCGAAAAACTGCTGAAACCCCCTCTCGAAAAATAAAATTCAAAGAGTCGAAGCAAAACCAAAAAAGCTTAGATCATTCTATTTCTCAATTAAAAAACCATTTAATCAATCCTGATAAATGGAGTTTTCTAAATCTTGATAAGCAGATTTTCGCTAACTACAGGCAGTTTGATAATTTGGTGAAAATATTATTATCGAAACTCAATACACTTCATTATGGTGTGAAACTTGCAGATATCAAAGGAAATGACTTAATTCCCAATATCAGTTTGGCACTATCCAAAAAACTCAACCGAGATGCTGTTATGAGTGTTGAGGTAGATAAAACTACAGCATTAAGCTATTTGAAACGTGAAAATATTGTTCTATCCTCAACCGAAAGAGCCTATTTCTTGTTACTCTATGAGTCGCTACCGATTGGTTGGGTAAAAAACTTAGGCAATAGAGCCAACAACCTTTATCCCCAAGAGTGGCGAATAAGAATGAATTTGTAAAAAAGATAATCAATGAATAATATAGTTTTTTTAGGGACAGGCACCTCCACTGGTGTTCCATACTTGGGATGTCGCTGTGAAACCTGCCTATCGGATGATACAAAAGACAAACGATTACGTAGCTCTGTTTTGCTCACAATTGATAATTACAAGATTTTGATTGATGCTGGTCCAGATTTGAGACAACAACTATTGTCCAATCAAGTTTTTAATATCGACTCAATTTTGATCACCCACGAACATTATGACCACGTAGGCGGTTTGGACGATGTGCGCCCTTTGGGGGATGTGGATATTTATGCAGAGTCCAATGTGCTTGATGCAATCAAACGCAATATGCCCTATTGTTTCAATGATTATAAATATCCGGGGATTCCTAAACTCAATATTCACACCATCGATATCCGCCCATTTATCTTGGGTAAGTTGGAAATTACTCCCATTCGAGTGATGCATTTGAAATTAGAAATTTTAGGCTTTCGTATTGGGGATATTGCCTATCTTACCGATGTTAAAACGATTCCCGAATCAGAATTTGCCAAACTGAATGATTTGAAAGTTTTGGTTATCAATGCACTTCGACAAGATGAGCATATATCGCATTTGAGTATTTCTGAAGCTATAGAGATGGCAAGAAAAATAGCTGCGGAGAAAACATATTTCACACATATCAGTCACCAAATGGGCAAACATAGTGATGTGGAGCAGCTGTTACCCAAAAATATGCACTTGGCTTATGATAATCTGACAATTAATTTTTAACTTTGTATGATATCATTCTAATCTAAATTGAATATCAATGACTATTTTTAAGAAAACAAATACACTTCTTATCCTAACTATTCTGCTTTTGAGCTCTTGTAGTACGAAAAGAATGTTTACGACAATAGATGTGTTGCGTCCTGCCGAAACTACTTTTGCTGCCCATGTACAGAATTTGCTGTTGGTGGATAACAGTGTTGTGCAGCCATACAATGTAGGACACAACGACTATCGTAGTTTTTATGAGTTAGAAAGACCTCAAGAAGTAAGTTTGAAATTTGATAGTGCTGCAATTTTTTGCATAGCAGGATTGACCGAAGATTTGTTAGATAGTTATTTTTTCAATGATGTAAAAATGAATATCCAATCTTTGAATACGACCAATAATTTCTATAAAAGAAATCATTTGGATAAACTACAAGTAGATTCAATTTGTAAAGCCAATGGTGCTGATGTACTTTTTGCCTTAGATAAAATAGAAATAACAGATCATTTGACCTATCCTGGGCACAATATTTACGGACAGTTGGATGTTAGCATTGCAACGCAGTGGAGTTTGTACTCACCACATACCGAAAAAAGGGATACATTGAGTTTCATTGATGAGTTTTTGTGGGAAGATGAAATGTCAAAACGCTTGCCAAGTCGTTATGATGCTTTGGTTGATGCCTCTATTCTGACAGGTAAAAATATAGCTTCAAGATTAATTCCTCGTTGGGAAAAGCAGGATAGATATTTGTTTACACCCAAACGCATCGACTATATGGTAGCTGGAATGAATCATTTTACTATGCGCGAATGGGAAAAAGCCATTGAATATTGGTCGATGGCAGAGGAGGGTAAAAGTGTGAAATTAAAATATCAAGCGTACAACAACATCGCAGTTGCCTATGAAATGATGAATGATTATAGAGCTGCACTGATTAGCCTCACAACAGCATTGCAGCACTATCAAGAGCATATTTCATTCTCCTTTTCAGAGTTTGAACAGACTAATCTTTTGACTTATTGGGATTTTCTGAAAAAACGCGATGAAGAGTTGAAATTGATTGAAATACAATTAGGGAAATAGAATTTAATATATATATTGTAGCAGGAATTATGTTGAATGAATCAGATATAAAAGTTTTGGCAAGTCGTGGATTGACGATAGAGCAAGTTGAAAAACAGTTGGATTTTTTCAAAAAAGGTTTTCCATTTTTAGAAATTATTAGTGCAGCCAAAATTGGCGATGGAATTGTAAAAGTTTCAGACGAGGAGATGAAAGTCTATTTGAACGAATGGGATGAATTTTTAAAAACAGATGCAAAAGTGCTGAAATTTGTGCCAGCATCAGGTGCGGCAAGTCGTATGTTTAAAGATTTATTCTCTTTTTTAGAGAGTGATAGCGATCTACCAACTGGAGATTTCGAAAAAAAGTTTTTTGATGAAATAAAGAATTTTGCATTTTATGGTGATTTAGATAAAGTCTGTCTTGAAAAACGTAATAAAAGTA
>CAYFRA010000067.1:0-8049 GCA_964345395.1 uncultured Paludibacter sp. | reverse complement strand
GTACAATTGTACAGCTGCAGGGTTTGACGCCTCAAATTCATCTAAAATAAATCCCGCGAATAATCTGGGTTAAAATAAACCAAAACTCTTTTCGTTTATAACTAAATAGCAAACATCATATATGATTATAAAATACAGAAACATCTTTTTATTCGCTATCGGAGTGCTCTACTTGGCTTTTTCGATGAACTCTTGCATAGATGATCGCATTTCGCATAGCCCCGATTTGAAGCTTAGTTTCTCAAAAGATAGTTTGTTGTTTGACACAATATTCACTACCATTGGCAGCTCTACCAAGCAAGTGAAAGTGTATAACCGCTCTGAAAAAAATATACTGATCTCCTCAATGGGTTTGAAAATGGGTAGTGCTTCGCCCTATCGAATCAATGTAGATGGCGAACAATCGGCAAGCAACCGTTTTGAACAGATTGAACTTCGTGGAAATGACAGTATTTTCATCTTTGTGGAGGTAAATATCGAAGCTTTGCCCAATGACACCCCCACTTTAGTAGAGGATGAAATTGAGTTTTTGACCAATGGCAACCAACAACGAATCAACCTCCTTGCCTTTGGGCAAAACATGGAGCTACTTGATCACCTTGTAATTCAAAATGACACCCTACTCACTGCCCAGAAACCATATTTTGTCTATGGCGACTTGGTGGTAGATAGTGCTAAAACACTCACTCTTAGCGAGGGAACAAAACTTTTTTTCTATAACAACTCCAGTTTGGTAGTCTATGGCAATCTCATTGCCGATGGCAGTTTTGATAAACCCATCACTATGCGTGGGCATCGAACAGACGAGATATTTGACAGCATCCCATACAATTTCGTTTCCAACCAGTGGGGCGGGGTTTTGCTACTCAACAAAGAGGGTAATCACCGAATGAGCCACGTAAATATGAACAGCGGTTATGTGGGGGTGTTTTTCTCAAACGACGACCTCAACTACCGACCCTCACTTGAAGTGAATAGTTGTCGCATACACAATTTTTTGAAATATGGATTGGTAGTTCAAAATGGAGATATAACAGTGAATAACAGTGAGATATCCAATACGGGTTCCTATTCGGTCTATCTCAAAGGTGGAAAACATCACTTCATTCACAGCACCATAGCCAACTACTTCAACAACACCAATGTACGCATACAACCCTCAGGGCGCGAAGGCGAGGCAGCACTCACACTAATGGAATTGGATCGCTCATTACCAATGGAGAGCCAGTTTATCAACTGTGTTATTGCAGGTTCCAATCAAAATGAATTGGATATTTTTACACACTTCGAAGAGGATATACACACTTTTTTTAAAAATAGCTATATCCGCAAATCAAAGCCAGAGAGAGATTTCGCGTACTTTCAAAATATCCGCTGGTGGGAAATCAATGACACTACCATATTTAGAAACCATTTTTTTGATATCCACGATAAAGTCTATTACAACTTTAGTTTAGACTCCATATCGCCCGCAAGAGATATGGCTGACTACGATATCGCTAAAAAGTTCCCCTTAGATTTAAGTGGCAAAAGCAGATTGGAAGATGGCAAACCAGATGCTGGTGCTTATGAGTGGCGATGATTTATCGAAGATTTGTTAGTTATTTTTCTTTATGAAAAAAAGCAATCAAATAAAAACTACCCACTCTACTGTATGGTATAAATATAACCCAGCATCAACCTCACAATATTTTTATTATCATCATAGTGCTTCACGTCAAGTTTGAGTTCAATTGCATTTCTATTATTGATTTCATATTGCGACCCAAGCCCATATTTCTGTGATTCAAACCTCAAACCACCATTTAGTTGCTGATAATTTTCAGTAAATATAAAAACCGACCAATCTCTCCAGTCATAAGCAGCTTCAAAATAATTTCTCAAAAAGTTCTTATTTGATGCATCTCTCCCGAACTGTTGCTGAAAAGTAGGTTTATAAATCAAAGTAAACTCATTGTTGATTAAATAGCCTAAATTGACAAAGTAACGTAAATCGTGTCCTATACCATTACTCCCCATGCCAAAACGATAATCCACACCAGGCTTCAACATAAGCGATGGAGACAGCTCAATTTTATATTCGGGCTTAAAGCCTATTTCTGATTTTTTGTAATGAGTGAAGTTTTGGTCTAAGCGGTGTTCATATTTAAACTCAAAAGAGAGTCCATTCTCCATCATATGCTTGACAAACAGTGTGGGGCGTGCTTCCCAATCATCCACGCCCTGTGCCAAAACTTTGATATTTGAAAAAATCAAAACAAGAATAACAAAAGATACTATCGGTTTACGCATAAGAAGATATATTAGTTGCTGGAAGATAAAGAGTCAAGAAAGTCTGAGGAAAAACCATAATTATAAACTTTATCTAAATCCCCCAATTTATCAATTCCACGAAGTGTGTTTGTCAATTTCATAATGAAGATATAGACAATAGGGATGAGTGAAAGGGCATTGGCAAGGATAAGCGGACCATCCATCAACATCAGTCCATACACCAACCATAGGCTGATACAGACAACTACGATGATATACATCAACAGGGAGATGCTGTGCGTGTCTCTTGTGCGAAACACTTTTATTGCTTGCGGAAATTGATTTAAAATTGAAAGAATGGATGCTGAAAAGCCTACTATTTCTACTGTATTCATTTTTGTGTATTGTTTAAATATAATTAGCAAAAGTACAAATTAATTTCAATAAAAAAAGCTGTTCGCCACTAAAACGAACAGCCTTTTATCAAACATATTAAACCATAAGGTCTATATCTATCAATTATCTTATCAATGTTTTTGTGCTTGCATTGTCAATTTTTACAATGTAAAATCCTTTGTTCAAATAATCAGAGCTGAAGGTACCGCTTACAGTTGCAGATTGAATCATTCTGCCGGCTACATCATATATTTCAACACTCGATTTTACATCTTCAATCGTCAATATGTTGTTAGAAATGTAAATTTTGTTTGTAGCTTCTTCAACTTTCGACACCGCTGTATCAACATTTTTCCACCCAATAACAGTAATTTCTGTATTGGCATCTTCAGGATAGCTCGCTTCACGATTAGCACGTTCTTTACCTTCCTCATCTACCTCTGGATATCCCCAGTCAGGTTTATTATACATACGGTAGCTGATTGACATTACCATAGGCACACTAAATGAGAATGTTCCATCACCATTATCAACACCTTCAACAGCTTTCTTCATATCCCAACCCAAATGGTCGCCTTGTAAATAGACTTTGCTTGTTCCAGCTGGCACATTTACTTTAATATTGATGGTACCTGTTTTTTCAGGATCAAAATACTCTTTGAATGCATTAACTACTACAGACACAGTGTTTTCTGTTGTGCCAAACACATAATTGTCTGTTGGGTCTGTTTGCTCATAAGCCCAAGCGGGACCAGCAACAAATTTAAATTCCATATTGATGGCATCTTCACTGAAAACATTGATTGTGAAAATTTTACCATCAACAAGCTCTTCAACAAAGGTCATTTTAAACTCTTCTGATGGACTTTTCCAACCATTAAAACTACCTACCAAATAAAGCTCTTTCACCTCTACAGGCACCAAAGCTTCGATGGTAACTTCGCGAGCATCTAATTTAAAAGTTTCTAACCACTGTGCCACCACGTCCAATTCACTCCAAGTTCTATCCTCAATTGCATCGCCATTTTCATCTTTCTCGATGTATTTCCAATCCGGACCGCTTAGATATTGGTATTTTTGTGTCTCCTTTGCATCTGGCAAATCGATGGTGTATGTGTTATCATCCACTTTTGTCATTTTCAAACTGCCAGGATTCCATCCATTCATTTCACCTGTAATGTAACAAGCGTTTGTGCCATCGGGTACTTTCACGGTATATACCAATGCGTTGGCACTCTGATTTACAAGCATTAAGCTCATAAACACTAAAATAAGAGTAGTTAGTTTTTTCATAATTTGAATCTATTGAATTAGTTGTAATATTATTATGGTGTCAAAGACACACTATCTTAATTTTCAAAACAACACTTACTCCTTTGGAATAACATTATTTAACAGAAAAATCAATTGTAAACTACAAATGGCATATGGATTTTTATCTTTCCTGATTGTTTTTATTAATATAATTTTTTAGCTATTTTTGTAGCATCAAACCAACCCTAAATAATAGAACCTTATGTTAAAAGTTTCAGAAAGATTGGCTTCGTTATCACCATCTGCAACATTGGCTATGGCACAAAAAAGCAGTGAATTGAAGGCTCAAGGAGTAGATATAATCAGTTTGAGTGTAGGAGAGCCCGATTTTTTTACACCCCACCACATCAAAGAGGCAGCCAAAAAGGCGATTGACGACAACCATTCATTCTATACCCCTGTAGCTGGTTATCCCGAACTGCGGCAAGCCATTAGCGACAAACTAAGAGTTGAGAACCAACTCGATTATCCAATCAATCAAATTGTCTGTTCGAACGGAGCCAAACAAGCACTATCAAACGTATTGCTATCTATCATAGGAAGAGGCGACGAGGTGATAATTCCCGCTCCATATTGGGTTAGCTACCCTGAAATGGTGAAAATGGCAGATGGTACACCCATTATTGTACCCGCCAACATTGATGCGGATTTTAAGATTACTGCCGAGCAATTGGAAAAAGCTATCACGCCACAAACCAAAGCTTTGATGCTTTGCTCACCATCCAATCCTACAGGGAGTGTATATACTTATGACGAACTGAAAAGCTTGGTCGATGTATTGGCAAAACACCCCAACATTGTCATTGTCTCCGATGAAATATACGAACATATCAACTACGCTGACAAGCACATCAGCATAGCACATTTCCCCGAGGTTTTTGATCGAACAGTTATCATCAACGGTGTTTCCAAAGCGTATGCAATGACAGGATGGCGATCGGGGTGGATGGCTGGTCCGAAGTGGATAGCCGATGCTTGTGTTACTTTGCAAGGGCAATATTCTTCTAACCCATCAAGCATTGCTCAAATGGCTGCTGTAGCTGCATACAGAGGAGATCAAACTTGTCTTACAGATATGAAAACCGCATTTGAACGCCGCAAAAACTTAGTAGTCGGACTTGCACGCAAGATTGAAGGCTTCAAAGTAAACGAACCCAAAGGAGCATTCTACATTTTCCCGGATTGTAGCTACTATTTTGGAAAGAAATATAACGATAGCACCATCAACACGCCTGAAGATTTGGCTCTTTTCTTACTTGCTGAGGCTCACGTAGCCTGTGTTGGAGGAACTGATTTTGGTGACCCAAATTGTATTCGTATGTCTTATGCCACATCTGACGAACAGCTGATAGAGGCATTTAGAAGAATTGAAGAGGCTCTAATAAAACTGAAGTAAACAAATTTTTCACATTACAAATAAACCCTTATCTTTGTAAACAATCAAAATTTATCAATAAAAAAAACAGAAATAATGAGTAGCGAAAAAAAACTATATCGTTCAAAAAACACTATGTTTGCAGGTGTTTGTAGCGGATTGGCCGACTATTTCGGATTAGATGCAACCTTGGTAAGAGTAGGCTGGGCACTGCTCACTCTGCTTTCTGCTGGTTTCCCAGGTGTCATTGCATACATTGTGATGATGCTTATCGTGCCGAAGGAGCCATAAAGCTATGAATCCTATCAAAACCATAAAAAGAAAGAAATCCTCTACACTTTTAGCGGGTGTATGTGGCTCTATAGCTGATTTTTTTGAGATAAAAACAAGCTATGTGCGAGGGATATACCTGTTTCTAACCATTGTTACAGCGTTTATCCCCGGTTTTCTTTTTTATATGACACTGATGCTTTTGATACCGAGAGAGCAGGTAGATGTTGAGTAAAAACAGCTGTTAAAATGCTCTTCTTGCAGAGAAAGGCTATCTATGAACTTCAAAATTAAATCCCCTTTTCGCCCAACAGGCGATCAACCCGAAGCCATCAAGCAGTTGGTAGAAGGTGTGAAGAGTGGTGTCCCCTACCAAACCCTTTTGGGAGTTACGGGCTCCGGAAAAACCTTTACCATTGCCAATGTGGTGGAGCAGATTCAGAAGCCCACATTGGTATTGAGTCATAACAAAACATTGGCTGCTCAGCTTTATAGCGAATTTCAATCTTTTTTCCCCGATAATTCGGTTCAATATTTTGTTTCCTATTATGATTATTATCAACCTGAAGCTTACCTACCCCTTACTGACGTCTATATCGAAAAAGATCTCTCCATCAACGATGAAATAGAGAAACTACGCCTTGCCACCACCTCTGCCCTACTTTCGGGAAGAAAAGATGTTTTGGTCGTTTCGTCTGTCTCTTGCATCTATGGTGCGGGCAATCCCGATGATTTCAATGAAAATATGATTGAGATACGGCGTGGTCAAAAATTGGTTCGCAATCAGTTTTTAAGAAGTTTGGTAGATAGCCTCTATTCACGTAATGAAATTGAGTTGAATCGGGGTAATTTTCGTGTAAAAGGTGATACTGTAGATATATTTTTGGCATATTCGGATTATATCTTGCGTGTCATATTTTGGGGCGATGAGATAGATGAAATTCAAACGATCGAACCTGCTAATTTTCACATACTGAATCATTTTGATAGTTTTAGAATCTACCCTGCCAGTATTTTCGTAACCACCAAGCCACGAATTGAGCGAGCTATATCGCTGATCGAAAGCGATTTGTCTGTTGAGGTAGATCGCTTCAAAAGCATAGGCAAAGATTATGAAGCCAAACGACTCTACGAACGCACAAACTACGATTTGGAGATGATCAAAGAGTTGGGTTATTGCTCTGGCATTGAAAATTACTCTCGTTATTTTGATGGGCGAGCACCCGGCTCCCGCCCTTTTACGCTTTTAGACTATTTTCCTGATGATTTTCTCTTGGTGGTAGATGAGAGCCACGTAACCATACCACAAGTGCACGCTATGTATGGCGGTGATAAAGCACGAAAAGCCAACTTGGTGGAGTACGGTTTCAGATTGGATGCCGCCAAGGATAACCGACCGCTGAAGTTTGATGAATTTGAATCGCTTATTCCACAAACCATCTATGTGAGTGCTACGCCCGCCAACTACGAGTTAGAAAAATCAAACGGTGTAGTAGTTGACCAAGTGATACGCCCCACTGGCTTGCTTGATCCCACCATTGATGTGCGTCCCAGTCTCAATCAAATTGATGACTTGCTTGAGGAGATAACCCAAAGAGCTGAAGCCGATGAACGGGTTTTGGTAACTACGCTCACCAAGCGAATGGCTGAAGAATTGACCGACTACCTTTTGAAATCAGGTGTGCGGTGCAACTACATTCATTCAGATGTAGATACCTTGGAGCGTGTACAAATTATGGAGGATTTGAGGCGTGGCTTATATGATGTGTTGGTAGGAGTCAATTTACTACGTGAAGGCTTAGACCTCCCCGAAGTGTCGTTGGTAGCCATATTGGATGCTGATAAAGAGGGCTTTCTCCGCAACCACCGCTCGCTGACACAAACTGCAGGAAGAGCAGCTCGCAACTTGAATGGGAAAGTGATTATGTATGCCGATAGAATAACAAACAGTATGCAACTTACCATCGATGAAACCAATCGCCGCCGCGAAAAACAGCTTCGATACAATGAACTGCACGGCATTGAGCCACAAGCCATCATCAAAGGAGAGAGAAACTCACTGAAAAAATTGGAAGAGCAAGGCGTTTACATCGAAAAAGAGGAGAAAACAAGCTTTGCTGCCGACCCTGTGGTGAAATATATGAGCAAACCTCAATTGGAAAAAGCAATTGCCAAAACCAAACGCGAAATGCAAAAAGCTGCTAAAGCATTGGACTTTTTAGAAGCCGCACGTTTGCGAGATGAGATGATCTATTTGGAAGGAGAACTTGGAGTGAGTGATAAGAGGTAAGTGATTAACGAATAATTTTAAACTAAAAGTGAACAACTAAAAACTAAAAGTTGCTTTTGAGGGGTTTGAGGAGATTATTACATGGTGAAATACTCAAAAACAACTAAAAATGTATATCTTTGTTACTTGAAATCAAGAAAGTTAGAAAGTT
>CAYFRA010000066.1:0-8177 GCA_964345395.1 uncultured Paludibacter sp. | reverse complement strand
GAGTAAAACCAATGATTATTTCACCAACACTTTCTGGTTGTTAATGAGATAAATAACTTTGTCTATCATTTTATAATAGTTCGCAATCGTTTGAAACTTACTGCAAGCCTTTATAGCCAAACATTGATTGTGTTTATAAGGTTAACCAATATACTTATTGATTTGATATTGATTATCACACAAATTATTACTAAATTATAACAAAAAAAAATCCATCTTGATTATTTCCAAGATGGATTTTTAATTTTATCATAAGAAGATTAATACCTATAATGCTCGGGCTTATACGGCCCATCAACTTTAACACCGATATAATCCGCTTGTTCGGGAGTTAGTTTTGTTAGTTTTACCCCCAATTGCTCTAAGTGTAAACGTGCCACCTCTTCATCCAAGTGTTTTGGAAGTCGATATACGTCTATCTCATATTCTTTTGTAAACAGTTCTATTTGAGCCAAAGTTTGGTTGGTAAATGAGTTACTCATCACAAAAGAAGGGTGCCCTGTAGCACAACCTAAGTTTACCAAACGTCCATCAGCTAAAAGAATAATAGAGTTACCATTGGGGAAAGTATATTTATCCACTTGAGGTTTAATCATTGTACGCTCAATTCCTGGGAAAGTTTTCAATTTTTCCACTTGAATTTCATTATCAAAATGACCGATATTACAAACAATAGCACCATCTTTCATTTTTTCCATATGCTCAATGCGGATAATATCTTTATTTCCAGTAGTTGTAACGTAGATATTACCAATTTCAAGAGCATCCTCTACTGTGACTACCTCATAACCCTCCATAGCGGCTTGCAGAGCACAAATCGGATCAATTTCTGTAACTAAAACTCTTGCACCGTAAGCGCGCATTGAGTCGGCACTTCCCTTACCCACATCACCAAAACCGCAAACAACAACAACTTTTCCTGCAAGCATCACATCAGTAGCACGTTTGATACCATCAGCCAAGGATTCGCGACAACCGTAAAGGTTATCAAATTTAGATTTGGTTACCGAATCATTAACATTGAAAGCTGGGAAAAGCAATTCGCCTTGCTCCATCATTTGATACAAGCGATGCACACCTGTGGTTGTTTCTTCAGATACACCTCTAATTTCGGGAATCATATTGCTCCAGAATTGATTGTTTTCTCCCAAAACATTTTTCAATATTTTGTAAAGCTCCGCTTCGTCTTCTCCTGATGTTTTTTTATCCAAAACAGAGCTGTTTTTTTCGGCTTTTGCACCCACGTGAATCATCATTGTAGCATCACCGCCATCATCAACAATTACATTTGGTCCTTTACCGCCTTCAAAAGTAAGCGCTTGCAGTGTACACCACCAATACTCTTCCAATGTTTCGCCTTTCCAAGCAAAAACAGGTATGCCTGCCTCAGCTATAGCAGCTGCAGCGTGATCTTGCGTCGAATAGATATTACAGCTTGCCCAACGTACCTCGGCACCCAATTCAACCAAAGTTTCAATCAACACGGCAGTTTGGATAGTCATATGCAACGAGCCCATAATGCGTGCTCCTGTTAATGGCTTTGTTTTACCAAATTTCTCTCTAAGCGACATCAAACCAGGCATCTCTTTCTCTGCTAATTCAATCTCTTTTCTTCCAAAATCGGCCAATTTCATATCAGCCACTTTATACGGTAATTTTGAAAATAGTTCTAATTCCATTTTATTTTTTCTATATTTTTTAAATTTCAGTTTGCAAAGTTACTGATTTTAATAAGATTATTAAAATCTACTTTTTTTATATTTTGGATAAAAATTGCGGATTATACAGCAAAATAACTCTCTAACTCTTTCAGCGTTTCAGCACTTGTGGCAATATCGCGTACCACCAAACCTTTTTCAAGAACAACTGTACGCTTACATACCTCTGTAACGTGGTTCAAATCGTGGCTTGAAATAAGCATTGTCATCCCTTCGGATTCTTGCAAATCGTTGAGCAATCGCTTCAGGCGTATTTGAGACGATGGGTCAAGAGCTGTGAAAGGTTCATCAAGGATAAGGATTTTTGGATTTGGAAGCAGAGCCGCCGCAATACCTGTTTTCTTTTGATTTCCTTTGGATAATTCGCGAATTAATTTCTTTTGTCCAGTAATTTCTCCATTGAAGAAATCTTCCATTTTTTCCAAAAACGCTTGGATATCTCCTTCCGACAAGCCATAAAGTTTTCCTACGAATGAAAAATACTCATCGGGTGTTAAGAAATCAATCAAAAAACTCTCATCTAAGAATGATCCCACAAAAGTTTTCCAATCATCTTGTCGTGCTACAGGTCTGTTTTCAATTAGCACTTCGCCACTATTAGCTTCAATCAAATCAAGAATAAGACGAAAAAGCGTAGTTTTTCCTGCACCGTTATTTCCTACCAAACCAAAGCTTTCGCCTTGTTTGATTTCAAGTTCTGTTATATTCAAAACGGTTACATCGTTGTATTGTTTTGATAAATTTGTTGCTCTTATCATTGTGTTCTCTTTTATTAAATATCTTATTTTAGAATTTATTATAAATATGCTAAGTTTTAAAACAATAGCTTACAACTCCCTCTTTGGAGGTTGGGGGGGCTACCCTACTCTTTTTCTCTAAATCCTGCTGCCATTTTATATTTACGAGCTTGTAGCTGTTTAGTCACTATATTAATTTGATATGGCAAAGAAACAATACCAATCAAACCTAAAACCATAAACACCAACATCGTTTTTTCAAAACTCATAAACAACATCAAAACAGCACTCAAAACTACGGGGAACGCCATCAATGGAATAAGCATCAGAAAACCTTTATATGATGTGCCTTGATAATTAAAAGCACTTTTGGCATTCAAATCTACTCTTTTGGTATTGAAAGTGGATGCAAACATCAATACAAACACCGTCACCCCTATATTATATAGCATCATAGCGACGTGAAGTAGAATAATTTTTTTACCAAAATAAAAGTATGGCGAAGTCAAAATAAATGAGACAACAATGAGTGAGATAAGAAATACATAATAGGATTTCACAAAATTACGTAAGGGGATATTCTTAGTTAAAATAGCATCAAAAAAGCTGCTCTCCCAACTCATTGCAAACTGCCCATACATCATTGTAGCCATACCAGTTAGAATTAAACCAATAAAAATAATCATTCCCATACTATCTTTATACATGTCGTTTGTATAAAATAACAATCCATAAAACATAAAGAAAACAGATAGATAGACCAATGATTTAGTGCGTTTGTGTCTAAGAATCAATCGGATTTCGAATCGGATAAGCTCACCAATTGTACCATATTTCTCTAAAAAGCCAAAACCTGATGTAATCTTGTTTTCGCCTTTACTCAGCTTTTCGTTAATCTTTTCAGCATAATAGTTTTTTGAGAAGAAATTGATATTTAAAAGATAGGCAAGCACCACCAGTGCCACAGAAACTAACAAGCCAAAAGGATTGAAAACTAAAAATCCAAACAACTTCATCGACAGATTGAAGAAGGAAAACAAGTTGAAATACTCTAAGGCAGCAAACAGAGCTCCAAACACCAAAATAGCAATAACGACTTTCAAGTTGAAACCAAAACGGCGTTTCAAGTAACTTGTTATCAAAGTGTTGAAACAAATTAAAAATATAGTATTAAGCACAAACTGCCAAGCCACACCCATCGAATGCCAGGCTACCAC
This sequence comes from uncultured Paludibacter sp., assembly GCA_964345395.1. Lineage (GTDB taxonomy): Bacteria > Bacteroidota > Bacteroidia > Bacteroidales > Paludibacteraceae > UPXZ01. Next base: position 4,505 of record CAYFRA010000066.1, on the reverse strand, counting down.
ACTTCTGAAAGCAAATGGCAAAACAACAACCAGTATGGCATAATTTCCAATTAAAACCAAAGGTTTAAGCACTATAAGATTGACCAATGTTTTTCGCTTTATAGGCAAAGATTGATACAGTTCGATATTAACCGAACTCAATGTTTGCATCATAAAACGAAATAACAGCATAGCAACTAAAATATAAATAGAGGCTCCATTAAGCAGTTCTAAAGGCGTATAAGTATCGTGGAATTCATTAAGAATATCTCCCAAAAAGAATCCAAGTAGAAAAAATGCACCAATAAAATAGATGGCCATAAAACCCATCAAAAACTTGGTAGCAAGCCCCCTATAGAATGTTTGTGAGCGGAAGCCTTTAAGCAATTCCTGTTTGATAAGATTAAAAAGTATCATAACTATTCAGTTTCTTCTTTAAACCAACTTGAATAAATTGTGTAGTTATGAGCGATCCTTTCGTTCATTTCGCTTGTCTGTGCTGGCTCAACATCTTTGATATACTTAGCTGGCACACCTGCCCAAAGCGTATAAGGTGGAATTTTGGTATTGCTCAACACCACCGATCCTGCCGCTACAATAGCACCCTCGCCCACTTCTGCATAATCAAGAATAGTAGAGCTCATACCTATCAGAGCGTAATTGTCAATTTTGGCACCATGAATAACAACATTGTGTCCAATGGTTACAAAATCACCTATCTCAACTACCGATTTCTCATAAAGTGTATGCAAAATAGATCCATCTTGAATATTCACATTATTGCCAATACGAATAGAATTTACATCACCTCGCAAGACCGCATTGAACCAAACACTACAATTATCACCCATAAGCACATCGCCCACAATGGTTGCATTATCCGCAACGAAACAATCTTTGCCCATTTGAGGCGTAAAACCTCTAACCGATTTTATATAAGCCATATTAACCCTGTTTATTTGAAATAATAAGTTCCAAAATTACAAAAATAAACTGAGTAAAAAGTGACATTTGCAAAATTTCAAAATAAACTTTGATGGTTTTTCAATGAAATATACTATATACCAAGGCTTAGCTACAAAAATCACTTTAAAAGATACTCAGCTATTATTGAAAGCTTGGGGAAATTGATAATTTCATCGGACTGCAATAAAAAAAAGATAGCAAACCGTAGTCTGCTATCTTTTCTATATCTGAATTGATGTTTTTAAATTATCGATCTTTGCGAATTGATTTACCAATGGTATTGCTATTTCTCAAAACTCTTTGCTTATCCAACAACTCTCTATCTTGACTCATTCTGCCTCGCTCAAAACGATTATCAACTCTATCCATTCTCGAATTACCGACATCCAATCTTGGAGCTTGCTGACGTACCGCTATTGGAGAACTGGTTTTGTTGACAAATGCCAACTCACCCTCATACTGCCCCACAAAGTTGTATCTATAGTAGTCATCTACAAAATTAAAATCCAATCGGTAATAACTACCATCTAAGTATGTAACCCTAACAAAACCTTGATTGATACTCAAAGCATCGGAAGTATAATACCAAGTGCCATAATCAGCTTGATCGTTTGAATCAAAATATCCATCACCAGCTGTATATGGTTTCACATTATCTACCATAATGGGGTACTCTCCATCGGGAATAATAGTCAGTGGAGAATTATTTAATGGCACATACAGGTCAATCTGCATAGCATCCCCACTACCTGCGAAATTGGAGATTTTCACATCATCAGCACCTAAGCGAACAGTATAAAGCTTTACCGTATTGCCATTGCCTCCCGTATGATTGCCATAATACCAAATCTCACCATGCGTCAAAGTTTCTGGAAGAGGAACTACCATATCTATCATCGGAATCATACCACCATAATAGACATCATAAGTTTTTCCATCGGCAGTTACCACACCTTGAATTACATACGATTGACCATTTCTTTTTACATTCAAATTGCCCCTGCTGATAGGATTGACAATAGTTTGGTTACCACTATATTCAGCAATGTAACTGCCTACTACATAATCACCCTGGTTATCGCTTCTCCATTGCCCAGCTTCAAATGTGTACATTTTCGGACCATTAGAGTTGTTCTCCAAATAATTGCCTGGCAATATTTCATTAGCAGATGTAATATCGCTATTTAATTGCAAATAGATAAAAACACCATCGCCGTTGGGGTTGGATGTTAGTTTTGAGTCGAATAGATAGAGGTCGTAAAAATCAATATTTATACGTGCGGGATCACCAAAAAACTGAGCTTCGGCCGATTGAAAATTGATTTTTTGCGAGTTGATGGGTCTCTCTCTTCGATTGCAAGAGGTAAAAACAACCACAAGCAGAAGCGTTGTAAGAAGTAGTTTAACTGTCGTTTTCATAATTGAAGTGTTATAATATATTACTGTTTTTAATTCTTTAGAAAAAGTAAATCAAAAAGAGTGCCAAAAAATTTAAAACAAAATAACCCTGTATTTTATACATACAGGGTTAGTTGTAATATTCTTTTGTCAAAGCTTATTTTTTCTTCTCGTTGCGGTTTGCGTAACGGCTCATAAACTTATCTACACGTCCTGCAGTATCAACTAATTTTTGTTTACCTGTATAAAACGGATGTGATGAGCTTGAAATCTCTAACTTAACTAAGGGATACTCTACGCCGTCAATTACCTCAGTCTCTCTGGCATTGACTGTTGAGCGTGTAATAAAAGTTTCGCCGTTTGACATATCTCTAAAAGCTACTGGGCGATAATTTTCTGGGTGGATTCCTTTTTTCATATCAATATTTTTTCTTTAATTTTCTGTATTTTCACAAATTGGACTGCAAAGATACAAACTATTTTTTCAAAATACAAACATCTTTCAAGTTTTTTGTGCTCATTTTTGAAGCACTCAATTGTGAGCTTATTTTACACCGAAAATATAATCTTATCCTCACAGTTTCCGGCTCTTTATAGTCATTATAAAAATGGATATTTCACATCGCAAAGAAAAAGACCTTTTGCTGGAACTGAACTGCCCGCATTGTTTCGATTTTTATTCTCAATAATCGTTCTAAACCCCTCCAAACTCAATTTTCCCATCCCCACTTCTAAGAGTGTGCCAACAATAGCACGCACCATATCACGCAAAAAACGATTGGCTTCGATTGTGAAAACCCACCTGTCTCCCTCATCTTTCCATTTTGCTTGATAAATTTTGCAATTATTGGTTTTTGCATCAGTATGAAGTTTGCTAAAGCTTGTAAAATCCTCATATTCAAACAATATTTGAGCCGCTATGTTCATTTTTTCAAAATCGAGGTTTGAAAAGACACGCATTGCATAATCGTATAAAAATACATTTTTATTTGTAATCAAATGATATTCATAGACCCTTGACGTAGCATCAAAACGGGCATGTGCATCTCCAGCAACTTCTACCATACTATGAACTGCTATATCTTTTGGCAAAATACTATTCAGCTTATTAACCAATTTTGAAATATCAAATTCATCAACGTTCAAATCGACATGTGCAAACATCTTTTTGGCATGTACACCCGCATCCGTTCTCCCTGCTGCCGTTAGCTCCACATCACGACGCAGAATAGTGGACAAAGCATCCTGCATCACCTCTTGCACGGTAATCCCGTTGGGCTGAATCTGCCAACCGCTGTATGCAGTTCCTTGGTATGAGAAGATTATAAAATAGCGTGTCATTTGTTATAAAAAGCTATGTTTTTATTTCGTTGTTAATTGTAAGCTGTTAGTTTTTAACTCCTGATCGTTAAATGATTATACCATACCGCTCTTTAGCTATCAGATAAAATTGCCAAGAATTTAGAGCGTTTTATTCAAAACACTTCTTAAATAATTTATTTCTTCTTTAAGCGTAGCAATATGCTCTTTATATTGTATTATAGTTAATGAATCAATGTGAGCAAGAACATCATCTCCATTGTTTTCGTGGATTATTTGTGCAGTCTTTTCTCCAAACAAGAAAGAAGTAGAGACATTTAAGACTTCGGCAATTTTCAAAAGCTTAGGCACGGTAAGCCTGCTATCGTCTTTTTCTAATCTTCCGTAGCTACTTTGAGTAATATCCAATTCAGCAGCTATCACTTCTTGTTTCATACCCCGCTCCTCCCTCAACTTACGGATACGCGCTCCTACTGTATTCATAATGTGAATAATTTTAGTTACAAAAGTATTTTTTTATTCAACACAAGCAAGTTAGCTTTACTTTTTTTAGATTTATTTTGCAAGAACAACTAAAAAGACTTATTATTTAGATAAGATTTGCAATTTTTTAAAAATTGACTACAAGCTTTGAATCTAAGTACGATTAATAATCAATGAGGATTAATTTGTAAAAAAAGCGTGATTAAAATTTTATCTAATCACGCCTTTCTGATATTTCTTTATTTATAAAGAAGCATTTTTAGAAAATTACTTCTCTTCTTCCAAGTTGTAACTTTTCATATACTGCTCCATCGCTTCGTGGCTCATTCCCATATTGGCATAACCGCCATCGTGAAATA
>CAYFRA010000065.1:0-8422 GCA_964345395.1 uncultured Paludibacter sp. | reverse complement strand
ACAAAACAAGATTTTATTGCATTAAAATAAAATCGCTGAAACCTAGTAGGTTTAGAGTACTTTATAAACTTTCTACTTTTAACTCATCCGCTAATCGCTAAGGTGCAGCGCACCGAAATCTTTGTAGGATATATAATCAAACCATAAAACAGAGGTGCAGCGCACCGACACCTATAGCAAAACACTCATCGGATGACTCGGAGTCATCCAATGAGTAGCACAAAATGAAATAATTTGAAAATATTTTCAAACTGCTTCTGTTTTATTATCAGCCTGTTAGCATTGCTTGAGGAAATAATTTCAACAAAACATAGTACTTTGTGTTGCATAGTACTATAATTATACCTACCTTTGCAAAAGATAATCATATTTAGAATCGTAAACTAGTTAATATACAAGTTGCAATTATGATAAAACTTCAAAACATCAACAAATCCTACTACACCGAAGCCACATCGCTTCACGTACTGAAAGGCATTGATTTAGAGATTGCTCAAGGCGAATATGTCTCTATAATGGGAGCTTCGGGTTCGGGCAAATCCACCTTGCTTAATATTTTAGGTATATTGGACAATTACGATACTGGCTCATACCATCTAAATAATACGCTGATTAAAGATCTATCGGAGAAACAGGCTGCTTTGTATCGCAATCAACTGATTGGTTTTGTGTTTCAATCGTTCAACTTGCTGAACTACAAAAATGCAATGGAGAATGTAGCACTGCCGCTTTATTACAAAAACATCAGCCGCAGAAAACGTAATGCAATGGCACTTGAATATTTGGATATGATGGGACTGAAAGAGTGGGCTACGCATATGCCATCTGAATTGTCGGGTGGACAAAAGCAGCGTGTAGCCATTGCACGAGCCATTATTTCACAGCCTAAAGTGCTACTTGCCGATGAGCCAACCGGTGCGCTGGATAGCACCACCACAATGGAGGTGATGGAGGTTTTGAAAAACCTTAAAGAGACAGGTATAACCACGGTTATTGTAACACACGAACAAGGAGTTGCTGACACTACGGATCGAATTATTCATATTAAAGATGGATTAATCTAATGAATCTGATTGAAGACATATTAGCTACATTTCGGCATAATAAGCTGCGTACCATTTTGACAGGACTCTCTGTGTCGTGGGGTATTTTTATACTTATTATTTTGATGAGTGCAGGCAATGGTTTGAAAAATGGCGTGATGAGTAATTTCAGCTCGCGTTCCATCAATAAAATTCAGATTTGGGGAGGCACTACTTCCAAGCCCTACAAAGGTTTGCAAAGCAATAGGGATTTAGATCTTCGTGAAAAAGAGCTTGAAATCATCAGCTCTTTGCCCGAAAGCGATAGCCACACCGGAATAATTCGCAACAATGCACAAATCGTTTTCAAAGGTGAATCAGAGTCGGTTGGTTTGATTGGTGCGGGCGAAAGTTACGCCACCATTTTCGACTTGGAGTTCAAAAGCAACAGCGGACGATTTATCAATGCCAACGACGTACATTCTAAAAGTAAAGTGATTGTTTTGGATAAAAAATTGGCGACCAAGCTTTTCAAAAAAGAAGATCCTATCGGACAAATGCTAAAAGTAAACGGCATTATGTTCAAGGTGGTGGGTATCAACACACAGCAAGTGCAATGGGGTGGAGAAAATGCGTACATACCTTACTCTACGGCACAAATTATTTTCAAACCCGACCGCAAATTGCAATCCATTGCACTCACAGCCAACGAACTACAAACAGAATCCGAAAACGAATACTTTAATGACAAAATAAGAAGCTCACTCGCTCCAAGTATGCAATTTGATGCAAACGATGAAAATGCCATTTGGATAAATAACTCGCAGCAAAGCTATATCGAAACAATGAAAATATTTGGGGGTATCAGCATTTTTGTAACTATTATCGGTCTGTTTACTTTAATTGCCGGCATCGTTGGGGTTAGTAATATAATGTTGGTTTCGGTCAAAGAACGTACTCGTGAATTTGGTATCAGAAAAGCACTTGGAGCTACTCCAGGCAATATTTTACGTTCGGTTGTAATTGAATCAACACTAATCACAGCCATTTTTGGCTACATCGGAATGATGATAGGCATCGGTGTCAGCCACATTGTCAATTTGATAATGGAGCAGGGTGCTGCAGGAGCGGATGGGGAGATGCAAATGAGCGTTTTCAAAAACCCTACAGTAGATTTGAATTATGTCTTTTTTGCAACAGCCATTCTTATCGTGGCAGGCGTAATAGCTGGCTATCTGCCTGCACGCCGTGCTACACGTATTAAACCCATCGAAGCAATGCGCGAAGAGTAAAAACAGGAAACGAATATGAAAAAATGGATTTTAAAAATATTTGACCTCGATCGCTGGCAAGAGATATGGATGAGTATTACGAAAAATAAGTTTCGTAGTGTTCTGACAGGCTTTGGTGTTTTTTGGGGAATGTTTATGCTAGTCGTGATGGTTGGTGCTGGTATCGCTTTGCAACGAGGAATGCTTCAACAGATTGAAGGATTTGCCACCAATTCATACTTTGTTTCAGCTAATCGCACATCGGAAGCTTACAAAGGTTTCAAAAAAGGAAGAAACTGGCAAATGACCAATCAAGATATTGCTATATTGGAAAGCAAGATTCCTGAGATACAATATATATCGCCTATTCTTTTTGGCGGCTCGACAGGAAGTGGAAACAATACTTTTCGAGGCGAAAACGGCGGTTCGTTCAGCTCTAAGGGTGTGTTTCCTGATTATAACGAAATAGACCGTACAAAAATAAATAAAGGGCGTTTTATCAATGATATTGACAATCAGCAAGGACGAAAAGTCTGCGTTATAGGACAACGAGTGTATGAAGTGCTTTTTGATAAAGGCGAAGATCCGATTGGTGAGTTTATTCAAATGAACGGAATTTATTTTCAGGTAATCGGTGTGATGGAGCAATTGGGAAGTGGCGTAAACATAGGAGGTAATGTTGAAGAGATGGTAGTGCTTCCCTTTTACACCCAGCAAAAAGCATTTGGAATGGGTGACGAAATTCATCTTTTGGCAATTACAGCCAAAGCTGGAAAGAGCGTAAAAGTGATAGAAAAAAAGGTGCTTGACGAACTTAAAAAACAACATTTTATAGCACCTACAGACGATGCTGCTTTTTGGAGCATCAATTTAGAAGAGCAGTTCAATATGTTTTTCTATTTAGGAATCGGCATTGCTTCCTTAATATGGATTGTAGGTTTGGGCACTTTGGCTGCAGGTGGTATTGGGGTCAGCAATATTATGCTTGTTACGGTGCGCGAACGCACCAAAGAGATAGGTATTAAGCGTGCTTTGGGTGCAACACCTCGCGATATTGTAAGCCAAATAATGACAGAGAGTGTGATTATAACTTTGATTGCTGGCGTAGCAGGGATAATGCTTGGCGTTGGAATTTTGGAAATTGTATCGATATTATTAGAGAGTAGTGAGCAGTTTTTCCGCAATCCACAAATTAGTTTTACGGTAGCAATGGCATCTTTAGCAATTATTCTTGCAATTGGAGTTTTTGCAGGTTATTTGCCGGCGCGTCGAGCTATTAAAATTAAAGCGATTGAGGCAATTAGGCAAGAGAATTAAATATACACTCAGCCCCCCTACCCCCTAAAGGGGGAGTTGTGAGGCTTAAATTGAAGTTGATATAAAATTGAAACATAAAACAAAAAATAAAAATATATTCATAAATTTTCCCAACAAAATTAGAAGTATGAAACGAGTATTAAAAATCATCGGTTTTTCGCTTTTGGGCATTTTGGTCGTGTGGACCTTCTATTTTCTTTATAAAAAGTCCCAACCAAAAATTGAAACTTATGAAATCGAAACCGTAGAAAGAGGCTCTATTGAGCGTAGCAGCGTCGCAACTGGGAAAGTAGAGCCGCGCAACGAAGTGATGATAAAACCACAAATGTCGGGTATCATTTCGGAGCTTTACAAGCAAGCTGGCGATATGGTAAAATCGGGTGACGTAATTGCAAAAATCAAGGTTATACCTGATATGGTTAGCCTGAGTTCGGCCGAATCGAGAGTGGCACGTGCCAAATTGGTTTTTGAACAGTCGAAAATTAATTATGAACGAGACAACGAACTGTATCAAAAGAAAGTGATTTCGAAAGAGGAGTTTGAAAAAACAAGTTTGCAATACAATAACGACAAAGAAGAGCTTCGAGCCGCAGAAGATAATCTTAGCCTCACTCGCGATGGGGTTTCAAAAAGCAGTGCTTCATACAGCAATACTTTAGTGCGTTCTACCATTTCGGGTACTATTTTGGATATACCAATCAAAGTGGGAAACTCGGTTATCCAATCCAATAATTTCAATGATGGAACGACCATCGCAACCGTTGCGAATATGAGCGATATGCTTTTTATCGGTAATATTGATGAAACTGAAATTGGACGTATGCACACTGGAATGCCAATCACAATCACAATCGGTGCGATGCAAGATTTTGAGCTAGGCGCAATTCTTGAATACATCTCTCCAAAAGGCATAGAAAGCGCAGGTGCAGTGATGTTTGAGATGAAAGCAGCCGTGCAAATTCCAACTGATGTTTTTGTTCGTGCAGGTTACAGTGCCAATGCTTCCATCAAGTTTGATGAGGCTGTTGATGTTATGACAATTCCTGAGAGTTGTGTGAAATTCAGCAACGACAGCGCGTTTGTCTATCTTTTAAGCAACGAGCAACCGCAAGAATTTAAGAAAACTTACGTAAGAACGGGCATTTCGGATGGGATTAAAATAGAGATAAAAGAGGGTTTGAAATTGGATGATAAAATACGTGGTGCCCTTATTGATGAAAAAGCAAAAGCAAGTCTTGAATAAATTAAAACAGGATAAGAAATGAAAGATAAGATTATAAAAACAATCGCTCTTGCAATGGTTTTTGCTTTGATAAGTAGCAATGCATTAGCTCAAAAACATTGGACGCTGCAAGCTTGTATCGACACTGCTCTAAGCAACAATCGGAATATCAAATTGCAAAAACTGAGCTACAAAGCAAAAGAGATAAGCTACAAACAAGCGAAAAATGAGCGACTGCCCAACTTGAATGCTTCGATGGGACAAAACTTTAGTTTTGGACGCTCGTTGGGCGTGGATAATGTATATCAAAACACCAACTCTCAAAACAGTTCGCTTTCGGTTTCATCTGGTCTGACACTTTATGATGGATTTCGGATTAAAAATTCGATAGAAGCACGCCAAGCCGAGCTTTTAGCTGCTGGAGCCGATGTCGAAAAGATGGAGCGTGATATTATTTTGAATGTTTCGACGGTATTTTTACAGGTTTTGCAAAACAAAGAGCTTCTGCAAAATGCCATTACTCAATTGGAAACTACCAAGGAGAATATCGAAAGACGCAAAGAGTTGATAGCTTCAGGGCGACTTGCTGAAGGTGAAGTGTATGAGTTGCAAGCTCAATTGGCAAAAGAGGAGCTGGCCATTGTGCAGGCTGAAAATCAATTGCAACTTTCGCTTTTGGATTTGTCGCAAGTGCTTGAATTGGATGAGTTTGAGCATATAGATGTGATACTTCCATCTGATTTATTGGCTAATGAGACGATACTGCTCAGTCCTTCTGCAATTTATCAGGAAGCAATCGTAAATCGCCCTGAAATTATATCAGCACAGCATCGTCTCACAAGTGGTATGAAGGGAGTTGATATCGCCAAATCACGCATAATGCCAACACTCTCTTTAGGCGGACAATGGGGAACTGGTTATTATAATATGAGCAACGCACCGATAAACACACCATTTTCAACTCAATTCAAAAACAATATGAGTAGCGGACTTGGTCTCAATCTGTCTATTCCGATTTTCAACCGTTTTGATACTAAAAATCAGATTGAATCGGCTAAACTACAAGTTGAAAATGCACGAATAGAAATTGAAAACAGTAAAATATCAATCAAAAAAGAGATACAACAAGCCTATTACAACTCTATAGCGGCCAAAAAAAGATGGGAAGCGAGTCAGAAAAGTGTTGAAGCCAATCAAGAATCCTACCGATATGCCAATCAAAAATATGAAGTAGGACGTGCCAATCAATACGAAGTTAATTTAGCTAAATCAAACCTGTCGCAATCCATTTCCGAGCAAACACAGGCAAAATATGAGTATATTTTTAGGCTGAAGATATTGGAATTGATGAGGTGAGGAGAGTTAAAAGTTGAAAGGTTAGTGATAAGTTAAGCCCCCTAAATCCCCCAGCCCCTCAATCCCCAAAGGGGAAGTTCTAAGGGACTTTGGATTGTGCTCTTGCATTAATTTTAGAGATGTTTTTTCTCTTTGTTCTTTATTCTTTACTCTTTATTCTTAAAAAAATGAATACAAAAATAGAAAATATGAAGACTCAAATGAGGCGTGGCTTCTTGGAGTATTGCATATTGCTGATTTTAGATGATAAGTCGGCATACACAAATGATATAATTGATGAACTTAAAGCTGCTAAATTAATCGTGGTGGAGGGTACGCTATATCCTCTTCTTACACGAATGAAAAACGGCGGACTTTTGGATTATCGCTGGGAGGAGTCGCAACAAGGGCCACCTCGCAAGTATTATGAAATTACAAAAATGGGCAAAGACTTTCTGATTGAATTGGATGCAGCCTGGAATGATTTGAATTTTGCAGTAAAAAAACTTAAATAAAACGACAATAAAATGAAAAAGACATTTACTATCAATTTAAATAACACCGTTTTTCACATCGACAGCGATGCTTATGATGTATTGAAAGATTATTTAAGCGAACTACACAAATATTTTGCTAAGGAAGAAGATGGCGTAGATATTTTGAATGATATCGAAGCACGTATTGCAGAGTTGTTTCAAAACAAAATGAACGAACGCAAAAATGTTATCATCGAGGAGGATGTGTTGGAGGTGATCGAAACGATGGGGCGACCAAGTCAATTTGGAGAAACAATTGAAGAAGAGGGTGGGGAGGAGTTTGAAACAAAAGAGGAAAAGAAATCAAAACACAAAAAACTGTATCGAGACATTGACAACAGGCTATTAGGTGGTGTGCTGGCAGGTATTTCAGCTTATCTAAAATGGGATGTATCTATTGTACGCATTGTATTTTTTGTCTTGGTTTTTATCTCACAAAGTTCATTAGCATTAGTCTATTTTATTCTTTGGATTATTATACCTAAAGCTCAAACTACTGCACAAAAATTGGAAATGCACGGCGAGGATGTCAATATCTCGACTATAAAAAACAAAGCTACTGATGAGAAAGAGCGTTTCAATGCAGAAAAATTCAAAGAAAGTACGCAAAGTTTTGCAGAGCGAATGTGGATCGTATTCAAAGGATTACTTAAACTCGCATTTACATTTATAGGTGTGATAATTAGTATTATAGGAGGAATACTAATTGCACTTTTAATATTTACACTGATTATCTATCTTTTCGAGCCTGAGGTGATTTTGCGAAACTTTCCAGAGTTTTTCACTGTTTTCAAAACAAGTTCTCCAGAACAGATTATTATGCTTTTGGTATCTTTGATTATCATTATCGGAACACCCATTTTTGCGATAAACTATTGGAGTATCAACATTTTGTCGGGTAGCCATAAGACAAAACGCTCAAATTATCCTGTATTCGTTACATTGATTGTCTGGTTTGTTGGTATATTTATGTTTGCTGCAACAGGTGGGGGAGCAATTAAAGAGTCGATAAGATTAAACAACTTAAAGAGAAGTATTGAAAAAGAGTGGAGTGAAAGGGCTTTTGATGAAGAAAATATTCTTAGCGAGGAGCGAGAACTTGCAAGTTTCCATAGTTTACAAGTTAGTGATGGTATTAATATAGAGTGGACTCAAAGTGATGTGCAAAATATTTCTGTTACAACTCTTAGTGACTTTGTGCCAAATGTTCATACAGAACTGTATGATGGCGTGTTGCGAATTTACAGTGACAATAAGCTTATCAATCCAAAGATAGTTGTGAAAATCTCATCCGATTCTTTACAAAAAATCAGAGCTACAGGCGCTTCATCTGTAAAGATAAACAGCGATGCAAAATTTGAAGATTTAGATATTAACTTGAGTGGTGCAAGCAAAATTAGTGCGAGTGAAGTTTCGGCACAAAATTTGAATATAGACATCAGTGGTGCCAGTAAAGTAATGCTGATGGGTGAGGCTGATTCTATCACAATTGAGGCGTCAGGAGCATCCAAAGCTGAGTTAGATGAAATGAAAGCTAAAGTAGTGAAAGCTCAAACAAGCGGTGCAAGCAAGGTAAATGTTTTTGCTACAGACGAGTTTGAAGGCAATGCAAGCGGTGCAAGCAAAATAAATTGCTACGGCTCACCAATGAAAAAGGATAAATACAGAAGCGATAAGTCATCATCCATACGATTTTTGTAAACAAATAATTAATTAGAT
>CAYFRA010000064.1:0-8458 GCA_964345395.1 uncultured Paludibacter sp. | reverse complement strand
TCTTTGAATTTAGCTTTGATAAATTCACGATTCAAACGAGCGATATGCGTAATTGAAACGTTCTTAGGACATTCAACTTCGCAAGCAGCTGTATTAGTACAGTTACCAAATCCAAGTTCGTCCATTTTTGACACCATTGCTTTAGCACGTGCAGCAGCTTCTACTTTACCTTGAGGAAGTAGCGCCAATTGACTAACCTTAGCTGAAACAAACAGCATTGCAGAACCGTTTTTACAAGCCGCCACACAAGCACCACATCCAATACAAGATGCAGCATCCATCGCTTCATCAGCAGCATATTTTGGAATTGGAATAGCGTTGCCATCGGGTACACCACCTGTATTTACAGAAACATAACCACCTGCCTGTATTATTTTATCCAAAGCTCCACGATCAACTACTAAGTCTTTAATAACAGGAAAAGCAGCCGAGCGCCAAGGCTCAATCGTAATCGTATCGCCATTATTAAAATTACGCATATGTAATTGACAAGTTGTAATTTCACCATCCATACCGTGAGGACGACCATTGATGTAAAGACTACACATACCGCAGATACCTTCGCGGCAGTCGTGGTCAAATGCCACTGGGACTTTTCTTTCGCTAATCAGTTTCTCATTAAGGATGTCCATCATTTCGAGGAAAGAACAATCGGGTGAAACATTGTCCAGATTATATATTTCAAAAGCACCTTTTGTTTTAGGGCCTTCTTGACGCCAAACTTTCAGTTTGAGATTTAATGTATTTGCCATATCGTTATTGTTAACAAGCGAGCAAGTTTATAAAAATCATTATTGATATAAATCTGCTCTATGTTTTATTTTATTCGTTAATGATTAATTTAAGAATTTAGATGAGATTACGATTTATAGTTGCGTTGTTCTCTCTCTACAAACTCATACTCTAATGGTTCGATTACGAGCTCAGGTTCGTTATCTTCGCCTGTATATTTCCAGCAAGAAACAAAAGCAAACTCTTTATCATTACGTAGAGTTTCTCCTTCTGGAGTTTGATACTCTTCGCGGAAGTGTCCGCCGCAACTCTCTTCACGTAAGATAGCATCACGTGCCATCAATTCACCTATGTCAATAAAGTCAGCTAAGCGAAGTGCTTTTTCAAGCTCAACATTATAATCTTCAGCTTTGCCCGGAACATACACGTTACTCCAAAACTCTTTTCTAATCTCTTTGATACGCTCAAGTGCTTTTTGAAGACCTTCTTTATTTCGACCCATTCCTACATAATCCCACATCACAAGACCCAACTCTCTGTGAATGCTATCAACAGATCGCTGTCCTTGTATTTTCATAATTTTATTTATACGAGCTGAAACTTCTTTTTCTGCTTGTTCAAACTCTTTGGAGTCTGTACTTATGCGAGGAACACGAATTTGATCAGCTAAATAGCTTTGGATGGTGTAAGGAAGTACGAAATAACCATCAGCTAAGCCTTGCATCAAAGCCGAAGCACCCAAGCGGTTGGCTCCGTGGTCAGAGAAGTTAGCTTCACCAATACAGAACAAACCGGGAATATTGGTTTGCAGTTCGTAGTCCACCCAAATACCACCCATTGTGTAGTGAATAGCAGGATATATCATCATCGGAGTTTGGTATGGATTGTCATCAACAATTTTTTCATACATTTGGAAAAGGTTGCCGTAACGAGCACGCACCACATCTTCACCCAAGCGATTGATTGCGTCGGAGAAATCCAAATAAACTGCTAAACCTGTATTTCCAACACCATAGCCGGCATCGCAACGCTCTTTAGCTGCACGAGATGCTACGTCACGAGGAACCAAGTTACCAAATGCTGGATAACGACGCTCCAAGTAGTAGTCGCGATCTTCCTCTTTAATTTCAGTTGGTTTCAGCTTACCCTTGCGAATAGCTTCAGCATCTTCTTTTTTCTTTGGAACCCAAATGCGTCCATCGTTACGAAGCGACTCTGACATTAAAGTCAATTTTGATTGATAATCACCCGAAACAGGAATACAAGTTGGGTGAATTTGAGCAAATGCAGGGTTAGCAAAATAGGCACCTTTTTTATACATTTGCAGTGCTGCCGAACCATTCGATTCCATTGCGTTGGTAGATAAGAAGAAAGTATTTCCATAACCTCCAGTACCTACAACAACAGCGTGAGCAAAGAAACGCTCCATTTTTCCTGTAACTAAATTACGTGCAATGATACCACGTGCACGGCCTTCAACAACAACCACATCTAACATTTCATAGCGAGTGTAGAGCTTCACACTTCCTTTACCAACTTGGCGACTCAATGCTGAGTATGCACCCAAGAGCAACTGCTGACCGGTTTGACCTTTAGCGTAGAAAGTACGAGAAACTTGTGCACCACCAAACGAACGATTATCCAACAAACCTCCATATTCGCGAGCAAAAGGAACACCTTGTGCCACACATTGGTCGATAATTTCGTTAGAAACTTCAGCTAAACGATATACGTTAGCTTCGCGAGCACGATAGTCACCACCTTTGATGGTATCATAGAATAGACGGTAAATAGAGTCACCGTCATTTGGATAGTTTTTAGCTGCATTCACACCACCCTGTGCTGCAATTGAGTGAGCACGACGAGGTGAGTCTTGAATACAGAAATTCAATACATTGAAACCTAATTCTGCTAATGAAGCAGCTGCAGAAGCACCAGCCAAACCAGTACCTACAACGATTACATCAAGACGACGTTTGTTGGCAGGGTTTACTAATTTTTGATGGCTTTTATAGTTGCTCCATTTATTATTTAATTCACCTGAAGGAATTTTTGATTCAGCAGGTGTAATTTCTTTTGCTACTTTAAATCCGTTTATGATTTTTGATTCTTTAGTCATATCTTCAACTTTATTTATATTATCATTTGTTGCCATATTATATTCAAAATTAAAAAGTTAAACAAAGTTGCTATTAAATTCTAAAATTAAAAAGGTATGCAATGGGGATAGATAAGAAAATCAAAATCACGATAGTTGCATAGACATTTGAAAAAGCTTTCACACGTGGCATCCAGTTTTTATTATTTAGACCCAATGTGTGTAGAGCACTCCATATACCGTGTGTCAGGTGATACCAAAGAGCTACCAACCATACAATATATAGTACGCTATAAAGTTTTTGGCTAAATAGTTGATCAATGAAGTAAGCACCATCAGTTGGATCGTGATAACCTAAGTTTACTGCATCGTGTCCGTGCATCACTTCTACCAATTGCATTTTTGCCCAAAACTGGAACATATGCAAAACCAAGAAGCCTAAAATAATAAAGCCTAAGACAAGCATGTTTTTTGATGACCAGCTAACGCCTTCTTGACGTGTAGTTACATCATAACGGATATTACCACGTGCTTTTCGGTTTTGGAGGGTTAACCACAATGCATAAACCATATGCAAAATAGAGCCGATTGCTAAAACTGCAGTTCCAACCAGAGCATACCAATTTGCACCTAATGCTGCTGCCACTGCGTTGTAGCCCTCAGGGCTAAACAATACAACCACATTCATTAAACTGTGGAATGTTAAAAACAATACTAGGAAGATTCCCGTAATACTCATTACGAATTTTCTCCCAACAGAAGATTGAAATAACCACATAGATTTTTCTGATTTAAATTTGAATTATATTTACTAATTAATTGTTTGTTTTAATCAAACTTCCAAGAAGAGCAAATAGATTTGAGTTATCCATCAATAAATTTACTTTATTTCCTGAAAAGTCAGACAAAGATAACTACTTTTGTAATCAAAGACAAATGAATTGCTGAAATAATTCTTTTATTAAGGATTTTGAATAAATCTCAAAATAAAATGCTGATAAAAATAATATCAAATAGCACTTTATACTTAACTACTTAGATCAAACAAACAATCCAAAAAAACCTAAAAGCCGTGAAATTTACACCTGAAAAATATTTGATACCTGACGAACCAATGAAATCTTTTATTGATTCCGACGAATTGTGGGGATATATCAACAATACGATATCAACACCAGAGCGGGTTCGCGAAGTAATTTCAAAATCTCTTGCAAAAAACCGATTAACACTTGAGGAGACTGCCGTATTGATCAACGCCGACTCACCTGAACTAATTGAAGAGATTAAAGATGGTGCTCGTCGGTTGAAAGAGCTGGTATATGGCAATAGGATCGTGCTTTTTGCTCCTCTCTATGTAGGTAATAAGTGTTCTAACAACTGCGTTTATTGCGGTTTCAAATCTGACAATAAAGATGCTATCAGAAAAACGCTCAATGACGAAGAGATCATTCATGAAATAGAAGCTTTGGAAGAGAGCGGGCAAAAACGCTTAATTTTAGTGTATGGCGAGCACGCCCAATATAGCCCTGAGTTTATTGCTGCTTCAGTGAAATTAGCTTACAGCATCAAAAAAGGAAATGGCGAGATTAGACGTGTCAATATTAATGCTGCACCTTTAGAAATTGATGGTTTTCGCATCGTCAAGGAGGCTGGTATCGGCACATATCAGGTATTTCAAGAGACATACCATCGCGAAGCGTACAAAATGTATCACTTAAAAGGGCGAAAAGCAGATTACGACTACCGATTAACTTCTTTGGACAGGGCACAAGAGGCAGGCTTAGATGATGTGGGTATTGGGGCTCTATTTGGGCTTTATGACTGGCGTTTTGAGGTTTTGGGTTTGGTGCGTCATACCAACCACCTTGAAGCTTGCTACAATGTAGGTCCTCACACCATTTCGTTTCCTCGAATAAAAGACGCTTCGATGTTGCAAATGTCTGATAAGCACTTCGTTTCGGATGATGATTTTGCCCGATTGGTAGCTATTTTGAGATTGGCAGTGCCCTACACGGGGATGATACTCACAGCCAGAGAACCAGCAGCACTTCGAAATGAGCTGATACAATTTGGTGTATCGCAAATTGATGGTGGAACAAAAATAGAGTTGGGGAGCTATTCAGAGAAAGAGTCTCATCGCGATTTGAAACGGGGTCAATTCCACATCGGCGATGATCGCTCACTCAATGAGGTGATTGACGAGCTTCTACACAAAGATATGTTGCCATCATTCTGCACATCTTGCTACCGAACTGGCAGAACAGGTGAGCACTTTATGGAGTTTTCTGTTCCGGGTTTTATCAAGCGTTTTTGCACACCCAACGCCATACTTACCTTAGCTGAATATTTGGAAGATTATGCTCCTGAACAAACCGCAAAAAAAGGCTGGGAGGTTATAGAACAGAACATAATGAGCTTGGATGAGAAATTACAAAAATCACTAAGAAACAGACTTGAAAAAGTGAAAATGGGAGAGAGAGATTTATATTATTAAATCTACATCAAAAAACAAGAGAGATAGTTGACAAGCGATAACCCGCACTCTCTAACTCTGTATAGTAATTGCTTGAATAAGGTTTTATTGCTGCAAAGTTACGTTTTTTTAACTGCAAAAAACATCAATTGTTTTAATATGAAATTAAAATGTACCATCTTTGTAGTTTGAAATTAAACATATCAATGTTATATAATTCATACAGCTTCGATGAAACGTAAAATTTTATTTTCAATTGCCATAATCGTGTCCATATCGACACATTTATCATATAGCCAAATCGGCACAAACTCTCCATATACCCGTTTTGGCTATGGAGAATTGAGCGAAACATCTGCCAATGAATTGCGAGCTATGGGAGGTGTATCTATGGCTAATCGCTCCAAACACACGATCAACAGCAGCAACCCCGCCTCATTCAGTAGCGTAGATAGCTTGACTTTTATGTTTGACATAGGAGCAAACACACGTTTTTCTATGTTTTCAGACGGAAACAACAAGGGCAGCAATACTTTCAATGCCAACTTAGAGTATATTACGATGCGATTTCCTTTGGGTAAACTCATAGGATTCAGTGCAGGACTACTGCCCTACTCGATGGTAGGATATAACTTCTCGCATACCGACTCGCTCGCAATCCCTGGCAAAGAAAATCACATACCCTATTTGCAGTCATACAACGGAAGTGGTGGCATTTCGCAAGTATATAGTGGACTTTCAGTTGAGCTGTTCAAACATATATCATTAGGTGTTAATGCCTATTATCTATTTGGCGAAACAAACAACTTGCTTATACAAGATTTTTATAATCAAAATGGTTATAACACATCTATATTTTCCAACCAATTGAAAAACAACGACTACAAATTGAGATATGGCGTGCAAGCTTATCACACATTTGCTAACAAGCACAATGTTACACTTGGGGCAATTTATGAAAATAAAAAACCTTTCAAAGGAGAATACGTTGCTTACCTCAATGCCGACACAGTAAGGCAAAGTTATGGTTTTGAGCTACCCGAAACTTTTGCTGTCGGACTGAATTATACGTATGACAACAAGCTTACAATTGGCGCAGATTACACTATGCAAAACTGGGGCGATGCTCTCTTCTTTAATAAAACCGACAGTTTGGTAAACAGATCAAAAATAGCTTTAGGCGTGGAATACATCAAGAACCCATATAGCCGCACCTCCTACTCTGATCTGATAAAATACCGTGCAGGTTTCAGTACAGCCAATCAGTATTACAAAATCAATGGACAAAATCAACCCAATGATTTAATCATCAATTTTGGTGTGGGATTCCCGATGAGAACGAGCAAAAGTTATATGAACATCACCGCTGAATATGGAAGAGTTGGAAATCACAATTTACTCAAAGAAAATTATTTCAAATTGACTTTCAGTGCTTCTATCAACGAATTTTGGTTCTTTAAACCCAAACTCTAAAACATGATTTTTCTTAAAAAGAGATATTCATTTCGGCCTATATTTCTACTGCTTATTATTTTTAGCCTTTTCAATTCGGCGTGCACAGGCCCTAAAGAGGAGGAGATTGATGCAGTAGAAGATAGAAGCACATTACCCGGCTTATCTGTCTCGAAAATCACCACTGTTATTTCGGATTCTGGTGTAACCAGATACCGTATTGCAGCTGATGAAATGAAGGTTTATGATCGGAAGAAAGAACCTTACTGGGAGTTCAAAAAAGGATTATATTTTGAACGTTTTGACCATAAATTGAAAGTTGATGCCAATTTCAGAAGTAATTATGCCAAATATTATGAGAGAAAACGGCTTTGGGAGTTCAAAGGAAAAGTGAAAGCCATCAATATAGATGGGCAGATGATAGAGTCGGAGTTGTTATATTGGGATCAAAATCAGAAAAAAATCTATACAGATAAACCTGTCAAAATTACCCGTTTAGACGACATTACCTACGGAGCTGGTTTTGAATCGAACGAAACAATGACAAAATGGAGAATTAAACAGGCTCAGTCTGACATATATTTTAAGGAAGAATAAATTCAGACAGAAAATTTCAAGTTTTCCACTCAAATAACTATCTTTGCGACAAAACATAAAACTACATACTATTATGCAAACAAACATTTTATTGCTTTTTGGCTCTCTTGGTGGCCCTGAAATTTTACTTATCGCGTTGGTTATTTTGCTTGTTTTTGGAGGAAAAAAAATACCTGAATTAATGCGTGGATTAGGCAAAGGTGTGAGTAGTTTCAAAAAGGGATTGAAAGAAGTTGAAGATGATATTAGCAAAGATATCGAAGACGAAAATAAGTAATATATCAAAGATTTTCTTTTTTCGATGAAAATCAACAGTAAGTTTATTACCAACAAAGAGAGCTCGTTTTGGGAACATTTAGAAGTGTTGCGATGGACAATATTTCGGATTCTCATTGTGCTTGTTGTTTTGATGGTAGTCAGCTTCTCATTGAAAGATTTTATATTTAATAACATCTTTCTACCGCCCCTTACCTCCGATTTCAAAACTTATAAAATTCTCTGCTTAATTGGCGAATATACCCGCATAAGTGGTTTTTGTGCAGAGGAATTTCAGATTCAACTGATTAATATCAACCTTTCGGGGCAATTTTTGATACATATGACCTCATCTATGCTCACAGCATTGATTATGTCTGTGCCTTACATTCTATATGAAATCTGGCTTTTTGTAAAACCAGCTCTATATCCTAAGGAGAAAAAGAATGTGGGTGTGATTTTTCTTTCTACTTCTTTTCTGTTTTACTTGGGTGCTCTCATTAGCTATTTTGTAGTGTTCCCTTTCACCCTAAGATTTTTAGGCACCTATCAAGTTTCTGACGTCATTATCAATCAAGTATCCATACAATCTTACATGAACACATTGGCCATGTTGGTCTTGTTTATGGGCTTATCATTTGAACTACCTGTTGTCGCTTATTTACTCTCAAATTTGGGTATTCTCAACAAGTCGATATTAAAAAGATTTAGAAAATATGCCTTTGTGGCTATTCTTATCATTTCGGCCATCATCACCCCTACAGCCGACCCATTTACGATGCTGATTGTGGCTATCCCTATCTATTTGCTCTACGAATTGAGCATCTTGGTTTGTAAATCACATAAACCAA
>CAYFRA010000063.1:0-8474 GCA_964345395.1 uncultured Paludibacter sp. | reverse complement strand
ATTTGTAAAAATTATTCAATTATTTTTCACAAATTATTTCATTGATAAGGGATTGGTGATAATCAAATGGCCGACAAGGACTACTTTAGTAAGGGAGAATGCTTGAGAAAATTATTTACCACTTCAATCGCATTTTCTTCTCTCTTTCCATCCCATTCGATATAAAAAAGTTTCTGCTCGCTATCTTTATTATAGCTCAAAGCAATTTGCCCCTCTTCCATCCTTGCTGATGCCCACGCAAATGTAAAACCATCTTTTGTCTGTGTGTTTTTGAGTATGTTGTTTATTAGTCGTTCTACTTTTCTTTTGATATCTTCCCAGCTATAATCGTTTTTGGCATTGTAAATTAAATTTTCATATTCGTTTCTATCAAATACCATTTTTAGCTGATCATTATCTCTCCACGTAACGCTATTTTCTTCAAAGCTAACATCTACAGTAATGTCGTCACAGCCTTCTACACCGCAATTGCAACGCCCAACATACAAAGTACCTTCTTTATCAAAATCTTGCTCAAAAAATGGAGTTGGATCAAGACCCAAGTGTTCATCATCCAATAAATCTTGCTTGTCAATAAAAATCCTAACTTCATAGTCGTCAGTATCTAAGCTTTCCAATATCTTAAATGAGAGTTCATTCTTCATAATTTTAATTGGTTAAAAATTGATGAAATTTAAGAAATTCGCCATAGTCAATTTGGCTTGTATCTTCGTACGAAATGGTTTGGAATCGAATTGACTCTGCTATCCTTTCGTTGTAGTCGCTGAGGGTGCTGATATCAAAATCGCTTATTTCAGCTTTTTCTATTTTGGGCGAATAGCGAATGTAGTTAAAAGCAAGCACTCCTATCAATAGGATAAAGAGGCTAAGTAAAATTAATCCAAGTTTTTTCATAACAATCTAATTTTATGGGTGTAAGCACTCAATGTTTTGACATCGAATAGGGCTTGTCTTCATCTTTGATACCTCGTGTTTTATTTGGTTTGTTATCCATATCAAAATGGAGTTTGGCACCCGCTTTGATTTGATCAATTTTCAAAAAATTTCTTTCATATTTCTTACCGTTCAGCATCAAGTTTTTAATATATACATTTTCTTTGCTGCTGTTTTCGGTAACGATTTGCAATTTCTTATCATTGGGAAGATGTATGGTGGCTTTTGGAAAAATAGGCGACCCAAGCACATACTCACCACTACCAGGACAAACAGGATAAAACCCAAGAGCTGAAAAGACATACCACGCCGATGTTTGCCCATTATCTTCATCACCGCAATATCCGTCGGGGGTTGGCAAGTAAAGTTTATCCATCACTTGTCGCAGATGGTATTGTGCTTTCCACGGCTCACGGGCATAGTTATACAGATAAATCATATGCTGTATGGGCTGATTGCCGTGAGCGTAATTTCCCATATTCATTATTTGCATTTCTCGTATCTCATGAATGGTGTAGCCATAATAGCTATCATCAAAAATCGGTGGTAAAGCAAAAACAGTATCCAGCATCTCAATAAATTTCTTTTCACTTCCCATCAATTGTATCAGGCCTTCGGGGTCGTGAAACACTGACCACGTATAATGCAATGAGTTACCTTCGGTAAAATCTCCGCCCCACTTGAAAGGGTTGAATGGCAAATTAAACTCGCCATTCTCTTTTCTACCCACCATCAAATTGTACTCTTTGTTGAAAAGATTGCGGTAATTTTTACTTCTTTCGGCATATATTTGAATTTCATCTATAGGTTTAGCCATCGCTTTGCCCACTTGATAGATACACCAATCGTTGTAGGCATACTCCAATGTGCGTGCTGCACTCTCATTGATTTGTACATCAGAAGGCACATAACCCAAGCGGTTGTAATACTCAAAACCTTTTCGACCCGTTGATGAAATACTTGAATGAACACTATTTGCAGTTTTAATCAATCCCTCCCAAAGCAATTTTTCATCTTCTACTTTCACGCCTTGCAGATAGGCATCAGCAAGAACAGCGGCTGAGTTATTGCCTACCATACAATCACGGTGTCCGGGGCTTGCCCACTCAGGAAAAAAACCACTTTCGCGATAGGCATTGAGCAGGCCTTCTTGTATTTTTAAGTTTTCTTCTGGGTAAATCAAATTGAGCAAAGGAAACAAGGCACGAAATGTGTCCCAAAATCCGGTATCGGTGTACATATAACCTGGGATGACTTCGCCGTTGTAAGGACTGTAGTGAACAATATTTCCAAGCTGGTCTTTCTCATACAGTTTTCTCGGAAATAAGAGTGAGCGATATAGGGTAGAGTAGAAAGTACGAATTTGGTCGATGTTGTCGGTTTCTACCTCTATTTTATTCAAAACTTCATTCCATCTATTGGCCCCATCAACTACCAATTGATCGAAAGAGCGATTGTTAATCTCTTTTAGATTTTGTTCAGCCTGTTCGATACTGATAAATGAGCTTGCAACGTATGCGTGCACCATTTCGCCACGTTGTGTGGGAAAACCAACAATGGCACCTGCGTGTTTTGAATCAAGCTCCAATCTATTTTCTACGATATCGCCTTCGGCAACCGTTGCCATATAATCAATGGCTTTATCAAACTGTATGACAAAATAGTTTTTGAAATTATGAGGCACACCACCTGAGTTTTTGGTGCTGTATCCTATTATTTTATTCTCTTCAGCTACAATTTTAACATAAGAGCCTTCATCAAATGCATCAACAACAATGGTAGAGAGCTCACTTTCGGGAAATGTGAAACGAAACATAGCAGCTCGCTCTGTAGGGCTAATCTCTGTAAGAATGTCCCAATCTGCTAAATAGACTTGATAGTAGTGGGGTTTGGCAATTTCGGCTTTATGTGAATACCAGCTTGCGCGTTTGTTCTCGTCAAAAATGGGTTTTCCTTTTACAGGCATAATTGAAAACTGCCCATAATCATTGATCCACGGACTGGGTTGATGCGTCTGTTTGAAACCTCTGATTTTATCGGCATCGTAAGTATATGTCCAACCATCGCCCATTTTACCTGTTTGCGGTGTCCAAAAGTTCATACCCCAAGGCATCGCAATGGCAGGATAGGTATTTCCTGTCGATAGAGAGTGCTTTGATTGCGAACCCATAAGTGTATTGACGTAATCCACGGGAGTTTCAGCTGCGATTATATTTGTCAGAAAACTTAACAGAGCTATATATAGTCCTTTTTTCAGCATGTCTCTTCTTTTGTTTATGTATATGTGGAAAAACAAAATTAGTGATAATGAGAAAACAATACAAACAAAAAAGAGAATATCGTAACGATACCCTCTTTTTTAGTTTATTTATTATATCAAATTTTTATAGCTCTAAATCTACGTTGTGCATCTCATGCCATGGCAATCCTTGCTCGTTGAGTTCTGCCATAAATGGATCTGGATCAAATTGCTCTACGTTGAAGACACCAGCTTGCGACCATAGTCCTTTTAGGAACATCATTGTGCCAATCATAGCAGGAACGCCTGTTGTGTAGCTCACAGCTTGTGTTCCTGTCTCTTGATAAGCCGCTTCGTGACTACAGTTGTTGTAGATATAGTAGGTTTTTACATCACCATCTTTAAAGCCTTTGATGCGGCAACCAATCGAAGTTTTTCCTTTGTAGTTTTCCCCCAAATCTTGTGGATTAGGCAATACAGCTTTTAAAAACTGGATGGGAACAATTTTTTGTCCATTATATTCCACTTCGTCAATGCGTGCCATACCGATGTTTTGAATTACACGCAAATGGGTTAAATACTCTTCGCTGAATGTCATCCAGAAGCGAGCACGCTTGATGCTTGGAAAATGTTTTGTCAATGACTCCAACTCCTCGTGGTAGATAAGATATGACTCTTTTTCGCCTATTTCAGGATAATTCAATGGTTTGTGAATGGCATGTGGCTCAGTTTCTACCCATTTTCCATTCTCATAATATCTACCCTTTTGAGTTACCTCACGGATGTTGATTTCCGGATTAAAATTGGTAGCAAAAGCTTGTCCGTGGTTACCGGCGTTGCAGTCCACAATATCCAAATAGTGTATTTCATCAAAATGATGTTTGGCTGCGTAAGCTGTGAAAACTCCAGTTACACCTGGGTCAAATCCACAACCTAAAATAGCTGTAAGTCCTGCTTTTTTGAAACGCTCTTGATATGCCCATTGCCATTTATATTCAAATTTTGCCTCGTCCAAAGGCTCGTAGTTTGCCGTATCTAAATAATTGACACCGCACTCCAAACAAGCATCCATAATTGTTAAATCTTGATAGGGTAGTGCAAGATTAACCGCAATTTCTGGCTTGTGAGTTTTCATTAAGGTTACCAATTCAGCTACATTATCAGCATCCACTTGTGCAGTCTCTATTTCAACACCATAACGCTCCTTTACATCGGCAGCAATGGCATCACACTTTGATTTGGTGCGACTTGCTAATACGATTTCTGTAAAAACATCAGGATTCTGAGCCATTTTATGCACAGCAACTGTACTAACGCCTCCGGCGCCAATAACTAATACTTTTCCCATTATAAAATTACCTTTAAATATTAAATTCTCTTTTCAAAAGAGAGAACAAAATTAGTTGTTTTTTTCAAGTTGAGCAACAATACGCCTACATTCAAGTATAAATAATGCTAATAATCGCTTTACAATATACTCTAATGCCTTTTTTTAATTCAATATATTATGACATTCTTTTTTTATAATCGTCATAATCAAATTGGCGTATCAATTTGAACTGATTCTCTTTGGTCCAAATTCCAATGGATGGATGTGCAACGCCGTTAAACATAGTTGTTTTTACCATAGTATAATGTATCATATCCTCGAAAACTATCGGGTCGCCCACTTTCAGCTCTTCGTCAAATGACCAAGCTCCGTAATAATCTCCTGAAAGACAACTGTTACCACCCATATTGTAAGTTGGTTTTCCTGCTATTTCGTCAGTGGCATAGGTGATGGTAGGTTTGTAGGGCATTTCAAGACAGTCGGGCATATGACAAGCAAAAGAGACATCCAGCATCGCAGTTTTGACACCTCCATTTTCTACAATATCTTGCACTTCCGATACCAAAACACCGGTTTGCCAAGCAAAAGCACTTCCCGGTTCCAAAATGATTTTCAAATGTGGATATTTCGCTTTGAAACTTTTGAGTAAACTAACGAGATGCTCTGTGTCATAATCCTTATGAGTCATCAGATGCCCACCACCCATATTGAGCCACTTAATTTGTGGAATAAAATGTCCAAACTTCTCCTCAAATGCAGTAAGCACTTTTTCTAAATCGTATGAGTTGTTTTCACACAAAACGTGAAAATGCAAACCTTCTACACCTTCGGGCAATGTATCGCCTAATTGAGAAGCCAAAACACCCAACCTCGACCCCGGACGGCTTGGGTTGTACATATCCGTTTCTACTACAGAGTATTCAGGATTGACACGGATGCCACAAGAGATTTGCCTCTCTTTGGTATGAGGATAAAATTTTTCAAATTGCGACAAAGAATTGAAAGTGATATGACTACTCATTCGCATGATTTCAGGAAAATCCCCATCGCTATAGATTGGTGCGTAGGTGTGAGCGGGATTTCCCATCTCTTCAAAAGCCAAACGTGCTTCGGCAAGTGAACTCGCTGTGCTGTGTCGGATATACTCTCTAACAATCGGAAAAACCGACCACATCGCAAAAGCTTTGAATGCCAAAATGATCTCTACATCAGCTCGCTCGGCCACCGATTTTATTAAAGATAGATTTTGACGAAAACGCATCTCATCCATCACATAGCAAGGTGAAGGAATTTGTGCAACAGCCTCTTTGTTTCTCCAAAAAGGCATATATATTGACTCTTTTTGATCTTGCATTTCTGAAATATAAAAATGAACTTTCTGAATTTAAAATTGATGCAAACTCTATTTTACACCCAATATCTCATTGTATTTTTGCTGATCTTTCAATATCTCTCTTGCCAATTTGGTATCGTAATCGCTGCGTAGCAAATATTCTACTTCGCCTTTTTGATGATAATAGCGTTTGATAATTTCACTCGAAAGATAGCTTTCAATTTCTTCACGATACTCTTTCATCCTGCTTTCAATGTCAGGAGTGATTCTTTTTTTCAAGGCTTCAATCTCCTCTTTGGCCGACTCATCATATCCATCCAACTTCAGAATATCTTCAAACTGACTAAAATAGCGCTCTGACTGGGTGGTGTAGCTGAAGTTTTTCTCTTCAACCAAGTAGTTGATAAATTGAAGATACTCATCATTGCTCAATTTGAATTTGGAGGGAGTAGCTATTTTTCTGTTTTTTGAAAAATAGATATTGGCATAGTCAAAATATAGGTTTTGCAACAGAATATAATCAGCTATGTTCATCTTTGATGTTTTACTTGTAATGGTATCTGGAGTAATTCCGCCTCCATCTTTCACTTCGCGTCCATTGAGGGTTTTGAAAGTGTTGATTAAGCTATCAGGAATTTGTCCTACACTACCATCTTCGTTGCGGTGGCTATAATCAAGAGCTTGCACGCATCTGCCACTTGGTGTGTAATATTTGGCAAGTGTAACTTTCAAATGGCTATCGTAACCCAGAGGACGGATGTTTTGCACCAAACCTTTACCAAAAGTACGCTCGCCGATAACAATACCTCTATCCAAATCTTGCATCGAGCCAGCTAAAATCTCTGAAGCAGATGCCGAAGATCCGTTGACCAATACAGCCACTTTCATATCGGGATATATCGGCTTATTAGGAGTTCTGTATGTTTGGTTCAATTGTTCGTGGCGTGCTTTGGTATGCACTATCTCGGTGCCTTTGGGAACAAAGTAACCCATTATCTTCACCGCTTCATCCATCAAGCCTCCTGGATTAGACCTTACATCAATGATTAACGAGTGAATTTGACTCTCTTCTATCATTTCGTTCACCACATTGCGAAATTCCATTGCTGCTTTGTCCGTAAAGTCGCCCAACATCAAATAGCCGATACCATCTTTCGCTTCATAATAAGTAATTGGATTTATCTGTATTTTTTCGCGAACAAACTTAAACGTGATTGGTTTTTTCTTAGCAATTCGCTCCACCACCAAAGTGATATCAGTTCCGCTCTGACCTCGAAGCAGATCGCTCACCTCCGAAGTGTTTTTACCAATCGTTGATACGCCATCAACTTCAATAATCACGTCGCCGGGTATAAGTCCTACACGTTGAGCGGGCATACCCTCATAAGGTTCTGAGATAATAACTTGACCCTCTTTTTGCATAATTATCGAGCCAATGCCGCCATACTCTCCCGAAGTGAGCATTTTGATATCATCGCCATTCTCCTCAGGCATATAAGTTGTGTAGGGGTCAAGAGATTTGAGCATACTTTGAATACCTATTTCAACCAATTTGTTATAGTTGATCGTATCTACATAAAAAGTGTTTAACTCGCGAAGCACACTATTAAAGATAGTGAGGTTTTTATTGATGCTGTAATATTTCTCATCATCCTTTGCTTGCAAATTGAGTGAAATAAGAGCAATAAGCGTCAAGAGAAAAAGGTTTTTAAATTTTTTCATATCATTTGTTTGTATCTATTTCTTTGATTCTATATTTATAATAAGCCTAAAGAAAACTGTAAAAAGGATGTTTTATTTTGGTAGTTTAGTATTTGCTGGCAGAAACTCTGTTACATCTTTCCCGAAGCTAATCAAATCCCGTACCACAGTCGATGAGATAAATGAATGTTCACTGTCGGTATATAATATTACGGTTTCAATCCCCGAAAGATGCTTATTGGCTGTTGCAATGGTATGCTCAAACTCAAAATCACCTACGCTGCGAATACCTCGTAGAATATAATCTGCCTCCATCTCCTTTGCAAAATCAACTGTCAGGCTATTATAAGCTACAACCCGCACTTGCTCTACATCTGCAAAAGCTGCTTTAACCATATTTACACGCTCCTCAATACTAAAAAGCGTTCGTTTGTTGATGTTGTTTCCAACTCCAATGATTATCTCATCAAAGAGTTTCAATCCACGCATTACAATGTTGTAGTGCCCTATAGTAATCGGGTCAAAAGTACCCGGAAAAATAGCTCGTTTCATACACTATGCCATTATTTGTTCAATTTACAAAGATACTGTTTTTTTAGTTATTATCGTTTAGTGATAAATGATTTGTGAAAAACTTAAAGGTAAAAAGTTATTTCTGTCAACAGTTTTTCTGTTAGGATTATATAGATATCTATTTTTATCTTCTTTACACATTTTCAAAGCTAACATTAAGTGATTTCTATCTATGTCATAAGTTGTTTTGAATGTGTTAGTAAAGCCCCCAACTCTCTTGCCTATGGCGAGACAGGATTAAAGAGGGAGTTTTAGCAAGGTTTTTCAGACTTTAAACTGAAAATCCAGATTTTAAACATGAAAATTGGATTTTAAACATGAAACTGTAAGTTTAAACATGAAATTCTAAGTTTAAACATGAAATT
>CAYFRA010000062.1:0-8519 GCA_964345395.1 uncultured Paludibacter sp. | reverse complement strand
TTGGGCATTAGTTGACCCAGAACCAATAACTAACGAACAGAAAGACCAAATAGTGCCAGTGGGCGATAGTGTGATAGCTTTGATGCTGTTGAGCTTAGCGTATGGGTTTGTGATATTTAGAAGAAGAAAAAATCTTATCTACTCTGCTAAGAGATGATAAAAGAATTGTTTATATTTATGTTTGGGGAGGCTCCACTAAAAGTGGAGCCTCTTTTTGGTACGATACATCTGAGTGTGTACCGTACAAATCTATTAGTCGCACGATTTAAAAGTCCTTCTTTTGAGTATTTAGGGGACATTAATCTCAGTAATCGAGCCTATTGAAATAGGGTGAAGTTTGAAAAAATAACATCTTTCTACCTTGTCAACATAAATTTAAATGTCAAACCAAAATTAGTTGAAGAGACCGGATAAGATGATGACACCAAAGGTGCTGTGGATTGACGATCGAAAAAGAGCTGCAAATTTACCTTAGAGCTAAAGACATAATCTGCGGTGAAACGCACAGATACGACTTTATTTCCACTTGAAGCTTGTGACAAATCTTCATTTATTTTTCGTAATAAACTCTTGATGTCTTTGTAAGAAATATCCATATTTAGCTTTAGGTCGTTTTTAACTGTCTGGCGTTGTGCCGATTTTAATTTTAATACAACATCAAAATCATTTACTACATAGCCGACACCAATAACAAACTCATCCGACAAAGCTTCAATCAATTGCGTACTATTTAGATTTAATGACAAGTTGCGTTGTTTGCGATACTCTGCTTTGGCTGTCATACTGTTTTTCATTGCCATATTCAAACCAAACAGGGGAGCAAAACTCTCATTCATCGAAACAGTTGATATATCATAAGCCATTGACGGAATAGGCATATTGGTTTGTACATCGCGAATAAAACCAAGTGCACTGTCATCGCCATCTACTGCTACCCACGTTGAGTAAGAACCATAATTACCAATGGTATATCGGTTGGTGTAGCCGTGAGTGATACTTACGGATCGAAAACGCTCTTTCACCCAATCTAAATTGGATAAACCATTGAAATTTACATTCCAATTAGGTAAAATATCCCATAATGATAAGAAAGGATTTGTACTCACTGTGTTTGGGTCGCGCCCTGTATAAGCTGCAAAAAATGCAGGTATCAACACATCTGGCGAGTTCAAGTCATACTTTCCAAGCGTTTCATCATAAGGCTTTCCTGCATAAGAAGGCTCTTCTGCTAAGAAGCCTGTTGTTGGATATCGTTTACCTTCTAATTCACGCTGAAGTCGATGTGAAATAATTTCACGGTATTCGCGCAAACGTCTAAAACTTGGCGAATCGTAATTATCATTGATCGTTCCAATTTTCTCAAAAGCGGTTTTGAATGCTACCTGTGTCATATTGAAATTACCGTTGAAAGTTGAGGGCATTCCATCAAACATATAGTGAATAACGGTATTGGAAGCTGTTTGACGCTTGGCTGTTAAATCAATCTTAAAGCCAGGTATTGGCTCTAATGAAGCACGAAAATCAAAATCAGAAGTAAGTGCCTCATTGGCAGGATTTATCACTCCATCGCCCATATACAACCAATCACGACGAGCCATATCCCTCAAGGTATTATCATCGTGATAACCAAAAACAAAGCCCCAGCCTGGTGCATTGATTCCATTAAAAGATTGTTGTCCTAAAAAGCCAGGCTCAGGCATAAATCCAGGTAAGGTCAAGCTACTTGATTGACGATAATTGAGCGAAACACGACGAACGCTCATTGGCAATCGGATAGCAAAGTCCGTTATTTTCTCCGCTATACTTCGGGCATTGGGGTCTTTAGTTACTATCGATATAGTTGCACCATTTATATCTGTAATCGGAATAAGCTGTACAGAAGAAGCATCTTTTATTTTATAAGGTACACGTATAGAACGCCCCAAAGAGTCTGTTGCAGTAAGCGTGAACTTTTCACTATTCAAAGCGTGATTAATTGAGAGTGTATCGCCTTTTTGCAAATTCACTTCCTGCTTGAAGGTTTTGGGTTTGTAAGCTGCTTGTCTCGGATTTCTATTGCCTCTACTAATAACATCACTTAGGTATTTCGATTTTTTATAAAGCGTTTCCATATTCAGCTCAGCACTCCCTGTAAAACTTCCCATCGACGACGCCATATTCCCTATATTATCGCCACCTTCCATAATTGCACTTCGATTCCAACTGTATGTTGAGTTATATTGCGTATTAGCAGTAACCCAATCTAAATAAGGTAATTTATTGATTGGCAATTTCCAAGATGCATTAAACACTTGCTGGTAGGTATAAGGTGTACCCATTTTTCGAATACTATTCCAAACGGTATCACGCCACGCCTCATAATGTTCTTTACCAATTTCAGGGGTATAATAAGTTTCTTCGATATTGGCGTTCATTGCAGTTTGGATACCCACATTGAGCGAACGAGTGATATTGTATTTCAAGTCAAACTGACGATTCCATAAGAAATCTTTGCTGAAACTCAAATTATCAAAATGTACTCCTGAGTTGCCTCCCGTAAAATCTCTCAATTTGATATGAGAATAGCTTCTATTCAAGCTGTTTGAGTAATTAATAGACGTTGGCAGATAATAAATATTAAACTCTTTGATTAGTTTTAAGTTTGGATTTTTAAGTTTCTCAGAATTTTTGAATGGCTCCCAAGGCTGCATATTAAAACTATAATTATAAGTCAACATCGCCCTCTGTTGCTTCACTAAATTCTCCTCTATTTCAGGACTATGTTCAACTGATTCACTAGTAGAATAAGTTACCGATATATTTGCAGGATCGTAAAACATTGGTTTTTTACTGCGGATATTCACTTTTGCATTTGAAATATTAAAACTGCTGGTTTGACGTACTGACTGAGTCATACTGCGTAGTGAATCTTTTTCCTCTATGCTTTCTAAGTTTTCAATAGCATCTTTTAAAATGATATCTTCATCCAAAGGATTGTACTTTGGCGAATGTGTTTCATTGGTTAATGTATAATAAGCTGGGATTTGTAGCTTTGCTTTCTCTGGCAAAAATCGTCCTAAGTCAAGCCCTGCCGATAGATTGTAGGAATAATGATCCTCCATATTTCGATTGGTTA
Source organism: uncultured Paludibacter sp. (assembly GCA_964345395.1). GTDB lineage: Bacteria > Bacteroidota > Bacteroidia > Bacteroidales > Paludibacteraceae > UPXZ01. Next base: position 5,404 of record CAYFRA010000062.1, on the reverse strand, counting down.
CATTGCTTTCGATGCCACCAAAACCTGCTGTTTCCATTCGCCCCGAAAGATTGATTGAACCCAAATCGGAAAGATTCATCGCCAAACTGGCTATTCCTGCCCATCCGCCATCTTCATCAAACTCTGACATACGCATCTCGTTAACCCATATTTCACCCGATTTAGTTTCTCCGCTGATGTTACGAACACCGATCATAATATTCTCTACGTGCGAAATAGAGGGATTACCTACCACCGTAACTTTATTCAATGGTTTTTCAGGGTCTTGTGCATAAAATGGAACTGTATTTGCCATTGTACCACTGCGTTCTCGATTTCGCTCCAATTTCGCATCAGTTAGCACCGTAAAGGGGAAATCAAACATATTTTCAGGACGCCACACAGTCAAACGGTCGTCCAACTTATTGCTTGTATAAACCCCTTCGGGTGTTAATTTTAATGGTATTTCATATTCATAATAGTTGTTTACCATATCAGAACCCAAGCGTACAAATACAGCTAACTCATCATCTTGTAAGTCGGGTGCTACTTTCATAGCTTCTGCGTGCACAAACATTTGGAATCGTTTATACTGACGCATATCGTAATTGGTTCTGCGATAAACAGCTCTTGCATCTTCATTATCCAATTCTGTAACTCGCAGCACCATTGCTTGCTCATTGGCTTGAATTAATTGCGGCTGACTTGGGTCTGTTTCACGTGTTACACCTGGGGGCAACACATAGTTTACAGGCGATTTTCGACCATTTTCTTCAATGTTTACAGCTAAGACATCTAACTGGGCATTGGATGAAGTTGTTTCAGGCCTCAAAGGTTTCAAATAAGTTTTCCATTCACCTCGAACTAAATCCAAGGTAGCAAAACGCAAATGAGTTTCCTGTTCAAATCCTGTCATATACATCCGCACAAAACGAATCGATTTGAAATTACGAATACTACCAACTTTATTGTCGTAATTACGAATAGGTATTTTAAATTGATACCATTTTACGCGTTCTGTTTTACCATTTTTCAATAAAACATCCGACTCTATCACATCAGTAATATAGTTTTCGCCAAGCTGCATAGCTCCTGGACGTAAATCTACTTTGTATTCATAGTAATTTTCGTACTCATTAAGTGTGTTATCCAAGTTAATATCTTCGCTATCGGGTATCAGCGTAGCCGAAGTGCTATATGTTGAACCTGTATTTTCTGCTTCGGGCGAATTACCTTCTGTCCCGTTATAGTATTTGTAACGTTCTAATATTGAGAGCTCTCTATCGTCATACTCTTTACCTAAATAGAAATGGTAATTATCGCCGGCAGGGTCATTGAGTGGCGAATGAATATCATTTTCCATTATATCAATAATATCAGGCGACAAGTGATTACGCAATTCCTGTACATAATCTCTATACGTTGGAAACTCAAATTCTTGTTCGGTTGACAAACCATTCAAGCCAACATCTTGTTTGGCTCGCGCTCCTGGCGAGTTATCAAATGCATTTACAGTAGATTGCTGTTTTGGAATACGTCCCCAAACCGTAGTTTCGAAGTTTGTGCCATTGTCATCAATAGGTAGGCCGTGTTCAAAAAACTTCTTACCATCTTTCAAAATATCTTCATTGATGTCGCCTAAATTGAAATAGAGTTCACCACCTGGATTGTTTTCTTCGGCATACACAAACGGATCAAGCATCCAAAATTCAATATATTCGATATTTGAAGTTTCAAAATCAGAATAATCTAATTTACGCATTATTCCACCCCATCGACTTGCAGGGTCTTTTAGCTTTCCTGTTTGAGCGTCCATCCCTTGCACATCCAAGTTATAAGGGCCTCTTTCATTTGGATAATAAGAGAGGTTGAGCAAAGTAAGCAAAGATGTTCCGGTAGGATTGGTATCACGATTTGGGAAAAGCTCTGTTTCTCTAACTTGGCGTGTGTAATGATTTGATTGTGACTCCAAATTTCCTTTTAAATTGACAGGCGTCGTTCGAGCTTCACTATTCATTACCCTATCCACCGAATACCACGATAAAAGTGCTCGATTTTTACCATAATCAATATTATTACTCAATTTTGATTCCTCAAAATTACTCGGCGTGCTTGAAAGATACCAATAGTGTGGATAATGAATATCTATATTGGTTTTGGTAAATTCAAAATCATCAATATAAGCCAAACCTGCTTGTGAAATAACTTTTGAGTGTCCTGGAATAAGTTGAGCAAATTCAGCATCAAAAGCAAGGGTTGATGGTTGAGTGGCGTGCACAAAAGGTAATTTATCCAATGCATTGGTAAGCCATTGTATCTCTTTTCGCCAAGATGTATTTAAGCCCCAAATGGTATTTTTTAAGGGCTCGCTTCCAGTGTTCACTTTTTTAGTGAGCGGCATTTCTGAAAGGTGCATTACCGTACCGCCTAAACTTAAATTCTTACTGAATTGATACTCCAAATGGGTACCAAAAAGCGATTTCCGCTGCATATTAAACATCGACTGATTTTCTAATTTTACATCGATATTTGCATTTGATTCAGCAATAGATTTGTTGATAATATTAACAACCCCCATTGTATAATCGACTGTGTAGTCCACATTTTCAACCAATGTTTTTCCTCCTGCTGTTACCACCACCGATCCACGTGGGATATTCATTGCATTAAGTCGAATTTCATTGCTTGATTCCGAGCCTTTATATCTTCCTGAAATAATGAATTTATTTTTCTCGCTAAACTCTTGTGCAACAACCAAAGTTGAATCGTACAATTCTTGATAAACATATTTGTCCGCAATTGCATCATTGCCTATTTTCTTACGTAGATGCGATCCAAAAGGCTCTAAAACTGGAAATATTATTCGGCCATTTGAAGAGATGGCGGTATAACCTTCCACGTAGTCAAAGCGTCCATCTGGATTATTCTCTTTTTTTGAATCCAAACGGTCTAAATTCATCACTCGAAGTAAAAGCTGATTAGCTATTTCTCCTTCAGTAATATATTGCAGCTCGGTACCAATCGAGTCGTTGCGGTACATCACATTGAGGATAAAGTCATCAGATGACATTTGCATCGCACCGATTGAGTAAATATTTTTCATCATCAAATCCCACGACGATAGCTGTGGCGATTGCGTTGTACTCTTCAATAATTTCAAAATAAGAGCATCGGGTGCATTTATGTTGTCAGTAGAAAATTCTCCTACTTGATATGTTTTACCCTGATAAGTATATTCGTAAGCTACAGCCAACACCTCATCAGGATTAAGAGCTGAACGCAATGATATGTAACCCAACTCTTTATTTATCGTAAATTCAGATGATTCCAATCGACGTGCATTCTCAATTTTTTCATAATCTTCACCGCCTACTATATCAAAAGCAGCATAATGGGCTGAAAGGATAGCATTTGTTTGTTGGATATTGCGTAAACCCTCAGCCGACAAAGCATTTACTTCATCATAAAGAGAGTTGGATTTGTTAGCTATAATTTGAGCGTTAGGTCTCCAATGTGGGTTGTCGATGCGGACAGGTTCAGCCAAATCCATAAATGCAATTACATTACGAGCTTCATTAAAGTTGGCGCGCTTATTTGTTACCCACGCCTCCACGCGGTTAATCACAATTCCAGAAGCAATAAAAGGCAGTTTACTCATTGCTTGTTCGTAATTATCTCGGAATGTATGTCCTAAAAAGAAGTGTCTGTTAATATCAAACTCATCAATTTTCACCTCAAAAGGCACCGATTGCACCCCACCTTTAGAGCTAACGGTTTTGGATTGAGACTCCTGCTGTGAAGCAACTGCAGAAATGCTTAATTTACCAAATTGCAACTCTGTTTTTACTCCAAATAGTGCAGAACTACCTGTAATAAGCGAACCACGCAATGGCATACTGACATTACCGGCTTCTATCAGTTGGATAATATCATCCTCTTTACCTTTGAAAGATAATTTTGCCAACTTTTGGTCAAAATCAAAAGATGCTTCTGTATTGTAATTTAGCCCAAAGTTTATCTTGTCACCTACTGTTCCGGTTACGTTCATTGATATTTTTTCATCAAATTGTGGGATATTTGAACGACGAGCTCGCTCTGGCAATACAGGGTTATTTATAAAATTCTGCTTAAATCCAAAAATCAACTCTGCTGAACCTTGTGTTTTTATTTGTACACCACCCGGTCCAAAAACCTTATCGGCTGGGCCCAAACTAAACTTCATATCGGTCAATGAAAATTTGTCTTCATTGCTCTGCCCACTCTTCTCATTTTTTTCACGCCAATAATTTAGCATACTTTGATTGAGTGAATATTGCTGGTATTGAGTAGGCGTAAGACTTAGCGGTGTAGAAATTTCAAGTTCACCAAGCATAGTTCGGATAATATAATTTCCGCTAATAATATCGTATTCTACAACAGTTTTAATATTATCTGGCGAACGTAAGTCCATCGGATACACTCGATTTAACTCACTATATTCATCAGAAGCTGTTTTTTTTACTGGAAATTTTAGTACCGTATCATTTTCTATTTTTGGCTGAGGTGCTTGCTGAATAGTTTGATAGGAAGACACAACAGACTTAGCTGAACTTACAAAAGCGTAAGCCCCACTAATCGACAAAAGAAAAATCAAAAAGAAAGGGATGATATTTTTCTTAATTTGCTTCATCTAATTGCTGCCAAATGTCATTTAAACGTACTATTCCGAGCTATATAAACGAAAAAAGAATAAAGATAGTACGAGCCAAGTTATATATTCTTTCAATTATAGCATTTTCAGCGCCATCTTCAGTGCTGCTTCAACAGTAATATCAGCTTGTTGTTTCAAAATCTTATCTACTACCTTTTGTGAGCTATTAGCTGCAAATCCAAGCATTGTCAAAGCTGCAATGGTTTCATTACGAGTAGTTTGATTAGCAGAAAGGCTTGTTGTGCCGGTTGATGTTGTAGGATCGTTAGATAATCCAACTTTTAGAATTTTATCTTTCAAATCAACTAATATTCTTTGTCCAGTCTTGTTTCCAATACCTTTGATAGCAGTAAGTGCCACCAAGTTTTCCGTAGCAATAATCTGCTGTAACTCATCAGCACTATATGATGACATAATAACCCGACCTGTATTTGCACCTACGCCCGAAACTGAAATTAGCAACATAAATAACTCTCGTTCGCCTTTTGTTTGAAAACCATAAAGCACGTAAGCATCTTCACGAATTGCTTCATAAATATAGAGTTTCGCTTCTTTTTTATTTTGCAAAGCTGTGTAAGTTGTCAGTGCAATATTTACATAATAGCCAATTCCGCCCGTTTCCAAAACAACAGCAGTAGGCGTAAGCTCCGTAATCTCTCCTTTTATATAATCAATCATATTTATTTCATCTTTTTATCTTAAACAATAACGATATAAGGCTGTGATTAGTGCATA
>CAYFRA010000061.1:0-8599 GCA_964345395.1 uncultured Paludibacter sp. | reverse complement strand
CTTCGTTGGCACAATGACAATATGATATTGATAACGGGTTTGGCTACTATTCAGACTATGCGAACAGCCGAATTGTCGGGGATACCTTGTGTGATTTTTGGACGAGGCAAGGAGGTGAGCGAAGAGATGCTGGAGATTGCAATTGAAAATAACATTGCAGTCATAAGCACCCAAAAATCACTTTTTGAAATTGCGGGAATACTCTATACAAAAGGAATAAAACCACTATTTTGATGCGATTAGAATTTTACATAGAAGGTGGAAACTTCAGCACAGCCGGAAAAGCCAGTTCTGATGTAAAAAAGACTTTAAAACAGTTGAATATATCACCTGCACTCATTCGCCGTATTTCGGTTGCACTTTACGAGTCGGAAGTCAATGTGGTGGCTCACGCACATCAAGGCAAAATGATTGTTGATATTGTGCCGACACATATTGAAGTGCTGATTGAAGATGAAGGACCGGGCATTGAGGATGTCGAAAAAGCAATGCAAGAAGGCTACTCTACTGCATCAAGCAAAGTGAGAGAGATGGGTTTTGGGGCAGGAATGGGACTGCCAAATATCAAAAAAAACTGTGACGAAATGGAGCTTAGCTCTGTGCCTAATGAAGGGACTAAACTCAGAATAAAGATCAATTTTTAAAATAAAGCAGACGATATAATCTAAACACGAAACACAATAATTTAACCGAAGCACAAGAGAGAAAACAGTATTTAGAAACCGTAGATTTTATACTTTAAAGTCAGTTATTCAATACGTTTTATGAGCTTGCTAAACTATATTCACGCTATTCAGATCAACACAGATGAATGTGTCGGTTGCTCGCATTGTATGCGCGTTTGCCCAACTCAGGCAATTCGCATAATAGATGGAAATGCCCGCATTAGTCCTGAACGTTGTGTGGATTGTGGTGAGTGTTTTCGTGTTTGTCCGCAAGGTGCTATTTATGTAAAAGACGACGGCTTATTTACCGATTTTGCAAAATATCCGTATCGAATAGCTTTGATTCCATCCATCTTTTTTGGGCAATATCCTCACAAATATAGTGTGTCGCAAATCAAAGAGATTATCAAGCAACTTGGTTTCAACGAGGTTTTTGAGGTGGAATATGCGGTTGATTTATTAAAAGAGATTTACAAAGAAGAAGCTTCTGATGAAAATCTTATTCGCCCTGCAGTTAGTTCATATTGTCCATCGGTCATTCGCCTAATTCAGGTGATGTTTCCGTCGCTTACTGAGAATATTCTAAGCGTCAAAGCACCTCACGATATTGCTGCTATCTATCTACGCAATCGTTATTCGAGTGCTGCCATCGACCCAAAAGATATTGGCATTTATTACTTTACACCTTGTGCTTCCAAAATTGTAGCGGCTAAATCGCCCGTTGCTGAAGTTCATTCGCCTATTGATGTGGTGGTGAATATGCGTGAACTGTATAATATTGTATATAAAGCAATTGTTGAAAAGAAATCGCCTGATTATCCGACAAAAACTGTGGATAATCTAAGTGCCGATTCCATCAAATGGTCGCTTTCTGGAGATGAAAAAAACTATTTCACAGGAAGAAGCTTGGCCATTGACGGTGTGGAAAATGTAATTGAATTTTTGGAAAAATTTGAGTTGGGTCAAATTGATAATGTTGATTTTTTGGAAATGCGTGTATGTGATCAAGGCTGCGCAGGCGGTATTTTGTGTCCAAGTAATCGTTTTTTGACCGTAGAGCGAATAGGTGATCGTTATAAAAAAATGCAAGCTCGCCAACAAAAAGGGAGTGAGATAGAAAACCCTTTGGTAGCGCATCACAAAAAGAGTGAAATTGATTTCAAAACTGATGCAATTACACCACGCAAAGGCCTACTATTGGATGAAAGTATGGAAATAGCTTTGCAAAAAATATCCAAAATCAATAAAATCAACAGTTATTTGCCTGGTTTCGATTGCGGTGCTTGTGGCGCACCATCTTGTAATTCATTGGCCGAAGACATTGTCAAAGGCATTGCAAGTATGTCGCATTGTGTGTTTGTGCAGCGAGTAATGGAGAAGAACTACAAACTTAGTCCAGAGCAGGCTTTTGCTGTCATTGAGAAAGTATGGGGAAAAAACAGTTTGAAAAAATATAAAGAGGAGTATGAAAACTAAAACATTAGAAATGATGATTGAAGAGTTGGGATTTGAATGCTTAGCAGGTAAATCTCAATTGGACAAACAGCCAGTTTCAGCTTATGTGTCTGATTTGCTGAGCGATGTAATGGGAAAAGCACAGCCTGATATGCTTTGGATTACATCTCAAATTCACAAAAATATTGTAGCAGTTGCCTCACTTATAGAGCTGAGTGCCATAGTCTTGGTCAATGAGCGCAAACCCAATGAAGATATGCTCGAAACGGCAGAGAGAGAGGGTGTAGTGGTCTTGGCATCGGGCAAAGCAGCTTTTGAGACAATTGGTTTGATATATAATTTTTTGAAGTAGTGATAACAATTTAAACAAATTTCAATGAAAGCCTACAAAGCCGATTTACATATTCATACTTGCCTTTCGCCTTGTGGTGATTTGGATATGAGTTCGCGAAATATTGTAGCAAGGTCGATAGAAATTGGCTTGGATATTATTGCAATTTGTGATCACAACAGCACTCGTAATGTAAAACCCTGTATGGAATTGGGTGCAAAAAACAGTCTTTTCGTCATCGGCGGATGCGAAATTAATACTTCTGAGGAAGTGCATTGCTTGACACTTTTTCCAGATTTGGATAGCACCGAAGCATTTCAAGTTTATTTGGATAAACATCTTCCTAATATCAAAAATGAGCCTTCGCTGTTTGGTTATCAGGTAGCAGTTGACCAATTTGACAATATTATTTACGAAGAGGAAAAATCCTTGTATGGAGCATTGGATATGGATATTGAGAGCATCGCTCAAGTTGTAAAAGATATGGGCGGAATCTTTATTCCGGCTCACATCAATCGGGAGAAAAACAGTGTTTTCAGTCAGTTAGGTTTTATCCCTTTTGATTTAAAATATGATGCTTTGGAGATATTTTGGGCAACAAACCGAGAGGAGTTTTTGAAAGAACATCCTGATTTGGAAGAGAAAACATTGATACAGAACTCGGATGCTCATTATTTAGAAAATATTGGAAGGCGATATACGCAATTGAAATTAGAAAACTTGAGTTGGGAAGCGATTAAAAATGTTTTTGAAAACCCAATTGCTGAAGATGAGCGACTAATATTTTGAAAAATGGTAAATATAGCAATGCATATAATGGACATCGCGCAAAACTCGGTTCGAGCAGAAGCAAGTTTGATTGAGATTGAGCTAAAGGAAAGCAATATTGACTACCAGCTCGAAATGATTGTGCGTGATAATGCTTGTGGAATGGATGCAGAGACAGTTGCAAAACTAAGCGACCCTTTTTTCACTTCACGAACTACACGAAAAGTGGGATTGGGTATTCCATTTTTGAAAATGAGTTGTGAGCAAACTGAAGGCACCCTTAGCATTTTATCTGAAAAAGGAAAAGGCACAGAAGTACGTGCGTTGTTTCATACCAATCATCCAGATTGCTTGCCTTTGGGAGATTTGGGAGGCTATATTAGTTTGCTAATGAGTGCAAATTCCCATATTGAAATTGCTTTTTGCTACCAAATTGATAATGAGAAGTTTGAAATTAGCAAAAGCTTGTTGGCAGCTGAAGGGATTGATGATTTAAGCAGTGGGACTATGCTAATGGCTATTAAATCATACATCAATGAGAGTTTGAAAACACTTTATAAAAACAGAAATAGAGATAGCTACCTATGTTGATAAGAATGTACAGAAACAATAAAAAACAAAAAAATTAAGATGATATGTAATTTGAAGATCTAAACCTATCCTTTCCATACGTGGACTAAGAAAAGAAATTAATGAATAAAAATCATTCAATAAAAGACTAAAAGATGGAAAAAATTAAAACATTAGCTGATTTGAAAAGAATGCAAGAGCAATTCAAATCAAAAGTTGACCTTCGGGATCGAGCCAGTCGAGCGGAAGATATTCCACAAATAAAAGTTGCAATGGCAACTTGTGGCATAGCTTCAGGTGCGAAAGAAGTGATGGAGTTTTTCGTCGAAGAACTTGAAAAACGCAACATTGAGGCGGTGGTTACTCAAACAGGTTGTATGGGTTATTGCTATGCTGAACCCACCGTAGAGGTTACTCTAAAAGGTAAAGAGCCTGTAATTTTCGGTTACGTAGATAAGCAACGTGCCGATGAGATTATCGAGCGCTACATTCGCAATGGTGAATTAGTTCACGATATCATACCACGTAATTTTGAAACTATCAATTAATAGGAGGCTTATATTATGACAAAATACAAAATGCACATTCTGATATGTGGCGGAACGGGTTGTCAGGCATCTGAAAGCGTGCAATTGCTCGAAAACTTAGAAAAAGAGTTGGCAGTAAAACGCCTTCAAGACGAGGTGCAAGTGGTTCGTACAGGTTGTTTTGGCTTTTGCGAAAAAGGGCCAATTGTGAACGTGCTTCCTGACAATACTTTTTATGTAGAAGTAAAACCCAGTGATGCCAAAGAAATTATCGATGAACATATTATCAAAGGGCGAAGGGTGAATCGTTTGCTCTATCTTGATCCTGAAAAAAAGGAACATATCGAAGATTCCAAGCATATGAATTTTTACAAAAAGCAGTATCGCATTGCTTTGCGTAATTGTGGATTTATTGACCCCGAAAATATTGATGAGGCTATTGCTCACGATGCTTATATGGCTTTGGGTAAGGTGCTTAGCGAGTATTCACCCCAGGAAACGATTGATATAGTTAAGCAATCGCAACTGCGAGGACGTGGTGGAGGTGGCTTCCCTGCAGGATTGAAATGGGAATTTACTCGAAAATATGAATCGGACAAAAAATATGTAGTTTGTAATGCCGATGAGGGCGATCCGGGCGCATTTATGGACCGCTCTATTTTAGAAGGCGACCCACATACTGTTTTGGAAGCTATGGCGATTTGTGGTTATAGCATCGGTTCCGATGAAGGACTTATTTATATTCGTGCCGAGTATCCTTTAGCTATCAAACGCTTAAAAATTGCTATCAAACAAGCCGAAGAGTATGGACTTTTGGGTGAAAATATATTCGGAACAGGGTTTAATTTTAGAGTAAAACTACGTTATGGTGCTGGTGCATTTGTTTGTGGTGAGGAAACTTCGCTTATCCATTCGATGGAAGGTTTGCGAGGCGAACCAACCAACAAACCACCATTTCCTGCTGAAAGCGGATATATGGGTAAGCCAACAACTGTGAATAATGTGGAAACATTTGCCAATATCCCAGCTATTATTTTGAAAGGTCCAGAGTGGTTCACGTCTATCGGTACTGAAAAATCAAAAGGTACAAAAGTTTTTGCCTTAGCGGGTAAAATCAACAACGTAGGTTTGATTGAAGTGCCAATGGGAATTACTCTTCGAAAAATTATTTATGAAATTGGAGGCGGTATCAAAGATGGAAAAAAATTCAAAGCCATCCAAACCGGAGGTCCATCAGGAGGCTGCTTAACAGAAAAAGATTTAGACACGCCAATCGATTACGACAACTTACTTGCAGCTGGCTCTATGATGGGTTCGGGTGGTATGATTGTGATGGATGAGGATGACTGTATGGTTTCTGTAGCCAAATTCTATCTCGACTTTATTGTAGAAGAGAGTTGTGGAAAATGTGCACCTTGCCGCATTGGAAACAAACGACTGTATGAATTATTGGATAAAATAACTTTAGGAAAAGGAACTCTTGAAGATTTAGAGCGACTTCGTAATTTAAGCAATGTGATTAAAGATACTTCGCTCTGTGGTTTAGGACAAACGTCGCCTAATCCAGTTTTATCAACTTTGGAAAACTTTGCAGACGAGTATTACGAGCACGTTGTAGAAAAAACTTGCCGTTCCGGGCATTGTAAAAATCTATCTTACTACGTGGTGGTGGATGATTTATGTACGGGTTGCGGTGTGTGTAAACGAGGCTGTCCTGTTCACGCTATTTCGGGTGAAAAACGCCAAATTCATTACATCGATCCAGAGATTTGTATCCGATGCGATGATTGTCGTGTGCGTTGTGCTTTTGATGCAATTGTTATTCAATCGCATCCCAAAGTTTTAGCCAACTAATCAAGAAAATACTTTTATATTCATTCTAAAAAAATATTAGACAATATGAGTACTATAAATATAGTAATTGATGGCAAAAAAGTAGAGGTGGAAAGAGGAACTACGATTCTCAATGCGGCTCGAAAAATTGGAATTGAGATTCCAACGCTTTGCCATATGGAATTACATAACTTAAATATCGAAAATAAGCCGGGTGGCTGCCGCATTTGTGTAGTAGATGTGAAGGGAAGACGCAATTTAGCACCTTCTTGTATCACCGAAGCCGCCGAAGGAATGGAGGTTGTTACCAATAATATTCGTGTGTTGAATGCACGTACTACCATATTGAAGCTGATTGCTTCTGATCATCCTTTTGATTGCTTGGTTTGTGCCAAGTCCGGCGATTGTGAATTACAAAGTATGGCCATTAAATTTGGTATTCGCGATGTGCCATATATGGGCGAAAAGTCGATGTATCGTCGTGATGCATCACCAGCAATTATTCGCGATATGGATAAATGTATCCTTTGCCGCCGTTGCGAAATGATGTGTAATGATGTTCAAACAGTAGGTGCACTTTCAGCTGTTAATCGTGGTTTTCATTCGGTTGTATCACCAGCATTTCAAATGGACTTGGAAGATTCGCCTTGTACCTTCTGCGGACAGTGTGTTGCTGTTTGTCCTACGGGAGCATTAACTGAAATTGACCATACGACCAATGTTTTGCGCGCATTGAGCGATCCAAGAAAAACAGTAGTAGTGCAAACTGCACCAGCTGTGCGAGCTGCTTTGGGTGAGGAATTTGGTTTAGAACCAGGTACTTTGGTAACTGGGAAATTGGTGGCAGCACTTCGTCGTCTTGGTTTTGATTATGTGTTTGATACTGATTTTGCAGCTGACCTCACTATTATTGAAGAGGGCACAGAAATGTTAGATCGACTACAACGTCATTTGAATGGTGACAAAGAAGTAAAACTACCTATTTTGACTTCTTGCTGTCCAGGATGGGTCAATTTCTTTGAATACAATTTCCCTGATTTATTGGATGTTCCTTCAACAGCGAAATCACCGCAGCAAATGTTTGGCGCTATTGCAAAAAGCTATTTTGCTGAAAAAATTGGCGTGGATCGCAAAGATTTAGTGGTTGTTTCCATAATGCCTTGTTTGGCTAAAAAATATGAATCACAACGCGATGAATTTAAAGTAGATGGTAATCCAGATGTTGATTTTTCAATGTCAACAAGAGAACTTGCGCACTTTATCAAGCAGGCAAATATCGATTTCCACGATCTTCCTGATGAGGACTTTGATGCTCCATTGGGCGAATCGACAGGTGCAGGAGTTATTTTTGGAAATACAGGAGGTGTAATTGAAGCAGCAAGCCGTACTGCTTATGAGTTGTTTACAGGTAAGTCGTTGGAACAAATCGAATTTCACGAATTACGTGGAATGGAGGGTATTCGCTCAGCAACTGTTGATTTTGATGGCTTGCCTATTCATATCGGTATTGCTCACGGATTGGGTAATGCTCGCAAGTTGTTAGAAGATGTGCAAGCTGGCAAATCACACTATCACGCCATTGAAATTATGGCTTGTCCTGGTGGTTGTATCGGTGGCGGAGGTCAGCCTTTCCATCACGGCGATGGTGAGATATTGGCTAAGCGTGCCAAGGCTATTTATACGGAAGACGAGCGCAAAACCATTCGCAAATCGCACGAAAACCCATATATTCAAAAACTATACGCTGAATACTTGGGCGAACCCGGTGGCAAAAGAGCTCACTCTTTGCTTCACACTCAGTATTATGACAAAAATAATAAAATCACAATTCGTCATTAATACCATTATTTTGATGTGTAACTATAAAAAAGAGAAATCATTATGATACCAAAAAATATTAGTGCAATAGATGATCAATATACTTTTATCCCAACAGAGAAGGATAAAACGGAAGTGAAGCTCAAAATGAGTCTTGAGAAAAAAGCGAAGCTGGATGAAATATGTGCTTCTTACGATAACGATCCGCAAGAGTTAATCAATGTTTTGCACGAAGCACAAACCACATTTGGCTACTTGCCAGCAGAAGTGCAAGAGATTATAGCCCGAAGATTAAAATTGTCTGTAGCTCACGTGTATGGAGTGGTAACTTTCTATTCATTCTTTACAATGAAGCCGAAAGGGCAATTCCCAATCTCTATTTGTTTAGGTACAGCTTGCTATGTGCGTGGTGCTGAGAAGATTTTAGATGAATTCAAAAAAGAGCTCAATATCAATGTTGGCGAGACTACGCCCGATATGAAATTTTCCATCAGTTGCTTGCGTTGCGTTGGAGCGTGCGGATTGGCTCCCGTTGTGATGGTGGGCGAAAAAGTATATGGGCGCGTATCACCTGAGGGTGTAAAAGCTATTTTAGAGGAGTATAAGGACGCTGAATGTGCTTGTCCGAATAT
>CAYFRA010000060.1:5130-9071 GCA_964345395.1 uncultured Paludibacter sp. | reverse complement strand
TCTCCTTTTAAATGAACTTCATAATGCAAATGAGGTCCAGTTGATTTTCCTGTGTTACCTACCAAACCAATCACCTCACTACGGCTTACAACTTGTCCCTCTTTCACTAATATCTCAGATAAATGTGCATATAGGGTTTCATAACCATAGCCGTGGTCCAATTTAATGGTGTTTCCATAACCTTGCGTCCAACCCGCTTTGCTTACAGTTGCGTTGCCCGTTGCAAAAACATCTGTACCTGTTGGGGAGGTGAAGTCCATCCCATAATGGAATTTTTTTGTTCTATAAACAGGATCAATGCGATATCCCCAGCCCGATGCAACTCTTGTCAAATCTTTATTTGCGATAGGTTGGATGGCGGGAATGTTATCCATCATTTTCTCGTGATCTTTAACCAATGATACAATTTCGTCAAACGAACGAGATTGCACATACAACTGTTTTTTTAAGCTGTTGAGGTTTTTCGTAGTTTCCACCACGATTTGCGAATTAGTGCTTTTTTTTATCTGTTCATAGTATTGAATATTGCGACCAATGCTTGTTCTCGATTCTAAAGGAATGGGGTCGGCTTGAAAAATCACACGATACAGATTATCGTCACGCTCCTGAATATCAGTCAATATTGCTTGCATATCATCTATTTGTGCATTCAATGCTTTGTATTGCCCCTCTATCCGTGTTTTTTCTCGATACAGTTCAATTTCTTTGGGTGATCTGATAATGGAGACAAAAATAAAGAAGAATCCTAAGCCCAATAAAATTCCTGATAACGCATGATAAAGCACTTTACGCAAGCGATGCATAAAGGTAACCTGAATCTCTTCGTAGTCTATTGTATCAGGATTAAATCTAAATATTTTTTTAGCCATTTTTGTAGAAAAAATTTATTTATACCCCAAAGCTAATCTGCTAATTGATTGATTTTTTAGGATATAGTTACAAAAGTAATAAATTTGATGTATTTTTGTAGTTTATTTGGAGTGAAATTTATATAAACCCTATTTTATAAGGCTTTCTCCATCGCAAAAACTGTATATTAACTATTAAAATAAATTCTATTCGTAGATCAAATAGAAAATTTCATTATGACTTCACAAGAGATTAGACAATCGTTTTTAGATTTTTTTGAATCAAAAGGACACAAAATAGTGCCTTCGGCTCCAATGGTTATCAAAGATGACCCCACGCTGATGTTTACCAATGCTGGTATGAATCAGTTTAAAAATATAATACTCGGCAACGATCCTATTAAATATCCACGCATTGCCAATTCGCAAAAGTGTCTGCGAGTGAGTGGAAAGCACAACGATTTAGACGAGGTTGGTCACGACACTTATCACCACACTATGTTTGAGATGTTGGGCAATTGGTCTTTTGGCGATTATTTCAAAAGTGAAGCAGTAGATTGGGCGTGGGAATACCTTACCGATGTTTTGGGCTTGGATGAAAACAGGCTTTATGCCTCTATATTTGAAGGCTCTCCCAATGAAGGTTTGGAGCGTGACGAGGAGGCTTTTGAAATTTGGAAAAGACACTTGCCCGAAGATAGAATCATAAACGGCAACAAGGATGATAATTTCTGGGAAATGGGTGATACTGGTCCTTGTGGCCCTTGCTCGGAGATCCACATCGACCTCAGACCCGACGCTGAAAGAACTGCTGTGTCAGGTGCTTCACTTGTTAATCAAGATCATCCACAAGTAGTTGAAATCTGGAATCTTGTGTTTATGCAATACAACCGAAAATCTGATGGTTCACTTACGCCACTTCCAGCCAAAGTGATAGATACCGGTATGGGCTTTGAAAGATTAGCTATGGCTTTGCAAAACAAAACTTCCAACTATGATACCGATGTGTTTCAGCCTATTATTAAAAAAATAGCCGATTTATCAAGTTTCGATTATGGAAAAGATGAAAAAATAGATATTGCTATGCGGGTTATCGCAGATCATATTCGCACCATTGCTTTTTCAATTACCGATAGTCAACTACCTTCCAACGCCAAAGCGGGATATGTTATTCGTCGTATTCTGCGTCGTGCTGTGCGATATGCCTACACTTTCTTAAACCAACATGAAGCATTTATGTATCGACTTGTCGATGTGCTTTGTGAAGTGATGGGAACTGCATACCCTGAATTGTTGGCACAAAAAACATTGATTGAAAAGGTTGTGAAAGAGGAGGAAGAATCTTTTCTTAGAACTTTAGAAAATGGGATCAAACTTTTAGAAAAAACAATATCAACTGCTGAATCGCAAGGTAAAAAAGAGATATCAGGGGTCGATGCATTTACACTTTATGACACTTTCGGTTTTCCGCTCGATTTGACAGAGTTGATTCTTCGCGAAAACAATATGACACTCGATATGGACGAGTTCAATGTGGAGATGCAAAAACAAAAAGATAGAGCACGCAATGCGGCTGCGGTAGAAACCGGTGACTGGGTAGTGGTGCGTGAAGGTGAAAGCAAATTTGTAGGCTATGATACTTTGAGTACAGAAGCTCACATCCTGCGTTATCGCAAAGTGAATGAAAAAAAGAAGAGTTATTATCAACTTGTATTTGATCAAAGTCCGCTTTATGCAGAGATGGGAGGTCAAGTGGGCGATAAAGGTAATCTTACAAACGAAGATGAAAATATTGCTGTTTGGGATACGAAAAATGAGAACAATTTATCTGTTCATCTGGTAAGCCAGTTGCCAAATGATTTGTCCGCTAATTTTACACTCACGGTCGATGTAGGTTTACGCAAAGCTACAGCTCGTAATCATACCGCTACTCACCTTATTCACGAGGCATTGCGCGAAGTGCTTGGCACTCACGTTGAACAAAAAGGTTCCTATGTAAGCCCCGAAAGTTTACGTTTTGACTTTTCACATTTCCAAAAGTTAACGCAAGAGGAGATTCGCGAAATTGAAAAAATAGCCAATCACAAGGTACGTGAAAACATTTCACGAAATGAGATGAGAGAAATCCCTATAGCAGAAGCCAAAGAGATGGGTGCTATGGCACTTTTTGGTGAAAAGTATGGCGAGTCCGTTCGAGTTATTCAGTTTGGTACATCTACTGAGTTGTGTGGAGGTACACACGTACATACAACTGGTGAAATAGGGATGATACGCATTGTTTCAGAAAATTCGATTGCTGCAGGTGTAAGGCGTATTGAGGCTATCACAGGTCGTGCAGTCGAGAAAATGATGGATTTTCAACAAGATGCACTTAGCCGTGCCAAAGAGTTGTTTAACAACACGCCCGACCTGAATAAAGCCATTGAGAAAGCTTTGCAAGAGAATAATGAGTTGCGTAAAGAAGTAGATAAGTTTTTACACGAACAGATCATTTACTTACGCGACAAGTTGATAGCTAACAGTTCTGAAGAGAATGGAGTACGCGTAATTCGTTTCCGTAGCAATCTCTCTGCAGAAGCCATCAAAACTTTGGTGTTCCAAATCAATAACAAACTGAGCGAAGAGAATAAAAAACTAATACCATCACTTATGGTGGTTGTGGGAAGTGTGCACAACGATAAACCCTCTCTAACAGTTTTAATATCACCCGATTTGGTCGAAAAAGGCTACAATGCTGTTAATATCATTCGTACAGCAGCCAAAGAGATTCAAGGAGGTGGCGGTGGTCAGCCTCACTTTGCTACAGCAGGAGGAAAAAATCCCGAAGGATTAGATAGAGCTATGGCTTTGGTGCAGTTGTAAAGTGAGATTTTAGTTAGAAGTTATAAAGTTTTTAAAGTTCATAAAGTTCGTAATCATACAAGACAGTAAAAAATTATCCCTAACTTTATGCTTATTTTACGCGTCAAGACCTATATTTCTCTAAACCCTTTCCTGCGGAAAAGGTGGGAATAGGTCTTTATGTATGAAAGTTGCATCACTTAAGTTGAAAGTAAAAAACTCTCATCTTTTATCTTTCTTCTTTGCTCTTTC
>CAYFRA010000060.1:0-5030 GCA_964345395.1 uncultured Paludibacter sp. | reverse complement strand
AAAGCTTGAGAAGAGCAGTAATAGAAATAGAATGGGGTTGATTTTGTTTTTTACCAAGGCAAATGGATAAGCCAATTGTATGGCGAAATAGAATATAATGGTAAATAAAATGGAGCTGTAATTGTTGAAACGGAAAAGTGATAAGAATATGAGTGCAAATCCTAAAAGTATAATAAAACTAAACTGATTGCGTGCTTGGATACTGTCTTTCATCCAGTTTGAGAAAGTTTGTATGGTGCTTATAACTACCATAACAAGTAATAGCGTAGAATATACTACAGCTGAAAAATTCATATGATTAAACAATTCATTCTCTAAGAAAAATGCCACAATATCATCGGTGTGATATGTTTGATTAAAAAAGAAAAATGAGATTGAGAAATATAATATCCAAGGTGTAGCAAGTCCAATTAATGATGCCAAAAACACCTTCAATGAGTTTGCTTTTAATATGAATGGGGCAAACAAGAAAATGGGTATGATAAAAAGATAGTCGGTGACCAATAGACTCGCTAATGAAAACAGAAAAGAGGCGAGGTAAGCATGTTCAAAAGCTTGCCTGTTTTTGTACATATCCAAGCAGAGGAAAAAAGCTATCAACATAAAAAAACTTGCTACAGCACCGATATAGTTAGCGTGTATATGCAGCCAAGTGCTTGAGATCAGCAGATATAGGAAGGATGGATAGAAAGATCTTGTTCGGATGAAAGAGAATTTCCTATTCATCTGGCTGAGCACAATAGAATTTATAAAAACAAAAATAAAAGTGATGGTGTGGGCAATCAAACTATCAAAAGGGATAAAGTCATTGGCCATATCGGCACATTTCCCCTGCGGCATATAGGGAGTTTGGTAAAAGAAATAGCTACCAAACCAAACAACTGCTGATAACAAGTATATCAACACAATCGTAGCAATAGGAGGTACATTTAGTTTTTGTAGCTTGATTTTCATTTCAAATCATATTTTATACAAAAGTAAGCATAGTTGTGATTTAAACAAAAAGTAGGGACACAAATTTGTATCCCCACTTTTAAATATGATGAGAGATTATTTTATCTTAATCCTCGTTTGATTAAAAGAGCATCGGGAGTTGCATCTTTACCACGGAAGTCTCTGTAAAGTTTTGAAGGATCTTCAGCATCTCCTTTTTCAAGAATATTTTTGCGGAACGCATCGGCTACATCTTTATTGAAAATATCACCTGTTTCAACAAAAGCTTGAAAAGCATCAGCATCTAAAACCTCTGCCCATTTGTATCCGTAATAGCCAGCTGCATAGCCACCTTCAAATGTGTGTTTGAAGAAAGGACTACGATAACGTACAAAAATTTCAGGCATCATTCCGATCCTATCCATTGTTTGTTTTTCAAAAGCCATCACATCAATATCTTGCACTTCTGACAAGCTATGGAAATCCATATCTAAAAATGCTGCAGCCATAAATTCAGTCATAATAAAACCTTGATTGAATGTACCTGCATTATTGATTTTTTCGATCAACTCATCTGGCATAACTTCACCTGTTTCATAATGGAAAGCATATTGTTTCATTACCTCTGGCTCAAAGCACCAGTTTTCCATAATTTGTGAAGGCAGCTCAACAAAGTCGCGAAGTACGTTTGTGCCCGATAGAGATGGGTAAGTCGATTGTGCCAAAAGTCCGTGTAGGGCATGACCAAACTCGTGGAATAGAGTTTCTACCTCATCAATAGTCAGCAATGATGGTTTTGTAGAAGTGGGTCGGGTGAAGTTACCTACGTTGATGATGATAGGACGTTCATTTACGCCATCTTTAATGTATTGCTCTTTGATGTTATTCATCCACGCTCCTACATTTTTGCCTGCACGTGGGAAATAGTCGGTATATAAAATACCAATTAGAGAGTCATCAGCATCTGTAACTTTAAACACCTCAACCTCATTGTGATAGATAGGCATATTGTCTAATTTTTCAAAATTCAAACCAAACAGTTTGTTTGTTACGTAGAACACACCATTTCTAACATTATCCAATTTGAAATATTGCTTAAGTTCTTCTTCATCTAAGTCATATTTCTCAACTCTTAGTTTTTCAGAATAATACCACCAATCCCAAGCTTCTAATTTCTC
The DNA here is from genome assembly GCA_964345395.1 of uncultured Paludibacter sp. Lineage (GTDB taxonomy): Bacteria > Bacteroidota > Bacteroidia > Bacteroidales > Paludibacteraceae > UPXZ01. Next base: position 2,919 of record CAYFRA010000060.1, on the reverse strand, counting down.
TCCTTTTCCTTCAGCATCCATCATTTTTTGAAGTTCATAAGCTTCTTCTTTTGCTTTTGCAACTGATGGTTTCCAAAGTTTATCCAAGAAATCATAAACAATCTCAGGTGTTTTCGCCATAGTGTTGTCTAAAATAAACTCAGCTGGCGTATTGAAACCAAGTAATTGAGCTTTTTTAATGCGTAAGTTCATGATTTTGTTAATCACCTCTTTGTTGTCAAATTCATTGTCGTTGTTGCAACGATTATTGTAGGCTAATAGCAAATCTTTGCGGAGTTCACGGTTTTCGCCATATTGCAACACAGGTAAGAAACTCGATTTTTGAGTTGTGAAAAGCCACTGCCCCTCTTTTCCTGCTTGTTTGGCAGCTTCAGCAGCAGCTTGCACCACACCCTCTGGAAGTCCGGCTAAATCTTCTTCGTTCTCAACAAATTTTTGATAAGCGTTTGTCTCTTCCATTACATTTTGTTCGAATTTCAACTCTAAACTGCTCAATTCTTTGTTGATTTCACGCAATTCAGCTTTTTGTTCGTCATTCAAATCTGCACCACCACGTACAAAACGCTTATATATTTTATCTAAAACGCGTAGCTGTTCGTCGTTCAAATCCAATTCACTTGCATTTTCGTGAAGTGTTTTCACACGTTGGAATAATTTATCATTCAGATAAATATTGTCACTATGTGCTGTAAGTTTTGGTGTAATTTCCTGTGCAATCTTGTTCATTTCAGGATTGGTTTCAGCTGCTACAAGGTTGAAAAATACACTTGAAACTTTACTCAACAACTCTCCGCTAAACTCCATTGCTGCAATGGTATTTTCAAAAGTTGGAGCCTCTTCATTATTAGCAATAGCCTCTATTTCTGCCTCTTGCTGTTTTATCCCCTCTTCAAATGCTGGGAGATAGTGGGCATTTTTAATTTTGTCGAAAGGCGGTGCCTGATACTCGTTTTCGTAATCTTGGAAAAAAGGATTGCTCCCTGTTTTTCCATTACATGCCATCAAAACTGTTCCAATAAGCATGGCTAAAATAATTTTTTTCATGTTTTTTGTTTTACTTGTTATATAAAAATTTTTAATTGAGTTCTATTTTTTTGATTTTCACTTAACAGATAAAAGATTAATAACTTGCAATTTATCTCTGTTTAATTGTTCCTTCAAAGCATCAATTCCATCAAATTTTTTCTCATCTCGTATGCGATAGACCAATTCTATCTTAATGGTATGTTCATAGATATCATTATCAAAATCGATGATATGAACCTCCATACTGATGGAGTCGTCTGCCGAAAATGTGGGTCGATAACCGATATTCATCATACCAATATGCTTGGAATCTTTTATATAGACATAAACAGCATAAACACCTATGGCGGGGACAATCTTTTCTCTGTTTTCAAACCAAATATTGGCTGTTGGAAAACCAATTTTTCTACCTCGCTTATATCCTCCTACTACTTTGCCAATGAATGTATAGGGATATGTTAAAAGCGTGTTCGCTAAACGAAGATCGCCTTGAAGCAGCGCCTGTCTAATTTGAGTACTACTAAAATGTTCATCACCTTGCAGTTCATATTTATCAGCCTCTATCACCCGCATATTCAATTCCCTACCATATTTTTGATACGCCTCAAAACCCTCTTCTCGATTGTGTCCAAAACGATGATCATAACCAATGAATAGCGCTTCGATATGAAGTTTTTCAAATAAAATATTTTGAATAAATTCCTTTGCACTATATTTTGAAAGTTCAATTGTGAAATCGAGCACAACGCAAGCATCAATCCCTGTAGAGCTCAACAGCTCAAGTTTTTCTTCTAAAGTTGTTAGTAAACTGGGTTGGTAATCACTCTTAAGTACACTGCGAGGGTGTTCGTTGAAAGTAACAACTACAGATGGAAGTTTTTTATCTTTTGCTTCAGCTATCACTTCGTTGATTAAAAATCGGTGTCCGCCGTGCACACCATCAAAAAAGCCAACTGTAGCAACACATTTATCCCACGATATCGATTCGTTGTTTCTAAAAATATACATTTTAATTGCGCGTAAAATAAAATAAATTCAAAGATACAGATTTTTAGTGAAAAACAAGACGGTTTTTGAAATAGATTTCATTTGTTAGCAAAGAGGAAGAAATCAAAATTCCAAATTGATAGCAGAGTAAGGCTCAATCACTTCCGCTTGAAAACCGAGTTTGCGAGCCGCCTCAACATTCATCGGACTATCATCAAAAAAGAGACACTCTTCTGCAATTAAATTGTTGTCATCAAGAATAGTTTGGTAAATTCTTGCGTCAGGTTTGCTCAAACCCACCTCATAGGACAAATACCACTTGTCAAAATAATCTTCTATCTGTTTACCTCCCGTAGTGAAAAAATTCTCTTTGATATATTCAAAGGATATCTCATTGATGTTGCTGAGCATAAACACTTTGTAGTGTTTCTTCAATTCAAAAATCAAGTTTAGTTTTTCTTCGGGGATATTGACAAGAAGAGAAGTAAGAGCATCGTCTATCTCGCTGTCTTTAAGAGGTTTTGTGCTTATTTCTTTTATTTTCTCTCTATACTCAACGGTGGTGATTTTACCCAATTCATAATCCAATAAAAGGCCTTTTTGGTGAGTTGTGCTCAGTATATCTTTGATGCTTTCAACCCCAATTTCAATAAAGCTATCAACGCACGCATCCCAATCTAAATTGACAAGCACTCCACCCAAGTCAAATATCACACAGTTTACATTTGGTTTAATTTTCATATTTTTATATCAATTATTTTTCAAGTTAATTTGTTTTTCAACAAAATTATCGTACTTTTGTATTCGTTTTTACAAAGATAGTGATTTTATCGCTAATTTTTATTGAAAACAGGGCCCATAGCTCAGTTGGTTAGTAGCACCTGACTCATAATCAGGGGGTCACTG
>CAYFRA010000059.1:0-9204 GCA_964345395.1 uncultured Paludibacter sp. | reverse complement strand
AAACTTTTTTAGTTCCCACCAAATATTTTTGTCTATTATTTTGCAAATATTTTACCCGTATTCTACACACCGTTATATATCAATCATTTACATTTGAATATATTTTGAGATTTTATTATGAATAAAATAATTTATACCTATTATATAAGAAATCAGCAAATTTTAAAAACAAAAAAAACACAAGTATCAATATCATATACTTGTGTTTTTTTGTTTAAGATTTATCTACCTATCTCGATACTTTATCGTTTTTCACAAAAAGCCAAAGAAGTGCCGAAATAGCCAAAGTAACTGTTGCTACCAAGTAAACAACTGATTTATCTGACGCATTATTGACAATCTCGCCTATTTTGAAACTTGCTACCAACTGAGGTAAAACTACTGACAGGTTGAATATACCCATATATAGTCCCATTTTGGATTGATCCACTTTTTCGCTCATAATGGCAAATGGCAGGGAGACAATAGAACCCCATCCCACCCCAGCAATGGCGATGAAGAGATAATAAGTAATGGCACTATTGGCAATAAAGAAAATGCCAGCATAGCCCAACACCATTATAAATAGGGAAGCGTAGTGGGTTTTTACCTTTCCAAACTTTTCGGCTATGGGATTGAGCACAAATGCAGGAAGTATGGCACTCACCAAACTTAATATAAAGAATGCCAATGAATTTACTTTGCCTGCTTCGGCTTCGGCAATACCAACACTATCTGTCAAAAAGAAAAAAGCATATATAAACATGGTCTGCACACCAACCCATGTGAAAGAGTGAGCCAAAAGTACCTTTTGATACTCATTCATCTTTTTCGGAAACTTGAGAACATTGGTCAAAACCATAATCGATGTCAAAATAAATATAAGTATCGCAGCAAACTCTACAGCACTAACCTGGATTGATCCTAATTGTACAGAACCAGGAATATTTATTCCAAAAAGTTTTGATATTAGCACGTAAACTCCATAAACCAAAAGCCCCAATAGTGGAAACAATGAACTATAAATATCTTTAGATGAAGATTTTTGTTCTGCAGCTTCATCATCAACATTTGACTTCAACACTTTGGGTTCTTCGATCAGCATAGCGGGAATGATCGCTGTGAAAAGTGTGATAAACGCACCTATATATATAAGTGCCATATTCCCCAAAGTTCCGCCGATGAGATAAGCCAACACTCCAAAAGAGCCGGAGATGGTCTGCATCCAAGTGTATCCTTTACCTCGTTCGTCAAGGGTAGTGCAGTCGGCCACGATAGATCGTGTGGGGTTTAGGCTGACATTGATAGAGAGATCGAGCACCAAAGCAACCACTACGGCAATGGTCAGAAGACCGGCCTTAGGATCTTCGCCACTTGTGAAAACGGATTGAATAATACCTAAATTGGGCAGTGCGAGCAGCATCAGAGCTGCCAAGAAACTACCTATCAATATCCATGGACGGCGACGACCACCCATAAACCAAGTTTTGTCGGATATTAACCCCACAATGGGCTGTGCAATGATGCCAGCTATAGGACCTGCAGCCCAAACAATACCAATTTCATGGATGGCTAATCCATATTTGGTGGAAAGTATCCAACTCAATGCGGAAATTTGCACCGACAAAGCAAAGCCCATCGCTGTGGAGGGTAGGCTAAGCAAAACAAAGAATGAATTCTTCTTATTTTTCTGAATATCAAGCATATTTTTGTTTTATAATTGATTGATAAAAATAGATTTTTGAAAACCAATTGCAATATTATCCAATATTTATGATTATCCCCAAAGCCATTGAAGAATAATCAACAAGCAAGAGCGAAATCGTTTGCAAAGAAAACGACCTCGCTCTTCGTTGCATATCTATTTATATTATTTATTTATCCCTACTCTATTGAGAATAAATGCCAATTCAAATGCAGTCTCTTTGATACCATCATACCTACCAGTAGCACCACCATGTCCGCTATCCATATTCATTTTTAATACAACTATATTATCATCGGTTTTCATTGCTCGCAATTTTGCAGCATATTTTGCAGGTTCGTGAAACAGTACTTGTGAATCGTTGAGACCACCAGTTATAAGGATGTTTGGATAATCTTTTGCTTCTATATTGTCATATGGAGAATAGGAGAGCATATATTTGAAATATTCCTCTTCGTTGGGGTTGCCCCACTCCTCATATTCGCCCACAGTGAGCGGTAACGTATCATCCAACATCGTGGTTACTACATCCACAAAAGGCACTTGGGCAACAATTGTTTGGTACAAATCAGGTCGCATGTTGACTACAGCACCCATCAATAGCCCACCAGCACTTCCTCCCATTGCTGCTAATTTATCAGACGAAGTATATTTGTCATTGATCAATTTTTCAGAACAAGCTATAAAGTCAGTAAATGTGTTTTTCTTATTCAGCATTTTACCATCTTCATACCACTGCTCACCCAAATCACTGCCTCCACGAATTTGTGCTATTCCATACACAAACCCACGATCAATCAAACTGTAAAAACTGGTGCTAAAAAAGACATCCATACTATTGCCATAGCTTCCGTAAGCATAGAGTAGTGCAGGATTTGAACCATTTTTCTTCAATCCTTTTTTATAAACAATGGCCATAGGGACTTTCACACCATCATCGGCCTCAGCCCAAAGTCGCTCGACCACATAATTGTCGGGGTTGAATCCAGAAGGAATTTCTTGCTGTTTCAACATTGTGGTTTTTTCAGTAGCACAATCATACTCATAAAGCGTTGTTGGTCGGTTGAGCGAAGTGTAACTGTAACGAATAGCACTACCCTCATATTCAGGGTTTCCGCTTGAACTGATGGTATAAACCGGTTCGGGAAAAGAGACATCGCTCACTTTGCCCGTATTCAGATTTCGAATTTCTAAACGATTCAATCCATTTTCTCGATTTTCAATAACGATATAATCTTTCTGAACAATTATATTTTCGATACGTTTAGATTCGTTGTGAGGCACAATTTCTTTCCAAGCCTCTTTATCGGCATAATCAGATTTTGCTACTTGATAAATTTTTCCATTTAAGTGATCCTTATCTTTATAGCGAACAAAGAAATATTCTTTATGCGGCAACACATCGTAATCAACATTTTGTTTGCGAGCTTGAAAAACCACCAAATTTTCATCGGGCTTATCAGCCAACAACATTTGAGTTTCGGATGTGGTGGAGCTGGAGGAAGAGACCATAATCCACTCACGGGTTTTGGTTGCACCAACTCCCACATTGAAACGCTCATCTTTCTCTTCAAAAATCAATTCAGCTTTGTCATTGCCAAGCTTTTGACGATAGATGCGGTATGAACGTAAAGTTTGTTCATCGATAGAGCCATAAAAGAAAGTTTCATTGTCATTAGCCCAAGCAAAAGAGGTTGCCCCTCTTTTTGAAAAATCAAAATCTTCACCTGTTTCTAAGTTTTTGATGCGAAGCGTATAGTCGGCAAAAGAGCCCGTTTCATTGTAAAAATAGGCTGCCAATTTGTTATTAGGACTTATCGAATAGCCTCCAAACATATAAGCTGCCTTACCTTCCGCCATTTGGTTTATATCGAAAATAACTTCGTCAGCTGCATCCATTGTTCCTTTTCGACGGTGATATGTACGGTACTGTTTTCCTTTCTCAATTTTTGAGTAGTAGTGATAACCATTGCTAAATGAGGGGTAGGATTCATCATCCTCTTTCATTCTACCAATTATTTCGTTGTAAATATTCTCTTGCAGGACATCAGTTGACGCCATTACGGAGTCGGTATAGCTATTTTCAGCATTGAGATAAGCGATAACATCGGGGTTTGTCTTGTCGCGAAGCCAAAAATAGTTATCAATACGCTCGACACCAAAATTCTCAAAAGTAGTGGCATCTATTGCCGCAGTGGGCGGTGTAGGAAAATCAGATTGTTTTGAAATCATTGTGGTTTTGTTTGAATTAGTACAAGAAACAAATAATGCAAACAATAATAACTGTATATAATGTAAGTGTTTCATAATTTGTTGTTTTTATTTATTTATTCGATTTATTCACTTGATAATATTGTAGCTGTTTTTGATAAATAATAGTTTAGATAAATCAAGTTTTCAAAAACATCTTTGACAAAGATAAGAAGTTTTGGCTATAAATATTTGAAATTCTCCTCTTTCTTTAAATTAAAAATCACACATACCTATCTTTATCAAAGACCTAAAACTATCAACCCAGCAAGACGAGGCTGATAGTAAGCTGTTGTTTATCTGAAAAGTTAAAGAAACTGACCCAACAAAGAGATATCTTATATTGGATTAGGTTAGGATAGAATTAACTGTTAGGTACTTTCTTTTATAAACTTTCATACTGCTGCTTGAATGAATACAAAGGAACTAAAACAGAATCATCGCTTCCATCGGGTGAGCTAAAAAAGAAAGAGACGAAGTCGTAAGTCAAAAACTTCTGAAAAAGATCGTCTATTTCACCATTATCACGGGTTGCAAAACCATCTATAATGCGCGCAGTACATACTTCGTCAGTACATTTCTCGAAATCTACCTTAATAGGCTCCTCTATTTGGAGCTCCATTGTTTGTGTATCATCTTTGTCTACAGAGTTGGCGAATGCTATCAACAATCCATCTGTTTGTTCAATATCACTCGGAATGATAACAGAAATAAATTCAGGTCTTTGTTTGTCATTGCGTTTTGCAACTGTTAATGTCAGATACTCCAAACTGTTGGTGTTTTCTCGTTGATATCCAACATCTAAATACATCAACGAGCCTTGCTCTACATGCTCAACATCCCAAATAAATGCTTCAACAGCAACATCTGCTATCTCTTCTACACTGTCAGCTTTTTTATCTTCTGATTTACAAGAGAAAGAAATTAATGCAATAATTGCAAATAGTAAAATTTTTTTATTCATTTTCATCTGTTTTAATAACAATATTTTTTTTAATTCTAAAACTACTTTCTGCTGTTATCAATTTTTTATAAGTTCAATCAAATGGAAACTTGAGAACAGTATTAAATGCATTTTTCACACATTAATTGGTGCTTACAAAGATAGCAAATAAAATGGCTTGTCGTTTAGTTATACCGATCTCTTTTTATATATAATTATCTATTTGCTAAAGGAAACAAACATTATTGAAAACTTTTAGACAAAAAGTGGCAGTGTTGAATGATAGAAAAAGCTATTACTATCAAAAAGAAAGAGTAATCAATTGTACATCATAATTTAAATTGTAACTTTGTAGCAATCAAAAAAAACCTTACATTTTACAACTTATATTTACAAAGAATAAATTCAAAAAAGAACACAATGAAACTTTTAGATGAAATTATGTTGCGTGCAAAAAGCAATCCGCAACGTATTGTATTGCCTGAAGGCACCGAGCTGAGAACCTTAAAAGCTGCTGATATTATTTTGAAAGAGAAAGCAGCAGATCTGATTTTAATTGGTGATGAAAATAAAATTATGGAAATTGCGGCTGAGCATCAATTGAGTTATGTGAAAGAAGCAACAATTGTCAATCCTGAAACTGATGAAAAAATATCACTTTATGCTGATATGTTGTATGACATTCGTAAAAGCAAAGGAATGACACAAGAGGAGGCTCTCATTTTAGCAAAAGACCCTCTCTATCTCGCTTGCTTGATGATAAAAAATGGCGATGCTGATGGAGAACTTGCTGGAGCTCAAAACACCACAGGAGATGTACTTCGTCCTGCTTTTCAGATTGTCAAGACCAAACCGGGTATCCGCATTGTTTCGGGTGCAATTATGATGTTTACTCCTGCCACGCATTTGGGAGAGGACGGTTTGATGGTATTTGCTGATTGTGCTGTAAACCCCAACCCCAATGCCGAAGAGTTGGCTCAAATAGCAGTAAGCACAGCTGAAACCACACGTGTTATAGCTGGATTTGAACCAAAGGTGGCGATGCTCAGCTTCTCTACCAAAGGAAGTGCGAAACACGAGTTTGTAGATAAAGTTGCAGAAGCAACAGCTATTGCTAAGGAGATGATGCCAGAATTAGAGATAGATGGCGAGCTGCAAGCTGATGCTGCTTTGATAGAGAGTATCGGACAAAGCAAAGCACCTGGTAGTCAAGTGGCTGGCAAGGCAAACGTGCTTGTTTTCCCCGATTTACAATCTGCCAACATTGGATACAAATTGGTTGAACGTATTAGCGGCACCTTAGCAATTGGACCGGTTTTACAAGGAATAGCAGCACCCATCAACGATCTATCTCGCGGATGTTCTGTTGAAGATATTGTGCAAATGATCTGTATCACCGCAACACAAGCTATGAGCAAATAAAAAAACGAACTAACAATAAAACAAGATATCAATAAAAAATGTCAGAAATAATAAAAGAACCGATAGAGCGCTACGGACTGAATGAACGTGTCCGTAAGAAAACACTCTTCTCGAAGATAGGAGTGGTAGGTTGCGGCAAAGATGGGAGCTTGATTGCCACCATTGCAGCTACGCATGGGATGGAAGTAGTTTTTCTTGAACCAACTCAAGACAAAGTAAACTACTCATACGGTCTGATTGAGAACCTGCTTGATGCACGTATTCTCAATTGGAGCTTAACACAAAGCGAAAAACGAAGTATTTTGAATCGCATCAATGGCACAACCAATTACCGTGATTTTGAAGGGTGCGACTTCGTTATTGAGGCAATACGCTATAGCGAACGCCGCGTAAACGACCGCAAAGATGTATTTGTACAGTTAGAAAGAGTACTTGCTCCTAACGCAATTATCGCATCCAATGTTACAACAGTAATTGTATCAGACTTGGCATCTGAATTGGAATATAGAGACCGCTGTATAGGTTTACACTTCTTGACCAATGTGCCCGCATCACGTTTGATAGAGATTGTAAGAGGCGTAGAAACATCAGACGAAACTTATGAAAAAGTGATTAAGTTTGCTAAACTGATCAACCACCAATATGTACCCGTTCTTGAATCATCTGGTTTGGTGAGTGTACGCCTGTTTTTAACCCAACTCAATGAGGCGTGCTCTATGTTGATGGAAGGGATTGCATCAACTGAAGACATTGATCAAATTATGACGGTGGGCTACGGCCATCGACAAGGAATTTTCCGCACTGCCGATCAGTTGGGCATAGATAAAATTGTGAAACTATTAGAAAATCTTTATGATGAATATGGACATGTCAAATACAAAGCTTCACCTATGTTGCTTCGTATGTCGCGTGCCAAACATTTGGGTATAAGCACAAATAGAGGTTTCTATATGTATGACGATGAAGGTAATATCATTAAAAAAGGAGGTAAATAGTTATGAAAGTATTGGTATTAAACTGCGGTAGTTCCTCCGTAAAATATAAGCTTATCAACATGTCATCGGGCGAAACACTTGGCTCTGGAGGCGTTGAGAAGATAGGAATGAAAGGTTCTTTCTTAAAACACACACGCCAAGATGGGCAAAAGGTAATTCTCGAAGGTGAAGTATTGGAACATCAGTTAGCGATTGAATATATATTGGGCGTATTGACAAGCAAAGAGCATGGTGCCATCAAAGAGATGGAAGAGATTTCGGCTGTAGGCCATCGGGTGGTACATGGTGGCGAGATTTTCAATGAGAGTGTGCTGATTACCGATGAGGTGATTAAGCAAATTGAAGCTTGTATAGAGATAGCTCCTTTGCACAATCCACCTAACTTAGCTGGGATCTATGCCATCAACGATTTACTACCGGGTGTACCCCAAGCGGCGGTATTTGATACGGCATTTCATCAAACTATGCCTCCACATGCCTATATGTATGGTATCCCCTATTCGCTTTATAAAAAGTATGGTATTCGTCGCTACGGGTTTCACGGAACAAGCCATCGCTATGTCTCCAAAAGAGCTTGTGATTTCTTAGGAATGGATTATGAAAACAGCAAAATCATCACTGCTCATATCGGAAATGGTGCATCGATCACAGCCATCGAAAATGGTAAATCAATTGACACTTCAATGGGATTTACTCCGGTTGAGGGTTTAATGATGGGCACCCGCTCTGGCGATGTTGATTTAGGCGTGGCTACCTATATTATGGATAAAGAGGTGATAGGTACATCTACAGCTTCTACGCTATTCAACAAACACAGTGGCGTGTTGGGTGTATCGGGTGTATCATCAGATATGCGTGATATTGAAAACGCTGTGGACGAGGGTAACGAGCGTGCTATTTTAGCTTTAGATATGTATGAATATCGCATCAAAAAGTATATAGGCTCTTATGTAGCCGCACTCAATGGAGTTGATATTCTTGTTTTCACTGGTGGTGTAGGCGAAAACCAAACCCGAACAAGAGAGAAGCTTTGTAAAGAGTTGAGTTTTTTAGGTATCGAAGTGGATGTGGAGAAAAACAAAATACGTGGTGAGGAGCTTGAAATCAGCACCCCAAACTCAAAAGTAAAAGTGGTGGTTATCCCCACAGACGAAGAGTATATGATTGCCTCAGATACGATGGAATTGTTATAACATATAAAATGTAATTCACGGGGTGGCGTTGAGTCACTCCGTAAATTTTAAATTTGGATTATTCTGTTTTCATTTGGTCTGAATTTATTTTGATGAATAATTCGGGTTAAACAATCAAAATTGATTCAAATAAAAAACCGGGTTTGAGCTCTATCAAATCCGGTTTTTATCTCTTCACACAGCTAAGCCAATTTTTCAATCTCTGCAATGAGCTCCTCTACCCCCTTATCCCAATCAGCATAAAGCTTTTTATAGTAATCTTTCACCTCTTTGCGGTTCTCTTTACCACCATTTTTACCCACACGATTGACATACTCGTTAGCGAACTCCAATATTTTCGCAATCAACTCATCGGCTTGACTTTCAATATCATTCTCGCTAAATATACTTTTTTGATACACCTCTGTTATCAACTCAGTAGCAATGTGATACATTGTTTTTTTGAGGTCTCTTTTACTTGCCATAGTTATCTCTTTTTTAATTAAATGATTTTACAGTAAATATATATCGACAAAAATAAAACAAATAAATGAGTAAAGCCAAATCTCCTACTGCTTTTATTTTTCGTTTATTGTTTCGCTGATCCGACAAACAACAAACATTAAGCTAACTTATTAGCCTAAATTATTCACCGCAAAAACTTGTTCTAACTTATAGAATGTTATTCACAGTGTGACTTTGAGATAGTCTTACTAATTATAAATTACTATCTGAAAA
>CAYFRA010000058.1:8225-10049 GCA_964345395.1 uncultured Paludibacter sp. | reverse complement strand
TAGAGCAAAGGACTGAAAATCCTTGTGTCCCCGGTTCGATTCCTGGTGGTACCACATAAAAATAAAAACGTAACTGACAATCATACAGTTGCGTTTTTTGTTTTTAAATTTGCACCACATTTTCACCACTCCTTTGTTTTCTTATTTTAACCTTATGCGCTTTCCGACATCTTAAAGCTCTTATTATATTAAATTACGGTTCAAGAAAGTATTTTTTATTTTCATTTTGCTCTTGAAAAAAGTTTATTTTCAAATATAAAATAGTCTAATTGCTTATTAGATTTAAGAACTTACAGACATAAAAATTTAGGTAAAAGAGATAAACAGAGGAAGCCAGGGGAAATTAGAGGGAATTTTCCTCTATTTTTACTATAACTTTGGAAAAATATGTTCAAATTAGAAAAATAAACAGATTTGACAACTTTCACAAAGTATAACTTTATGCCTTTAATTTATTTATGGTAGAATTGTTTCTGGGTCATTTTTTGAGATTTAACAACATATCATTTTCTACTAAACCAAAGGGATAAAATAGGCAGCAAAAATGTGAGAAATCAATCCAAACAACACAAAGATATGAAAAACAGCATGTATAAATTCCCTCTTGGCTAAGGCATAAAAAACCGATCCTATAATATAAAATGCACCTCCTATGAAAAGAAGATAAACCGAAGTCATACCGTCTTTCAAACGTGCCATCTCTAATAATGGCTTGATAGCTATTACTATCGTCAAGCCCATAGCCACGTATGAGATTGTTTTCAAATGACTATTCTTCTTGAGTTTCCTAAAACTTATAGCTATACCTACTACTGCCATAAGCCAAACTAAAACGGTCAACAATATACTCCAAAACTGGTTTCCTCGTAGTAGTATAATGGTAAAAGGTGTGTAACTCGCTGCTATCAACAAATAAATACTCGCGTGATCAAAATGCCTCAACTTCGATTTTAGTTTTGGCTCTTTTGTGTAATGATATAGCGTGGATGACAACATACAGGCTAAAATACCAAAGACAAAAACAAGATAGGCTATCAAAGCTCCATAGTCTTTATAGAACATAGATTTTTTGATAAGAAAAACCGCACTAACAATAGCTAAAAAAACACCCAATAGATGTGTTAAGTAATTGAGTTTCTCTTCTCTTTCGGTATAAAATTTTGAATTATCGCTCATTATGTTGCTCTTTTATAATAAAAAGAAGATAATCAGCAGATTATCTTCTTAGAAATTAGATTAAAAACTTTAACTCTCTAATCAACAACAGCAAAGTCTGCGTTTAAATAAAAGACTTTTGTTATCTCTTCTAACTCTCCCAGGCTATTGTTTGCCTTATATTTATGCTCAAGCTTATATCGCTTGTTTTTATAAAAATCCTCAATTCGCTCACTTTCAAGCTTAAACTCTTTGGCTTTAGCTTGATTGGCTGCTAAAACAAATTGGTCGCTTGTTTTTTGAAGTTCTTGCTTGTAAAAACTCAATGAGTCTTTGATGTTTTTATAATCTTCACATTGGTCCAAGGTCATATCACTTAGCTCTCCAAAAGTGATGGGTTCGTAGGCTGATACAGTTTTTTTCAAAGTTGTCTTCACTGCTTTCTCAGCTAATGATTGTGGATTATTTGAACAGCCTGTAACAAATAATAGAACAAATAATAAGAAAGTTATTTTTTTCATATCTCTTAAGTATTTTGGCGGTTTAATTTCTACAAAAATAAATCAAATTATCAACTATACCAAACAAATTAAAATAAAAAAGGATGCGTAAAAACTACACATCCTTTTTCTTATGCTTAAAAAACTTACAGATTAAGCCTCTTCTGGT
>CAYFRA010000058.1:0-8125 GCA_964345395.1 uncultured Paludibacter sp. | reverse complement strand
ACTACACATCCTTTTTCTTATGCTTAAAAAACTTACAGATTAAGCCTCTTCTGGTTTTTCGGTCTCATCAGTTTTGGCAGAATCTTCTTCTATTTCTACTGATTTTTCCTCAACTTCTTCAGCTACTTTTTTTGTAGTTTTCTTTGTAGTTTTCTTTGTCTCTTTAACTTCTTTGGCCGCTTTTTTCTCCTCTTTGGCTTCCAATTTTTCAACAGCTTCGTTGATTAACTGGTCTTTCAAATCAGCTAACTCTTGAATGTCGCCTAAAGTAGTTTTTTCAATAACTTGAGTTACAACATTATCTTCAGTTTTAGCTTTTTTATCGTCAGCAAGTTTTTCTGGTTGTTTCAAATCTTCAAAAACACGGCTGTGTGATAATATAATTCGTTTTGCATCTTTGTTGAACTCGATTACTTTGAACTCAAGTTTTTCATCCAATTTTGCTTGCGAACCATCTTCTTTTGTCATATGTTTTGGAGTTACAAAACCTTCTACTCCGTATGGTAAAGATACTACCGCACCTTTATCCATCATTTCGATAACAACACCTTCATGAACTGTATCAACTGCAAACAAACCTTCAAATGCATCCCAAGGATTCTCTTCCAATTGTTTGTGCCCTAAGCTCAAGCGACGATTTTCTTTATCAATTTCCAACACTTGTACTTCGATATCGGCATCGATTTGTGTAAACTCTGATGGATGTTTGATTTTTTTAGTCCAGCTCAGGTCTGAAATATGGATCAATCCATCAACGCCTTCTTCTACTTCAACAAATACACCAAAGTTAGTAAAGTTACGCACTTTTGCAGTGTGCTTGCTACCTACAGAATAGCGGCTATCAATATCTTCCCAAGGATCAGATTTCAATTGTTTGATACCGAGAGACATTTTGCGATCTTCGCGATCAAGTGTAAGTACTACTACTTCTACTTCGTCTCCTACGCTTAAGAAATCTTGTGCTGAACGCAAGTGCTGTGACCAGCTCATTTCTGACACATGAATCAAACCTTCAACGCCTGGAGCAATCTCAACAAATGCACCGTAATCAGTCATAACAACCACTTTACCTTTTACCTTGTCGCCCACTTTGAGCTCACCATCAAGAGCATCCCAAGGATGTGGAGTAAGTTGTTTCAAACCTAATGCAATACGTTTTTTCTCATCGTCAAAGTCAAGAATTACAACATTCAATTTTTCATCCAACTCAACAATTTCTTCTGGATGATTTACGCGACCCCAAGACAAATCAGTAATGTGAACCAAACCGTCAACTCCACCTAAGTCGATAAACACACCGTAAGAAGTGATATTTTTAACAGTACCTTCAAGCACTTGACCTTTTTCTAAGCGGCTGATAATCTCTTTCTTTTGAGCTTCAAGTTCCTCTTCAATAAGCGCTTTGTGAGATACAACCACATTTTTGAACTCTTGGTTAATTTTGATAACCTTGAACTCCATTGTTTTATCTACAAATACGTCATAATCACGAATAGGTTTCACGTCAATTTGAGAACCTGGCAAGAATGATTCGATTCCGAAAACGTCAACAATCATACCGCCTTTGGTACGGCATTTCACATATCCTTTTACCACTTCTTGGCTTTCAAGAGCTGCATTTACGCGCTCCCAGCTACGTGATGCACGTGCTTGCTTGTGTGAAAGTAATAATTGACCTCTTTTATCTTCTTGATTTTCAATATAAACTTCTACAATATCCCCAACTTTCAAATCGGGATTGTAACGGAACTCGCTAACAGGGATTATACCATCTGATTTGTATCCAACATTTACAACCACTTCACGTTTGTTGATTGATATTACTTTACCATCAACCACTTCGTGATCTTTGATTGCGTTCAATGTTTCATCATAAATTTTTTCAAGCTCATCGTGCGATTTCTCTGAAACAGCATCGCCTTTTTCATAAGCATCCCAATCAAAATCTGCGTCAGGACCTTTTGGTCTTTCTGATTTTTTAGGGCTTGCTTTGGTTTCTTTTTTTTCTGAAACCGCTTCTTCAATCACCTCTTCAACTACCTCAGTAGCTTCTACTGCTTTCTCTTCAACTGGCTCAACCACATCTTGTGCAGCTTCTTCCTTTGTTTCTTCTACGGTTTCTGGAGTTTGTTGAGTAGCCTCAACAGCGTCAGATGTTGCTTTAACCTCTTCTGCTTTGTTCTCGTTTTCTTTCATTTCTGAAAATTTTCTTTGTACTAAATTAAATTAGTTGGTTAGACAATATATTAATTATTTTTTGTGGGTGCAAAGATAGTGATTATTTGGCAAATAACAATAAATAGTTGATACTTAATAACTCAAACATCCAATATTAATCTTCTTGCTTTTATTTTAATCAAATATTAAATTGCATTTGAAAATAAAGTAATGGTTTCGGTCTCTCTTTGTCATTATATTTTCAAAGTATTTCCAAGGTTCATATCAGTAAAAAAAAATGAACTCAAGCTTCAAGATAAGAAAAACAGAACCTAATTACTGAAAACAAAACAGCTTGTTTATTTGAGTTTTAAAATAACTGCAAGCTTTTGAACTGTGAAGAAACAAAAGCTTGCAGTTATTAAAAATATTGCTTTTTATATACCACTTACACACTTTATAAGTGGCAATCAAACTAATCTGTTATTTTTGAAATTAAACTTTATCAAAACTTCTATTAAACGCCAATTTTTGCTGTAAACTTCAGATAAAACAAAAAACTTGTATCTTGCTTAATGGCAGTGCCGTTAGTGATAATCACTCGCACTTTGTCATTGTCGATATATTTGTGAATTTCCTCTTTATTAATATCTAAATAGATAATCTCCTCATCCAAATCAATTGATTTTACTTCAGACACCTTGTTGTTTTGGTTCCCTATATAGACCTTCAAATCCTTGAAGTCATTTAGAGCAACTGTACTATTAGACTCAACCTCTGGATCAAGTTTCAAATAGGCATTATCAATAGTAAGTTCGCGTACATTTTCAAATAAATAGTTATGCTCGTCTAAATCTTTTGCAATTCCTAAGTTAAGAATTTCATCAATAAGTATATGATCGCCCTTGTCGTTTACAGAGCTATTTGTAAAGGTAAAGGGGATTGGGTCGGGGGTAATCTTTAATGGGACCGCAAGTCCATTTGTAATACCGTCACATGATCCAATTGTGATTGTTGTGATTAGTAAAACAAAAATTTTCAATGTCATTTTTGATTTCATAGTTGTAGTTGTTGTTTTGATTTATTATCTTTAAAAACCCATTTTACTTCCCAAAGATAGGAAAACATAATTGAATTATAAAACAGATCGACAACAAATACAATTAATTAACACACTTTTCATCTGAAATAGCACGAAAATGATTAATTTTGTAATGAAATATAAAATAAGCATGCTGTTCCAATTTATCATCATACTACTACCTATGTTTGTTTGCCTTTTTGGGGTAATACTGCTATTGGTATCGAAACAAACAAACTTACCAAAAAATTATTTGGCTCTATCTTTATCTATTTCATCAATCAACTACTTTGTCCACGCCCTCTATTTTGGTTATGAATATAAGTTGTTTGCATTTATGGACAACGTGTGGGTTTTCACATCATTATCGGTCTATCCAATGTTTTATTACTACATTCGGCTGCTCACAAGAGATGAAAAAATGGAGTGGAAATGGCTTTGGATCTTGACACCATCCATACTGCTTTCAGTATTTTCATTTACCCTCTACTTTATGATGTCTCCAAGTGAACTCAGCACATATATTCACGGAGTTATGTATCACCATGAAGGTTTTGATTTAGAATACACCAAATTGGTCAATCTTCAAATTCTAAAAAACAAACTTTTTAAAATTATTTTCACAATACAAGTTCCCGTTTATGCCTTTTTGGGAAGTAAAATGGTTCGCACGTTTCAGACAACTTTAAAAGATTACTACTCAAATATCTCTAATAAAAACTTCGACCAAGTGATCTGGGTCTTATTTGCTATTATTTTCGCATCGATTGTTTCTTTCTCTTCAGGAGCGATTGGTAAAGATTTTTTTATCAACAAACCTTATCTTTTAATGATTCCATCTTTGACACATTCGTTTTTCTTAATCGCTATCATTGTTGTGGGGTATCAGCAAAATTTCACTATAAAAGATTATATTGACGATTTGAATAAAGAAGAGAGCAACGAAGAGTTTGTCGAAGAGGATACACCACCAAGCAAAGCATTAACTCAAGAGGTGCTTGAGCATCTTTTATTGAATAAAAAGCTATTTATAAATCCCGATTTACGCATTGTTGATGTGGCAGTATTGTTGGGTACCAACCGCACCTATTTATCTAAGTTTGTCAATGACACCATGCAAGTCAATTTTAGCGATTTAGTTAATCAATATCGATTGGAATATGCAAAGAGCCTTATGCTGGATGAAGAGAATAAAGAGCTTGAACTGAAGGATATAGCACATTATTCAGGGTTTTCAAGTATCAGTTCCTTTTATCGAGTTTTTAAGGATAAAGAAAAAATTACTCCCGGAGACTTTAGAAAGTCATTAAAACAAAATCCATAAATAGCTTTTTTATTCCATCACACATATTTCTCGTTTCATAATGTGTTCAATGGTTTTATAGCTTACTAAAGCAACCAATAAAGATGTGATGATAGAAAATGTGTATGCCAAAATTTCGTAAATATATTCATTCGTCAGTTTATACATCAAAATATTAGATAGACTTACGGCAGCCATTGGGAATACAAAAGCCCACCAAGAGATAAAGAATTTAATTTTGATGAATTTGCGATACATCGTAAAAACCAAGATGCTGAAAAACAAGCCCAAGTTAAAAAGAATTTGAGCAAAGAAATCCAATTCATTGCTTAGCTTCATGTATGAGATAAACCCAATAGCAGGTGGTGCGATAAGGATAAACATAGTTGGCATAAATTTGCCTGGAAATGGATTGTGGAATATAATTCGATTCAAGATAATAGCAAACAACACAATCCAAAAGAAAATACCTATTGCAAAGAAAAACATCAATAGCGAATCAGAAACTATGCCTGACCCCGCAATAGGCACAATCAGATTACCCACAATGGGAATAAACCAAGCAGGATTGGAGTGAATAATATCCAAACTTTGATTGAACCAATGCTTAACAGTATAAAAAGTGAATATGAGATGCATTCCAGCTCCGATATAAAACAGAAGTTCAGCTACAAACTGATGATAGCTCTCAAAATTGATTGAAAGTATCAGTAGTGATATTGACACAGCAGCAAAAAAATTGATACGTATGGGGTGTTTTAACTCATCAAGTACCTCTTTCGGGTATTTCACTATTTTAGACAAATAGGTAATGCTTGCCGTCAAAAACAGAACGCTCGTGATAATCAACATCACCGTGGCAACTGCTCTGGGAAAAAACAGCGTTTCATTTAAGCGAACAAATGTCAGTGTCAATCCTCCTAATCCCATTGTGGTAGCAAACATCATAATAGGAAAAAATTGCAATCGGTTGGATGGTATGGCTTTAATCTTCTCTTGTAATTCCATTTTTTCAAAAGTTTTTCTATAAATATATCGTATTATTGTCGCAAAGATATAAAAATCAGCTATAATAGTCGAAACAGAAATAGAACAAGAAGAAATGAGTGGCTTAAAAACAACAATAACCCCATTGTAGTGAGGTTATGTTGAAAATATATTTGCAAATAGAACTTCTTTATATGATTAAAGTTCTAGATATCTATTCTAATAAAACCACCGTAATTATCAATCATTTGAACATGTGAGCGATAATAGTCGTAATTGACCCCTGCTCCATAAATGAATTTGCCTTGTTTCAAACCCAATCTGAGGTAAAGTTTAGCTCTTTCACGTTCGTTTTTCACAAAATCGTGACCATAAAACCCCTGAACTCTCGTAAAAAGCCTTAGGTTGTTGCCAATAGAAGGTTTGAATTCAGCAACCGAAGCTATTTCAATATTCGACCAAGGCATAAAGTTATAATATGGGCTCAATGCCAAAAGCCAAGTGGGATTTGAGTAGGCGAAGTTCAACGCCACATTAGGTATAAATCCTTTAGCAAAATGATATTGCAAACCAGCACCAAAATCGATGTTGTTGTGTAATTTGTAAAATATATTATTAACCGTAACCAACTCAGTGGCACCTTTTTTATAATCATAATAGGACGTTGCAGAAGTACTATTAACATACTTGAAGTTTTCACCAATCGGCTTACTTACACCAAAAGACAGTACAAGTTTTTGATCGCCAACCAAAGTTTCTAAGGGTATAGGTGCTGATTGTGAAAAAGCAGACAAACTGACAATGAAAGAGAGTAAAACGATGAATGATATTCTTTTATTCATATCTATAAATTGAATAAAGTTATTAGTGAGAATGGTTTTTAAAATTCTGAAGTAAAATGAAAGTTTATTTTCTGAAAATCGCTTTGAGCCATTTGTAAAACATAGTTTGAATCGGCCAAAAACACATCACGCCCCTCTTTATCTTTAGCCATAAATTGAGCTTTGCGTTTTTTGAAGTTTTCCAATTCAAACTGATCATCACTCTCAATCCAGCAAGCTTTGTAAAGCGAAATAGGCTCCCATCTACATTTGGCACCATATTCGTGCAGAAGTCGATATTGAATCACTTCAAATTGTAACTGCCCAACGGTTCCCACAATTTTTCGATTATTAAATTGATTGACAAAGAGTTGTGCTACGCCTTCGTCCATCAGCTGCCCAATTCCTTTTTCCAATTGCTTGGTGCGCATAGGGTCATCATTTTCGATATACATAAACATCTCTGGCGAAAAGCTTGGCAAACCTTTGAAATTGAGCACCTCACCCGAAGTTAGTGTATCGCCTATTTTAAAATTTCCTGTATCGGGCAAACCTATAATATCACCTGCAAACGCCTCATCTACAGTCTCTTTACGTTGAGCCATAAATGCAGTAGGATTGGAGTATCTAAAGTTTTTGCCAAAACGAACGTGTCTGTAATTTTCGTTTCGCACAAACTTGCCTGAACATATTTTCAAAAATGCGATACTGCTTCTGTGGTTTGGGTCCATATTGGCGTGGATCTTGAAGATAAAACCTGTGAAATCTTTTTCCATTGGATCTACAACTCTCTCTACAGCCTGCACTGGCTTAGGGGATGGTGCGATATCGACAAAGCAATCCAACAACTCTTTTATTCCAAAATTATTCAGAGCACTTCCAAAAAAAACAGGTGCCAAAAGTCCATCTAAATAGAGTTCTTTATTAAAATCTTCATAAACACTCTCAATAAGCTCCATATCCTCACGCAGTAGCTTGGCGTTTTTTTCACCAATCTTCTTGTCCAATTCAGCATTATGAATATCTATACTGATTGATTCACTGATGGTTTGTTTGCTTGGCGTATAAAGTTGTATGTTGTTTTCGTAAAAATTATATACACCTTTGAAGTTTTCGCCCATACTGATTGGCCAACTCAAAGGGCGTACAGAAATACCCAATTCCTCCTCCAATTCATCTAAAATATCAAACGGATCGCGTCCTTCTCTATCCAATTTATTAACAAAAATGATGATGGGTGTATTGCGCATACGACAAACATTCATCAACTTACGCGTCTGCACCTCAACCCCTTTTGCTACATCAACGACAACAATTACACTATCGACAGCGGTAAGCGTACGAAAAGTATCTTCAGCAAAATCTTGGTGACCAGGAGTATCTAAGATATTTATTTTATGGTCTTTGTAATCAAAACCCATCACTGAAGTAGCTACAGAAATACCACGTTGCTTCTCAATCTCCATCCAGTCTGAAGTGGCGGTTTTTCTGATTTTATTCGATTTGACCGCACCTGCTACGTGAATAGCACCACCAAAAAGGAGTAGTTTTTCAGTTAAAGTGGTTTTACCAGCATCTGGATGACTGATTACAGCAAAAGTACGACGTTTTTTAATTTCCGATTCTAAACTCATATAATTTGGATATAAGATGAAATTTCAGCTTGCAAAGGTAGTTTATTTTATGAAATTGAGCAAAACATGATATGTGATCACATATCAAAAAAAACCAGAAGTCAACACCTCTATGTCGCTTCTGATTTTTCACACATATATT
>CAYFRA010000057.1:0-10207 GCA_964345395.1 uncultured Paludibacter sp. | reverse complement strand
TTTTTTAGTTGTATTATTTTCTACAATTTAATTATAAATTATTATGTCAAGACATTGTAAAGTACTACTTTCTAACTTTTACTTTTTGTTGAAACCTACTATGTTTATGGGGCTTTGAATAGAAAATAGAGCAAGGAACAAAGAAAATAGAATTGCAATTTGATAGATATTCGATAGTAATTCAGTTGTAAAACAGTAATGATTCAATAGTAATTCGATTGTTGTTGTGTGACTGAATATAACATATCGCACAATCTAAAGCCCAACGGGTTTAAAGCAGTACGATTGGATATAGCAAATCTTGAAATCAATTACCGCTAATTTTTCCACTCTTTATAAACTTTACAAACTTTCTACTTTTTAACTCAAAACTTTTCACTATTCCAGGGAGTTATTGCAGATTGAGTTATTGCCGTAGGTATGTAGCCAAATATTCTTGTTCGGTCTGTCCAGGTGTTGGGTGAAATTGTGCTTTATACAGAACCCCTAAAGCATCTAAGTCCATAATGGTGCTGTAACCCGACCTGCAAATGATGGTTTCGCATCCTTTCAGATAAGCTGCAAATTCTAATGAATCGATATGTGACTTGATCTCTATATTTCCAATTTGCTTGTTGTTTACTTTTTCATTTGGTTTCCCCAACAATATAAGGCTTCTCTTTTCTGAGCTTTCAAGCTTATCAATCATCTCCTTCTCAAAAATAGTTCTCTGCGGCTCTACACCCGATAAGATGACAATATTTTGATACTGTTTGTTGGGCTTGCAATCTTTTAGTTTCTCAAATCGAGATAAGGTTCCTATATATTTTGCTTGTCTTGGCAATGGATATTTGTGTGATAAATCTCCTGACAATCCACCATTCTCTTCATAATCAGGAATCCAGCAGTAATCATATTTTTCTATAATATAGCGATGTAATCGATAAACGAAATGTTCCAAAAAAAACAATCGTTTTGGCATTTTTACCATCACTTGGTGGGTGATATAAGCTGTTTTGGTTTTTTTACTCCACAATCCAAATCGATTATCAGATATAAGTAAATCGACCTTCTTATTATCCAATAGGTTATTTATCCATTTATGTTCTTGATAAATAGATTTAATAATGCGTGGGAGCAATTTGATCATTGTCCACACTTGCGATTTTCCTTTTGAGTAAGTAACAGGATACGAAGGATATTCAATAAATTGAAGTTGTGGAAATTCATTTTGTAAAAACCGAAGAGGATAAGCATCAGCTACCACCGTAACCTTACTTCCATTTTCAATATATGCTTCGATAATGGGCACACATCGAGTAGCATGCCCCAATCCCCAATTCAAAGGACAAATCAGCACATGTTTTGCATCTTCTATTAGGTATGTTTTCAAAATGATTAAGGATTACAACTTATCTATGGTGCCAATCGTTCAATTTTCCAAGTACCATTTTTTTCTTTGCTATATAAAAGTCTATCGTGCATCCGATTAGGGCGTCCTTGCCAAAATTCAATGCTACTTGGAATGACACGGTAACCTCCCCAGTGTGGTGGTTTAGGAATTACGCCATGCTTAAATCGCTCATTATAATAATCAAAAGTCTCTTTAAGCCATCCTTTTCCTGCAACAACAATACTTTGAGCTGATGACCAAGCTCCCAATCTACTGCCTTCGGGGCGACTGTTGAAATAATCAAGACTCTCTTGAACACTTGTGCGCTCTATTTTGCCGCTAATTCTTACTTGTCTTTCTAACTCTTTCCAGAAAAAGACCAAAGTTCCTCTTGGGTTCGACTCAATTTGCTTTCCCTTAGCACTGTTGTAATTGGTGAAAAATACAAATCCACGCTCATCAAAGGCTTTGAGCAAAACTATTCGAGCGTCAGGTATGCCATCTTTGCTCGCCGTAGCAATAGTAGCAGCATTTACTTCGCTTATATCCGACTCCATTGCCTCATCCCACCACAGCTCAAACATCTCAATGGCATCTTTGAGAGCATCATTTTCATCTAAACTTTTTTTAGAATAATTGATTCGTATATCTGCTATATTTTTATGTGTCTTCATCTGTGTTCTTAATATTTTTTTCGGTAAAAATAACTTCGTTTCTCTTTTTTATCATCATATGTCAAAATCTCATCCCCTTTTCTATTTTCAAAATAACTCAACATCCCCAAATCGCCCCCACAAAACAAACTGTGAACAGAAAATATTGTGAAATAGAAGAAATAGAGCGGTTGCATATAGTTCATCATTCCTGCAATTGCTGTAATTATTGCAACAATAACAGTTGGTGCAAGTGCAACAATTTTTAGCTGCTGATAGTTCAACACCACTTGATCAGCTTGCACGTAAAAAATAAATTTCTTGATTTGCATTCCAAAAGAAGCATTTTTTATCCCAATCGCTCGATACGCAAAGTAGTGAATAAGCTCGTGAATAATGATCAGAAATGAAAAACTAAACAAAATGCCGTAGCCCATCCAAGCAAAATTATTGAAAGAACCGCTGTGTGTGTATGCGACAAATGCTTTAAACAGCAAAAAGCCAAAGAGCAATAAAGCTGCTCCTTGGTACATTTTTGCCGTAGTTGACCATATATTATGATGTTGTAACTCGCGCAGTACAAAGTTTTTTATATCGTCGTGTGATAGTTCATCAATCAACTCATACGCTGTGCTTTCGGCGAGCTCCTTAGAAGTCATATTGATTATAGTTTATGCGTTAATCTCAGCTACCAACTCTTTCATAATCTGAGTCATTAGCGGCTGTGCTTTATTTCCTACCTCTTGCACCTCCTCGTGCGAAATCTCTACAATTTTACCCTCTACACCTAAATCGGTGATAATAGATATCCCAAATACTTTGATGCCTGCATGATTTGCCACAATTACCTCAGGAACAGTGCTCATACCTACAGTGTCGCCACCAATAATACGGAAATACTTATACTCTGCTGGTGTCTCAAATGTTGGCCCCGATGTCCCTACATACACACCCTCAACTGTTTTTATACCATTCTTTTCGGCTATGGCTTTGGCTTTGTTGATCAACTCTTTGTCATAAGCTTGACTCATATCGGGGAAACGAGTTCCTAATTCATTGAAATTTTTACCACGTAGCGGATGCTCTGGGAAACAGTTGATGTGGTCAGTAATAATCATCAAATCACCAATCTCAAAATCGGGGTGCATACCACCTGATGCATTTGAAACCAACATGTACTCAATACCGATGGCTTTCATTACGCGAACAGGAAAAGTAACTTCTTTCATATCGTATCCTTCATAATAGTGGAAACGACCTTGCATAGCCATTACGAGCACATCTCCTAAATTTCCAAAAATAAGTTTACCGCTATGTCCCTCTACTGTTGAAACCGGAAAGTTTGGGATTGATTCATAGGGAATTTCCTGTTTGTTTTCGATTTGGGTAACTAAGTTTCCCAATCCTGTTCCAAGAATAATACCAACTTTTGGTAAAACTGGCACTTCTGATCTGATAAAATCAGCTGTTTGTTGAATTTTCTCTAACATAATCCTCTATTTTTTGAATGAATAATTTCTCTTTATTGTTTAATATTTTTACTTCTATCGGAATGATAAATAAATGTTCTAAAAAAACTGAAGATAATTCTCGATTTGATTGCAATCGGGCAAAATCTTTCTCACTTGTGAGCATAATACGTGGCTCTGGAAGCTGTAAAAACTGTTTTTCAATCTCATCATAATCTTTTTCGGTAAAATGGTAGTGATCAGGAAATGATATTGATTTTACCGATTTACTTCTATCCGAAAGATAATTTGATAAATCTTTGGGTTTTTCAATTCCAGTGAAAAGCAGTATGTTTTTATCTTGCAAATTCTCTATTTTCTCTTCTTTGTTGCCAAATGCTTTGAATGGATTGCCATACTGAAAGGTCGAGAAGAAAAGCGTTTGCCCCACTTTCAACTTCAATTTTCTTTTCAGTTTTTCTATATCTGTTTTTTCTAACTCTTCTTCATTACATTTGCTTACAATGATGATATCCGCTCGCTTGCTATTCCTTCGTTTCTCTCTTAAAGTGCCATATGGTAGCATAAAGTCGTTAAAATAAAGATTGTGGAAATCAGTAAGTAGTATGGATAAACCAGGTTTTATGTATCGATGTTGATAGGCATCGTCTAATATAATCAACTCTACTCCTTGTTTCAAACCGATTATTTGCTCTACCCCTCTCACTCTTTTTTCATCAACAGCAACGATTACTCTTGGTGCAAATTTACTGAAAATTTGCCAAGGTTCATCACCTACACTCTCTGCATTGTCTGACATCAGTGCAACCTGAAATCCCTTTGTTTTCCGCTTATACCCTCTGCTCAACACAGCACTTTTCCACTCTGAGCTTAAGTTTTTGAGCAAAAACTCTACATGTGGTGTTTTGCCTGTGCCCCCAACTGCCAAATTGCCTACACTGATAATTGGTAGTTCAAAACTTCTGCTTTTCAATATCTTTATATCGAATAGCCAATTTCGAACACTTGTTATAAACCCATAAATCAGGGAAAAAGCGAAATAAACAATATTTTTATGCGTTTTTGCCATTTGGTAGCTACAAAGATAAAAATAATTTCTGTTTATCTCTTTATTTTATATAAAATAGAAGTGTGCTAAAACAACAAAGCGATGCAAGATAAAACTTGCATCGCCTTATTGTAGCAATGATTTATCAATATCAATTCATTGTAATGTTAAATGGCATCAAAGTATAAAGCCCATTCATGTTTTTTGCTGCTTCAATCTGCATCATCACTTGATAGGCTTCGTTGCCTAATGTTTTCTTCATCCATCTTGCTTCAAAGTCTGTATTCAAATCTTTCAACAATTTGGTCATAAAGTCCTCTTTCTCAGGATAGCTTTTCACCATGTATTTATCCAAATTGGCTTTTGTAGCAGCAATTTTAATGGCATCATCCAAACCTCCCAAAGCGTCAACCAAGCCAAGTTCAACAGCGTCTTCGCCTGTCCAAACTCTACCTTCTGCAATTTTCTTGAGTTCATCAACCTCAATATCCCTGCCATCTGCACAACGCTTTACAAACAGCTCATAGCCCTCATTAACATAAGCTTGCATCAAATTTCTCTCATCTGGAGTAAATGCACGATTCAAATCAATGGCATCTGACATTTTATTGGTCTTAACACCATCATAGTTTAAGCCTATTTTTTTGTTCAATCCTGCAATATTTGGAATAGTTCCAAAAATACCAATCGAACCTGTCAAAGTGTTGGGTTGTGCCAATATAGAGTCTGCTTCGCAAGAGATGTAATAACCTCCTGATGCGGCATAATCACCCATCGAAACAATAACAGGCTTCTCCTTTTTTAGCTGTGTTACTGCTCTCCAAATCTGCTCTGAACCATAAGCGCTGCCACCGGGAGAGTTTACACGAAATACCACAGCTTTTATCGATTTGTCATCTTTTACTTGATTGAGTGTTTTAACCAATTTTGTTGAGTTTATTCCTCCTGATCCTGTAGTCTCTGTATCTATCCCACCTACTGCATACACAACCGCAATACGCTCTTTTTGCATTTTTACAGTATGCTTCACGTTGTTCATCATTTTGTGTGATACAAAATTGATGTCTTTGTATTTCTCTACTTCTACAAGTTCTTTCAAAACTTCTTCCATCTCATCGGCATATACCAAGCCATCAACAAGCTTGTTTTCGATGTAAATTTCAGTAGCTTGAAAAGTCATCATTTCATCAGCTATGCTATTTAATGTCTCAACATCAATGTCACGGCTTGCCGAAATTTCAGACAAAATGTTATCCCATATCGACTGGGTGAAAACCGTTACTTGTTCTCTATTGGCATCGCTCATTTTAGTTTCAATGTATGGCTCGACAGCTGATTTGTAGGTGCCTACCTTTACGATTTGCATCTCCACGCCAAGTTTATCCAATGTGTTTTTGATAAACATCGTATTTGAAGCAATTCCTTGAAACTCAATCATCCCTTTGGTGTTGATCATCAATTTGTCAGCAACCGAAGATAAGTAATAATTTTTTTGTGTGTAGGTGTCCGCGTATGCTACAATAAACTTTCCTGACTCTTTGAAGTCAAGCAATGCGTCACGCAACTCTTTGATAGAGGCATAAGCCCCAGAAAGCGAACCCCCGTTCAAATATATTCCTTTGATATGGTCATCTTCTTTGGCTTTTTTGATATTTGCCAACAAGTCATCTAATCCTATAGATGCTACACTTTGACCAAATGCACTTGAAAATACATCAGCAAAAGGATCTTCCTCCGAACGCTCTACCAATTGCCCTTTAAGTTCGATTTCATAAACTGAGTCTGACTTCACTTTTACAGCTTTGTCAGAACTACTTGCTGCTGCTCCAATAATTCCAAATAAAATCATCAAACCTATCAGTGAGGTGATGATTATTCCTACTATTGTAGCTAATGTGAATTTTAAAAATTGTTTCATAATGTATTATGTTTTTCTATTTAGGAAATTAAGTTATTTCTCAAAAATGATTATAAATGAATAAAAGATACTACTTTGTAAGTAAGCTTATAATTACAAAGTTAGACATAAAAGTTGGAAAACTTGCTTAGTGTTTATACAAAACTCAATAATTTTTGATATAAACTCTGTTTGTCTATTCCGCCCGAATGGCGCCAAACTATCGATCCATTTTTGAATATAGCTAAAGTAGGAACAGCACGGATTTGATGAAGTGCTGCTAATTGTGGGTTTTTATCAACGTCTATTTTCAATACGCGAGCCTTGCCGTGAACATCGCTTGCAACTTGTTGAATAATAGGCGATATTGCTTTGCAAGGAGCACACCATACTGCATAAAAATCTACTAAAACAGGTACTCCGGAGTTAATTATATCATTAAATTTTTCCATATCATTTAATTTAAATTTTATCAGAAAATATTCAACAAAAAATATGCCGATAAAAAAACCTCAGCAAAATTAATTACTGAGGTCTTTCTTAGTTGCGGAGGCCCGATTCGAACGAACGACCTTTGGGTTATGAGCCCAACGAGCTACCACTGCTCCACTCCGCGATATGTTTTATTAAATTCTGAGTACAAAGATACTGCTTTTTGTTGTACTGAACAAATTTTGGTGCAAAAAAATCTCATTAACACAAAAGATTTGTATAAAACTTGCAATATTTTTTGAAAAATCAATGCTTATCTACATAATAAATATGATGATATTAAAAAATATTGTATATTTGCAGTCCTTTTAAAATTTGAATTTTAATCAATTACTTAATAAATAAACATTTCCATGCAAAATAAAGGACTTGTAAAAATTTTAGGAATAGCACTAGCACTCATTTGTGCCTTCTATTTGTCATTCAATTTGGTGACAATGAAGTACGAAAAAAGAGCTGATGCCGTGGCAGCAGTGGCTAAAGCTGAATTTGAAAACTCAAATGCTTTTGCTAACCTAACAGCAAAAGAGCAAAGTGCTCAGTTAGATAGCGTAGGTAATGCTGCATACTACAGCTACATTGACTCAGTTGGTAAAGAAAAAGTGTATCTAAACTACACACTAAAAGAGACCCGTCAAAAAGGTGTTAACCTTGGGCTTGACTTAAAAGGTGGTATGAACGTTACGCTTGAGTTGTCAGTTCCTGATATTATTCGTGCACTTGCCAACTACAACACATCAGAAAATTTCAACAAAGCTTTAGAGATGGCTACTGCCAAACAAAAAGCAGGTAGCGGAACAGCTTATCTTGACTTGTTTGTGCAATCCTACAAAGAAGTTGACCCTCAGGCTCAACTTGCTACTATCTTTAGCACTTTCGATTTGAAAGACCGATTGACTTTAAGCAGCTCAAACGACGAGGTTTACACTGTATTGAAAAAAGAGATTGACGATGCTATTGACAACTCATTTAACGTACTAAGAACACGTATTGACCGTTTTGGAGTTATTCAACCTAACATTCAAAAACTTGAAGGTTCTGGACGTATTTTAGTAGAGCTTCCAGGTGTTAAAGAGCCAGAGCGTGTTCGTAAACTGCTTCAAGGTTCTGCAAACTTAGAGTTTTGGCCTACTTATGAGTTGAGTGAGATTGTAAATAACCTTTCAGAAGCTAATAATGTTTTAGCTAATTTATTGGGATCGGGAGTTATCGGCGATGAGGAGTTTGAAACTACAGAAGCGGCGATAGATAAAGCTGACGATGTAGTAGAAAAAACAACTGATATTGTAGCAGATATTATCGAAGAACAAAAAGCTGCAACCGATAGCCTTAAAGCTCTAATCGCTCAGGAAAAAGCAGAATCAGATAGAGATCAGATAGATGAAAAAACAAGAAAAGAAAATCCCCTTTTTGCTGTTTTGGCTTTGAATGTTTATGGCGGTCAGATATCAAGAGGTCCTGTTGTGGGAATGGCTGAGGGTAAAGACACAGCTCTTATCAATAGTTACTTCAACCTGAAGCAAGTTAAAGATGTGCTACCACGTGACTTAGGCCTTCGTTGGAGCATCAATGCTGCTGACCCAAGTGAAAAGTATTTTGAGTTGGTTGCTATCAAAATTAGTAGCCGTGACGGTAGAGCTCCTCTAACAGGTAGCGTTATCACTGATGCAAAAGATCAATTTGAACAACATTCAGCGTTTGCTTCTGTGAGTATGACGATGAATGCCGAGGGTGCAAAAACTTGGGCGCGTCTTACAAAAGAAAATATCGGTAAATCAATAGCTATTACACTTGATGATTATATCTATTCTTACCCAACCGTTCAAAACGAAATTTCTGGTGGTCAATCAAGTATTACCGGACGTTTTACACCTGAACAAGCGAAAGACTTGGCTAACGTATTGAAATCGGGTAAAATGCCTGCTCCTACTCGTATTGTTCAAGAAGACGTTGTGGGTCCATCTTTGGGTCAATCGGCTATCAATAGCGGTCTTTGGTCATTCATCATCGCTTTCGTTTTGGTACTGCTCTATATGATTATCTACTATGGATTAATTCCTGGTTTGATTGCAGATACAGCTCTACTTATCAACGTGTTTTTCTTATTCGGCATCTTAGCATCGTTTGGGGCGGTATTGACACTGCCTGGAATTGCGGGTATTGTGCTGACGCTCGGTATGGCGGTGGACGGTAACGTGCTGATCTATGAGCGTGTAAGGGAAGAGATGGCAGCTGGTAAGAATATGAAACGTGCTGTTGAAGAAGGATTTAGTAATGCTATTTCAGCTATTATCGACGCCAACGTTACCACTTTATTAACAGGTATCGTGTTGTTTATCTTCGGTCAAGGTCCAATACAGGGTTTTGCTACGACATTGATTATCGGTATTATCACATCGTTTATCACTTCGGTGTTCTTTACACGTATGATGTTGGACACTTATGCTAATCGTGAAAATGCAAAACAATTGCCTTTCCATACTAAATTAACTAAAAATTTCTTACGAAATCTTTCAATCGACTTTATAGGCAAACGTAAAGTGTCATATATTATCTCAATTTCATTAATGGTGATTGCCATATCGGGATTAGTATTTAGAGGTATGAATTATGGTATTGACTTTAGCGGTGGTAGAAATTACATTGTGCAATTTGCTGACCAAACTTCGCCTGATGAGGTGAGAAGCGTGTTAGAAGATGCATTTGAGGGTGAAAACGCTCAGGTTATTACTATTGGTACAAACAATGATAAAGTTCGTATTTCAACAAAATACTTGGTTGATGATAACTCTGAAAATGCAGATAATATTGCATTAGAAAAATTATATCAAGGTTTACAGCCACTCTTAGGAGATGATGTGGATATGCAAAGTTTTGTTGCTCACAACATGATTAATTCACAAAAAGTAGGTCCTACTGTAGCGGATGATATCAAACGTTCAGCTGTGTGGTCTGTTATTATTGCTTTAGCTCTAATTGCTCTTTACATTTTAATCAGATTCCGAGACTTTGGTTTCTCTATAGGAACGCTTGTTTCGCTGATTCACGACGTTCTCATCATTCTTGGAGTGTTTGCTTTACTGTGGGGTATTCTTCCATTCTCGATGGAGGTTGACCAAACATTTATTGCAGCCTTGCTTACTTACTTAGGATTCTCTGTGAATGATAAAGTGGTTATTTTTGACCGTATTCGTGAAAACAAACAACTCTATCCGAAACGAGATACACGTGAGTCAATCAACCGTGCATTGAATGATACATTAAGCCGTACATTCA
>CAYFRA010000056.1:0-10548 GCA_964345395.1 uncultured Paludibacter sp. | reverse complement strand
TTGAATGATATAAATAGCAAAAGTAATAGAATAAAGATTTTTGTTTTCATAATCTATCAATTTTAAATAAAATATATTAATATTAGATGCTAAAAGTTTACTAATTTAATAACAAATATTTAAATAGAAAAGTTTTAGAACAGATTTATTAAATAATATAATAAGTTTTTTTATCTTCAGCTAAAAAAGTGTTTTCAAATATAGTTTTTGCTTCGTTCAATAAAATACTTTTATCTTCATATCTGGCTGAAAAATGTCCGATAATCAAATTATTAACTTTTGCTTCTCTTGCAATTTTTGCAGCCTGTTTGGCAGTTGAGTGCATAGTTTTTTGAGCACGCTTCTCTTCGCTTTCAGCAAATGTTGCTTCATGATAGAGCAAATCAACATCTTTGATAAAAGGAATTATTTTTTCACTATATAAAGTATCCGAACAGTAGGCATACCGAATAGGTGGGGTGGGAGGAAATATAAATTTTGAATTGGGTATCACCTCGCCACTTTCATTGATAAAGTCGTCACCAAGTTTCATACGACCTATTTTTGATATGGGAACTTTATGAAAATCAATCATCTCCCGATTGATGTGAGGTTGTCCTATCTTCTCATTAAAAAGAAATCCGCAAGCAGGGACGCGATGTTTGAGAGGAATGGTGTAAATTTCAATGCTTCTATCTTCGTATATCAGTTTGTGTTCGAAAGGATTGATAGGGTTGAAAATGATGGAATAGCTCAAGTCGGCACTGAAAAAAGAGAGCATCGGTGTCATTATTCTTTCCAAATCGGGATGTGCGTAGATATGTAAATCGGCAGTTCGTTTCAGCATACCAAAAGTTGAGATTAACCCAAATAGTCCAAAAAAATGATCGCCGTGTAAATGAGATATAAAAATATGGTTGAGGCGAGATGTGCTTATCTTCATCTCTTGAAGTCGAATTTGTGTTCCTTCGCCACAGTCAATCATATATTGTTTTTCGCGCAATTGGAATATTTGAGAGCTGGGAAAATAATTTTTGCTTGGCAAAGCGGCCCCAGAGCCAAGAATGTGTAACTTAGCCCGATAAGCTCCTTCGATCTCCTTTTTTGAGCTTGCTACAATGCTTTTTTTATCACCTATATTAGACAAATTATATTAGTTTTGACAATTACAGCCGTGTTTTCTTTTTCAATTCAAAATCTCTACCTAAATATTTTTCTCTCACAATCGGATTTGCTGCAAGCTCATCTGATGTGCCTTGAAACATTATTTTACCTTCAAAAAGCATATAAGCTCTGTCAGTAATACTCAGGGTTTCGTCCACATTGTGGTCAGTAATTAATATGCCAATATTTTTATCTTTCAGTTTCCAAACAATATCTTGTATATCCTGCACAGCAATAGGGTCAACTCCAGCAAAAGGCTCATCTAACATAATGAATTTAGGCTCTATTGCCAAGCAGCGTGCTATTTCAGTTCTACGTCTTTCACCACCCGAAAGCCTGTCGCCTTTATTTTTTCTTACGTGTTCTAAGTTAAACTCACTAATTAATGTTTCAAGTTTCTCTTTTTGATACGCTTTGCTAAACTTTGTCATCTCAAGAATGGATGCAATGTTATCTTCAACGCTCATTTTGCGAAAAACGGATGCCTCTTGTGCCAAATATCCTATGCCGCGTTGAGCTCTTCTGAATACAGGAAATCCAGTGATATTTTCATCATCAAGAAATATCTTTCCCGAATTTGGGGTAACAAGTCCTGTTGTCATATAAAAAGTAGTTGTTTTTCCTGCTCCATTGGGCCCAAGTAAACCTACAATTTCACCCTGACTAACTTGGATTGATACGTTATCGACGACAGTTCGTTTGCCATATTTTTTTACCAAACCCTCAGTTCGTAAAACCATTTTTTTATCATCTACAACATCTGCTTCTCCGACGTGCTCTTGAAAATCCTCTATAATTATTGAATCATCCATAATCTAAAAATCTATAAGTATTAGGCAAAAGTACAATATTTTATCAATTTATTCTTCATTGATTTTATTAAAAAACAATTCTATCACTTTTGGGACTGCATAATCAAGCAATTCTTCAGGTTTTATTTTAATCAATTGCTCAATTTGACCATTTATTAGATTGAGAGTAAAAAACTTGGCAAAAATAGTTTGATGTGTGAGTAGATGTTTGAAAGTGATTATCTCTGTTTTTAATTCAAACTCAATATTTTCAACTATTTTTAAAAATTGCTCATTTTGTAATAAATCGATCCACTCCAAACTTTTATCAGACTCAATGAGAGGTAACTGATACAGGTTTTTCCAAATATCGTTTTGCTCACGTTTTTCAATATAAAAACCATTTTTGTCGTTGATTAATAGGAAGTTGAAATGTCGCTGTTTGATTTTTATTTTTCCTCTTTTTGTTGGCAATAAATTTACAGTGTTGTTTTTATATGATAGACAAAAAGAATTGAGCACGCAACTTTCGCAAACTGGGTTTTTGGGTGTGCATTGAAGTGCGCCAAACTCCATAATGGCTTGATTGTGCAGTGCGGGATTGTCGTTATCTAATAAATTTTGAGCTATGTTGGATAGTTGTTTTTTACCTTCGGTCGTGTCAATAGGTGTATCTATTTTATTAAGCCTTGCCAAAACGCGCATTACATTGCCATCAACCACAGCATATTTTTGATCGAATGAAAAACTCAGGATGGCAGCGGCGGTATAGCTACCGATACCCGGTAGAGAGATTATTTCAGCATAAGTTTGAGGAAATGTAGAACCGTATTGAGCAACAATAATTTGGGCGGTTTTATGCATATTTATGGCTCTTGAGTAGTAGCCTAATCCTTGCCAAACCTTCAACACATCATCTTCCTTAGCACTTGCTAATGCTTCAATATCCTGAAAAGTGTTGATAAATTCTAAAAAATAATCGTAGCCTTGAGCTACTCTCGTTTGCTGTAAAATGATTTCTGAAACCCAAATTTTATATGGGTCTTTTGTGTGTCGCCAAGGCAAATCTCTTTTATGCTGTCTGTACCATTGATGTAGCTGTTTTCGGATTTGTTTCTCAATATTTCTATTCATAAAATCTAATTATCAATATCCACCAATCACTTTGTACAAAATAAGCATTAATTATCTCGTAGTATTGTAGAATATCTAAAAATTTCGCATCTTTGCACAATATTTGCTGTAGTATATAACTCAATGTGCAAAGCTAATACTGATTATCACTATGCACAAATATAATGACTTAAAATAAAGTGTTATTAACAAATTTCAAAACAATAAAAATGAATAACTTAAAAATTAAAAGCAAATTGTTTTTGCCTTTACTATTAATTATAGCACTGGCATCTTGTCAAAAATCTGAATATAAAATTTCAGGTGAATTGAAAAACTTATCTAAAGAGAATTTCGTAAATGCATATATTACGGAATATGTCGATGGCGATTTTCAGTTTTTAGATAAAACAAAAATTGTAGATGACAAATTTGAATTTACTGGTCAAGTAGATGAACCAAAGGTGGTTCAAATTAGAGTTGAATCTAAGGGTGGAAAAAACAAAATCATCAATAATTTTGTTTTAGAAAATGCAAAATTAAAGGCTGTAGCTGATAGCAACTACATTATTGTGGTTACTGGTAGTAAAAATAATGATGTACTATCTAAATACAACCAAGAGGAGAGAAAAATTGAAAATGAGGCAGAAAAAATATCAAAACACTATAGAAAAAAATATGGTCGAAAAATGACTGATGAGCAGATAGAAGAGATGAATGCGGAAATAAGTGTGCTGATAGACCAATACAATAAATTAGGTTTAGATTATGCTATTAAAAATGTGAACACGGTAGCAGGTAATCATATCTTTTTATCACGTTTTTGGGAAATGGAGAGTGAGCACAAAGCAAAAATCATTGAGAAAATGAACGATAAAACTCGTGCTAACCCTAATGTTGCTAAAATGATTCAATCATTTGAAGTAGAGAAAAAAACAGCTGTAGGAGCTCACTATATCGATTTTACTATGAATGACCCAGAAGGTATCCCAACTTCGCTTTCTGATTTTGTAGGTGAAACAGACTATCTTTTAATTGATTTTTGGGCTTCGTGGTGTAGTCCTTGTATCAATGCTTTTCCTGAACTAAAAGCTTTTTACGAAGAAAACAAAGGTAGCAACTTTGAAATTTTAGGTGTGTCGCTTGATAAAACAGAAACAGAGTGGTTGAGTGCTATCGCAAAATACGAATTAGAGTGGGCTCATATGTCAGATTTAGAATTTTGGGATAGTGAAGCAGCCAAGTTATATGCTGTAAATGCTATTCCAGCTACTATCTTGTTGGATAAAAGCGGTAAGATCTTAGGACGTAATTTATCTCTCGATGAAATAGCTGAAATTATCAACCAATAAACTGAATAACACTCTATTGCTAAAAAATATTTTCTAAAAATATACTGCTTAATTTTTTATTATAAATAAAAGCAGTATATTTGCAGTCCATTTAAAAAAATATCTATTATTCAATAGAGATAATATTTGATGTAAAACAATTTAAATATAAAATTAAAAATGACTAAAGCAGATGTTGTAAAGGAAATAGCAGACCAGACAGGAATAGATAAGACTGATATCTTAAAAACTGTTGAGATGTTTATGGAGGTTGTAAAAAACTCATTAGCAAGAGAGGAAAATGTGTATCTACGTGGATTTGGTAGTTTTATAGTAAAACAAAGAGCAGAAAAAACAGCAAGAAATATTTCGAAAAATACTTCAATAGTTATTCCAGCTCACTCAATCCCAGCTTTCAAACCCTCGAAAACATTTGTTGAGCTAGTAAAAGATAAATAAATTATAACGATCATATTTTAAAAATAAAGAGAAATGCCAAGCGGTAAAAAAAGAAAAAGACATAAAATGTCAACACACAAGAGAAAAAAGAGATTAAGAAAAAATAGACATAAAAAGAAATAAGTTCTATTTTTAAGTACTTTTCTTTGGAGAAAAATAAAAGAAACAAACTTTTGCCTGCTTCAATAGGAAGGGTATTGAGTTTGTTTTTTTTGTAGTATTAATCAATAAAAAAGTGATATTTGGTCTGGGTATAAAGCGTTATAACTCAGTAGAATATCATTGAAAATTAAAAATTCAAGACGTGACAAGCGAATTAGTAGTAGATGTGAGAGCATCTAAAATTTCAATTGCGCTGCTGGAAGACAAAAGACTTGTAGAGCTCAACGAAGAGGGCATTAATGAAAATTTTGCTGTTGGGAATATCTATATGGGAAGGGTCAAAAAAATTATGCCCGGTCTTAATGCAGCCTTTGTAGATGTAGGATTCGAAAAAGACGCTTTTTTACACTATCTTGATTTAGGTATTAATTTCAACACCGTAAATGACTACGTCAGACTGTTAAAAAGTGGCGACCGAAAAAAACCAATCAGTCTGAGTAGATTTAAAAATCTTCCCGATATTGAGAAGAATGGTTCAATAACAGATGTGCTAAAATCCGGACAAGAGATTGTGGTGCAGATATCCAAAGAGCCTATCTCTACTAAAGGGCCTCGATTGACATCAGAGCTCTCTTTGGCTGGTAGATTTTTAATCTTAATTCCATTCGCTGATAAAGTTTCTATCTCACAGAAGATAAAAGACGATGAAGAGCGAATAAGACTAAAGCAATTGATACAGAGCATCAAACCAAAAGGTTTTGGCGTGATAGCACGTACTGTTGCAGAAGGAAAAAAAGTAGCTGAACTCAATAACGAGATGAAAATCTTGCTGAAAAGATGGGAAGAAACCGTCCCCAAGATTCAAAAATCGCAAGGAGTTACGTTAGTAGCAGAAGAATTAGGTCGCACTGTAGGAATTATCAGAGATATGTTCAATTCCAGCTTCAAACACATTTTTGTAAACGATAGAAATGTGTATAATGAGGTGAAGGATTACGTTGAGCTGATAGCACCCGATATGCAGGAGGTAGTGAAGCTTTACAAAGCTGATGTCCCAATCTTTGACAATTTTGGAATAACCAAGCAGATTCAATCAAGCTTAGGTAAGACCGTTTCTTTTAGAAGTGGAGCTTATCTGATTATCGAACACACAGAAGCAATGCATGTGATTGATGTGAATAGCGGTAATCGAACAAAAGCTGGTAGCGATCAAGAATCAAATGCTTATGAAGTCAATTTGGCTGCGGCTGATGAGATAGCCCGACAGCTTAGGTTGAGAGATATGGGAGGGATTATTGTAATTGACTTTATTGATATGCACGATGGCGAACATAGACAAAAGTTGTATGAGCGTATTCGTCAAAATATGTCAAACGATAGAGCAAAACACAACATCTTGCCTTTAAGCAAATTTGGAGTGATGCAGCTAACAAGACAGCGTGTTCGACCAGAGATAGAGATCGATATGGAAGAAACCTGTCCTACCTGTTTTGGTACGGGAGTATCAAAACCATCTCTGTTGTTTACTGATCAGTTGGAGAGCAAAATTGCACTGTTGGTAAAAAAACTCAAAACCAAAGAGTTTAAGCTTCACGTGCATCCATACGTAGATGCCTATCTATCAAAAGGGTTTCCATCTTTAAAAATGAAATGGAAAATGAAGTATGGAATGTCATCCAAAATTATCCCATCACAGCGATTGGGTTTTCTACAGTATAAGTTTTATGATAAAAAAGGTGAAGAAATTGACCTCAAAGAGGAGATAGAAAAAATTTCGTCTAAGAAAAAGAAATGAAAAAATAGCTGCTTTATTTCAAAGCAGCTATTTTTTTTGAGCTTAATTTTAATAGTAAAAGTCAAACAAAAATAATTTCACAGATTTGTAACCAAAACTTGTTTTGCTCTGTCTAATGGATACAAACAAATTATTTACATTTTAAAGAAAAATATTATGGTAGAATTAAAAGTGGTTTTTACTATTAAAATTTTTCTACTGATACTGAATATAGCTTGGTTGTGGTATCAGTGTGAGTAAATCTTCTGGTGTTAAAAGCTTATGTGGTGGATTTTTAATATCATTTTTATAAAATATCTTGAATCCAGTAAACTGTATTGGCTCTTTGTATATGTGGTTTCTATGTGTACCAAATTTCAAATAAGGAGCGCCCCAGCCATCCATATCGATGATAATTTGCACTTCTGAATTTAGCTCGATGTTTTTATAATTAGTTAGCATACCTTGTGTAAATCGATGAACCACAAACATTTTAGGTGGTAGTTTGTGCTCTTTTACTAAGTCAGCAAGATATTTTGAACAGTAATTGATTTCAGCCGCATCAAAAGTGCCGATACGCTTGCCTGGTCTGCTTCCATCTTTCATCGAAAACTCAGGATCAATCCCTAGATGCACGTGGGGCATTTTCAAATACTCTTCAAGTTGAGGAAGTTCATCTTGAATTTTACTCAAACCCACTTGAATATCTAAAAATACTTGTGTGTTGTTTTGCATTTCTGCAATACGCAATACTGAATCTATTTGATCAAAAGGCATACGTAAACGATACATACCATCTTTGCCTGCATCACCTTGAGCCACTACAGCTATATAGTGCAAAGCTGGGATAACAGGTGTTGATGGGTCTGCTTTCTCCCATTTCTCAACCTCTTCATTCAGCATTTGCCACATCTCTTTAGGGGCATATTCACCCAATGCTCCCATTTTCTTTGAATATAGATTGCCATAAAAAGCCACTATTCTATTTTTTGGAAGCAGTGCATTGCTCAAAGGTAAGGGCTGATTCTTCACTGGCCATAATCCTGTTGTGTCTCCATTTGCTAAGATTTCCAAACGCTGAAAATAGTAACTTGAGTCGATATAGCTCGGCACTATCTCCTTTTCAATATCTAATAGCGTAAGACCATCTGCGTTTTGTTCATCACGCTGTTTTTTCTGGCAAGAGGAAACCACAACTAAGCTGAACACAATCAATACAAGGAAGTATTTATAAGTTTTCATGTTTTTATTTTAAAATGTGAACAAAAATAATCAATTATTCCCAATAATTGGAGCACGATAGTCAAATAGAGATAGAAATTCTTATAAATTATGATTAATTGAGAACTTCCATTATCTTTGTAAGATATTCAAAAGAATTCATAATAATGAAATAACTTTAGCCATGAAAAAGAATTTTAATTTATCACTACTGTTTTTTTCTCTTTTTGCCTTATTAGCTTGCAATCAACAACAAACAAGAGAAGCAGGTCAATCAATCTCTCATTCGAGTACTGAAAAAGTTCAACAAAAACTTTTAGATAAATATGGTAAGGAGTATCAGTTTCGTATTGAGCGAGGTGTGCAACAAGTAGCCGATTTGTGGACGAAAGAAGATGGCAACAGTGAAGATTTTGCTGTTTTTTGTGAAGAATATTTTGTTGCTGATGCCGATGCTTTAGAGGCTTTGTATAATCGTATTGAAAGAAATTTGGAGATTGTGCAAGGGCAACTTCATAAAATTGATGTGCAACTCAAAGAGCCTATCCAACTTACAGGCTGGGAAGCATCGCCAGTGGATATGCTTTTTGCTTCGTGGGATGCTACTGCTCATTTGCAAGATGATTTTTACAAAAACAAAATAGCTTTTGTAGCAGCACTAAATTTCCCTTTTTATACTCTTCAAGAAAAAACTGAACTTGGCGAAAATTGGAGTCGTAAAGAGTGGGCTTATGCACGTATGGGTGATGCTTTCACTTCACGCACGCCTGCTGATGTGCAACAATTTGCTGCGGAAACTTTGACCAAAGCGGATAATTATATTTCCAACTACAATATCAAAATGGGGAGTTTGCTCAATGATAATGGAGAAAGTTTATTTCCTGAGAATATGAGTTTAATAACGCATTGGGGATTGCGTGACGAGCTAAAATCGAATTATGCAGATACGGAGCGTGGATTGGAAAAGCAGGAGATGGTGTATCAAGTCATGAAACGCATCATCGACCAAAGTATTCCAGCAGATGTGATCAATAATGCTGATTATCAATGGAATCCATATTCGAATGAGGTGAGTCGAAATGGCGAGAAGGTAGATGTAAAACCCGAGGGTGATATAAGATATGCTACTTTGATGAGCAACTTCAATGCGATGAGAAAATTAGATAACTATTCAACTCACTACCCAAATGCCATTGAACGAAACTTTAATCAGCAAATGGAAATACCAGTTGAGGATGTGAAAACTCTTTTTGATGGTTTACTCTCTTCACCACAAGTAAAAAAAGTAGCTCAACTGATGGCAAAACGTTTGGGTCGCGAGCTTCGTCCTTTCGATATTTGGTACGATGGTTTCAAAGAGCGTGGCGAAATATCAGAAAGTTATTTGGATCAGATTATTGCCCAAAAATACCCAAATCCAATGGCTTTGGAAAAAGATTTGCCCAATATTATGATGAAATTGGGTTGGACACCAGCCGAAGCAAATCGCATTGCATCATTGGTGCAAGTGGATCCATCCACAGGTGCTGGGCACGCTTGGGGTGCAGTGATGAAAGATGATAAAGCTCGTTTGAGAACTCGTGTTGCTGAAACAGGCATGGATTACAAAGGCTACAATATCGCTGTTCACGAGTTTGGACACAATGTTGAGCAAACTATTACGCTCTATGATGTTGATTATTGGATGTTGCGTGGTGTGCCTAACAATGCTTTCACAGAAGCTGTTGCATTTCTTTTCCAAAAGCGAGATTTGGATGTAATGGGCATGGCTTCAAGCGGCTCACAAGCTGATGCTCTCTTAGCTTTGGATAGTTTTTGGTCGAGCTTTGAAATAATGGGTGTTGCTTTGGTGGATATTGCTGTGTGGGAGTGGATGTATGCCAATCCAAACGCCTCTCCAGCCCAACTAAAGGAAGCTGTTATAGATGCAGCCAAAGAGGTTTGGAATAAATATTATGCCGGTATTTTGGGCGATAATGATGAGCCGATTTTAGCTATCTATTCGCATATGATTGATTATCCGCTCTATCTGGCTTATTATCCGATTGGGCATTTGATTTCTTTCCAGGTGGAGCAAGCGATGAAAGGCAAAAATATAGCTGACGAAATGCAACGAATGTACACACAAGGGCGTATTATTCCTCAAGTGTGGATGAAAAATGCTGTTGGCAGAGAGATTTCAACCGAGCCGTTATTGAATGCGGTTGATGAAGCATTGAAAGTGGTGGAGTAACCAAGCTCCAGCCCTTCAATCCCCTTGCCTATGGTGAGATTAGTAGAGATAATTATTGCCATCCAGTGAAGTTTTGTGCTTACTTTTCAATTTTGCTAATAAACCTTTAAGGATCTAATTTCAAGATAAAAGCTAAGAACTAAAAGTGGTATCAGGGATGCGTAATTAGCTTATTCATTCTATTCGAAATGGCAGATATACAAATCGAAGAGGAAGTAAAATGACGGTAATATCATCCTTTTACTCCCTCTCGCTATCTATTACTTTTGTAACTTGGTTTTAAAGATAAGTTTGATAAAGTGGTGGTAAATGATGATTTAGAAATTGCTAAAAAAGAGGCAGAAGAAATTATTAGGGAATTTGTAAGCCCCCCAGCCCCCT
>CAYFRA010000055.1:0-11257 GCA_964345395.1 uncultured Paludibacter sp. | reverse complement strand
AGAAGGCATGGAGCCTGTAGTTCCTGTAGGCAATGGGCTATGGATAATGCTGTTGTTGGCTTCTTTCTATTATTTTGTAAGAAAAAGGTGAGGTGAGTTGAGGTGAAAGTGTTAAGTTCGTAAAGTTAAAAGTTAAGAACTAAAAATCAATTGAATAACCATTGGATATCTACTGAATATCTATCGAATATAAACTGAATTACACATATCCCATAATCATCTAAATAAATAATAGATACGGGAGCTGCATATCAAAAAGAGTATTTCTTTGCTCCTTTTCCCTTGTTATCACTATAAAGACAAACTTCTTTATATCACCATAGCTAATCTCCAATAAAATTGTTGTACCTTTGCAGGCTCTTTAAAATAAGAGGAAGGTATTATTAATATTATTTTGTTATAATCGCATTTGAAACCGCAATGTATGTTGCTTAACCCAGATTATTAATGAGATTTATTTAAGATAAATTTGAGGCGTCAAACCCTGAAGCTACACTATCGTACGGCAAAGGGTTTGCAACAAAAAAGAGGTCAAAATAAATCCTAGTAAGGTGAAAATACAATATCCCGAATTTGGGACAAACGTATTTCAATCATTTTCATCATAACATGTTGCTGACAACAAGTTTTTGCAGTAAATATTTCGGGTTAATTGTGTCCCACCTTGTATGGCTAAATTAAATTATAACATCAAAGCTAAAAAACTATAAATGACATTTGAAGAATTAGATTTACGCATTGAGCTATTGATGGCTATTGAGGAACTTGGTTTTGAGAAGGCAATGCCAGTGCAAGAGGAGGTTATCCCTTTTTTGATGAATAAAAAAGGAGATTTAGTTGCATTAGCACAAACCGGAACGGGAAAAACAGCAGCTTTTGGTTTACCCATTCTCAATCAACTTGACGAAACGGGTAGGGTGGTGAAAGCACTGATTTTATCTCCTACACGCGAACTCTGTATTCAGATTGCCAAGGATATGAAAGATTATTCAAAACATATTTCAGGTTTCAAAGTGGTGAGTGTGTATGGTGGTGAGGATATTCGGGTTCAGTTGCGTGCTCTTGAACGTGAACCTCAAATCATTGTAGCAACGCCCGGTAGGTTGTTGGATATGTTGAAACGAAATAAGATCAGTTTAGCAGATCTTGAATACTTGGTGCTCGATGAGGCTGATGAGATGCTCAATATGGGTTTCAAAGAGGAGATTGAGCGTATTTTGGAACAGGCTTCACCTGAGCGTCAAACATTGTTGTTTTCGGCTACTATGCCCAAAGAGATAGAGCGAATTGCGAAAAACTATCTGAGCAATGCCCACGAAATTTCTATCGGTCGCAGAAACTCGGTCAATGAAAATGTGCAACACGATTACTACTTGGTAAAAGCAGAAAACCGATACTTAGCACTCAAAAGAGTGGTGGATATGAATCCGCAAATTTATGGAATTGTATTTTGTCGCACA
This sequence comes from uncultured Paludibacter sp., assembly GCA_964345395.1. Lineage (GTDB taxonomy): Bacteria > Bacteroidota > Bacteroidia > Bacteroidales > Paludibacteraceae > UPXZ01. The sequence continues at coordinate 9,797 of CAYFRA010000055.1, read as the reverse complement.
AGGCAAGAGTGCAAAATGGTAGCTGACAAATTGATGTATGATGGCTACAATGCCGATGCACTACACGGTGATTTGTCGCAGGTGCAGCGTGATAATGTGATGAACAAATTTCGAATCAAAAACATTCAGCTATTGGTAGCTACTGATGTGGCAGCTCGTGGATTGGATGTTGATGATTTGACTCACGTTATCAACTACAACTTGCCCGATGACCCCGAAATATACACCCATAGAAGTGGCAGAACAGGTAGAGCAAATAAAAAGGGTATTTCGGTATCAATTATTCATAGTCGCGAAAAAGGAAAAATCAGGGCGATAGAGAAGCACAGCAACTTCAAGTTCGATTACAAATTGATTCCTGATGGACTTGAAATTTGTAAAAAGCAACTCTTTGCACAAATTCATAAAATGCAACATGTAGAAGTGAATGAGGAGCAGATTGACCCATTTATGGAGCAGATTTATAATCAGTTGGCATATATGTCAAAAGAGGAGCTGCTCAAGCGTTTTGTCTCTTTGGAGTTCAATCGTTTTCTGGACTACTACAAAGATTCAGAAGATATCAACTACACCGAAAGATCGAATGAACGCGAACGCAGTGATGGTGCAAAAAGGCGTAAAGGCAGAGGCGATAAAGTGCGTTTGAAAATTAATATTGGTGAGGATGATGGTATGAGTCCAAGCCGCATCTTGGGGTTAATCAATCGGGTAACTAAAGATAAAAGCATTTCGGTAGGAGATATTGAAATCACCAATCGATATACATTCTTTGATGTTTTCAAAGACCAACAAGACCAATTGATGGATGCCTTTATGGTTCGCAAAGATGTGGTGATTGATGTAGCAAAAGGTTCACGCAGTAGCAGGGGTAGAAGAGATGATTATCACGGTGGTGAAAGAAAAGATGATAGAAAAAGAGGAAGAAAAAACAGACAAGATGACATCTCTTTCAACGCTGAAAATAGCTATAAAAGAAAAACAAATAACAGCACCAAGAGAAAGTCCAAAAATAGGAAGTCAGAAAGTTGAAAGTTGGATTCACGCTCCAACTTTCTTATCTTTTAACTTTGTATTTACAATCCATTTTGCCTTTGGTGATGTTTTTTAATTTGTTTTTAATCAGTTGCTTACGCAATGGGTTAATCAAATCCGTAAACAAAACCCCATCCAAATGGTCCACTTCATGTTGGATAACGCGAGCTCTGAACCCATCATACTCTTCAATCTGTTTTTCAAAGTTCTCATCTAAGTATTCTACTTTTATCCACTCTGGACGAGTTACAGTTTCTGTAATGCCGGGAATGCTCAAGCAACCTTCGTCATAATCGTTCTCCTCTTCGCTCTCTTCGATGATTTGTGCATTGATCATCACTTTTTTAAAGCTCCCCAACTCTGGGTCTTCATCTTTAAACGGTAGCAAATCGATAACCAATAGTCGAATGCCCAAGCCTATTTGAGGGGCTGCTAAGCCCACTCCTTCAGCATTGTACATAGTTTCAAACATATTCTCTATCAGTTGTGTCAATTCAGGATAATCAGCTGTGATATCCTCTGCTTCTTTGCGAAGCACGGCTTGTCCGTAGGTGTAAATAGGTAATATCATATATTGTATGCTAATATTTTATATTGTAAAAGGATTTGTCTGCTCTAAATATGATTGCAAAATGATGGTAGCACTCACCTTATCAACCAATCCCTTGTTGTGGCGTCTCTCTTGCTTCTTTATGCCGCCCTCTATAATCGCCTTTTGTGCCAAAACAGAGGTAAAACGCTCATCTACAAAAACAATTTTTTTATCTGGATAAAGCTTCTCCAACCTCCTCTTGAATGGATGGATTTGTTTCATCGTTTCCGACTCTTCACCGCTCATCTGTAACGCTGCTCCGATCACAATGGTATCTACCTCCTCTTTTTCAAAATAGCTTTCTAAATAATTGAAAATAGTATGCGTTGCTACTGTATCCAATCCATTGGCTATCATTTTCAATGGGTCGGTTACTGCCAAACCAATGCGTTTTTTACCATAATCTATTGCTAATATTCGAGGCATCTGATCTGCTTTTAATTTGCAAAATTACTCAAAAGCGTAGAGAATTAAAAATATATCAAGGACTAACTTTCACAATCATTGTCGAAGATTCCAACTTCATGTTTTTGCTGTATTGCTCTTGCTTCACCACACCCAAACCAGGAGCAATATATTCGACAACTTTGAAACTTTTGTTGCCCATAAACTTGATATTAAGGTCGTAGGTGATTTTTAGGCAGTCGTAAGTGCCGCTCTTGGTCGTAACTCGCTGTTTGGATTGCACCACACGGTTGTTAAGCTCATAATCCATATTAATAAGTTTACCTGCCGAGATCTCTATTTTTGCTTTGGGTAGTTTGTCGCCAACTTTCAAATTTTTGGGATAGATGATTTTATCAGCTGTAATTTGCACCTTATCTTTTGCATTTTCGGGTAATATGCTGTTGATCATTTCACTTATATCACTGTAATATGCACCATCAACGCAGCTACTTTTCACATCCACTTTGCCTAAGTTTTTACCTTTACTATCAATAATTTCGCTTTGCGTTGTTAATTCAAAGCCTCGATTGGTCTTTTTGTTTTCTAATACTTTGTCAGTCGATTTATTGACAAGTTTCGATTTGGCATCATAAGTTTCTCGCTCTATGATGGTTCCTTTCTTGATATTGAAATAGGGGTTACAATCTTGTGAATAGACGGCAACAGAAAGGCTTATAAAGCTAAATAATAAAAATAATTCCTTTTTCATTCTTCTTTTTCAAAATAATCGTTGTTTGGTTTTTCACCGCGGAATGATAGAAAAACAGAGGTCAATGCATAAATAAGCACCAAGACCACCCACCGTTCGTCTTTTACAAACATCAAATATGCTGCCAAAGCAAGAAGTAAAGAGATAAAAAACATTAAACGATACAAACGCACTGTTCGTTGGCTCACTCCTTTTAGTTTATGATATTGAATATAATAGACAACAATCAGCAACAATGCTCCGATGGAAAAAGTGATAGGAACGATAATTGAGGTGAGTGCCAAAAATCTGAATGCCGAACCGATTATTACAAGTATCGAACCGATTAGTTGTGATAAGTAGAGTTGCTGTTTGGTCATAGAAATATTTTTTAGTTTTGTAAAATTTATAATCGAGTAGGGAGGAGGAGCTTAGTTTTCATCATCCATTATGATAAAAATTTCTTCATTCTCTTTTTTGAAAAGAAAGTTCTCGCGTGCATACTTCTCCAATGTTTGGGTGTCTGCCTCTATTTTATTAATTCTTTCGGAATAATCTTCAATCTCATTCTGATAAAATTCGATCTCTTTCTCAATACGTTTGATATTTCTTGAGGTTTTGAAACGCTCACGAGGATTATATGGATTGGAAAAGAAAAGGACAACAAGAAAAATCAGTGCTGCAACGAAATATTTATAATGTTTTTTGAAAAACTTCATTTGAATATCATTTTTAGAAATTGAAAACAAAGATACGATTTTAGTTTATAAATATAAGGAGAACATGTTCGAATTGTTGAATAATTTATATATCTAATCGCATAGGCTATACAAATCATTACGAGGGTTGATAATTAGCAGTGGCACTTTTGATTTTCTAATGATTTTTTGTTCGGGTAGCCCAAATAGCCAATCATCTAATCCATATTCGCGAGAAGCTGTGATAAGGATAAGCTCATAATCATCTTGCTGGCTCAACATCAAAATCTCTTTATGGAGTTTGTGGCTATCAGATTTGGCTTTCGTTATGTTGTAATTGAGTTCAAACTTGTCAAATAAATTTGCCATTTTTGCTGCGGTAGTGGCGGCTTTCGAGCCATAGTCGTTGGCCAACAGTATCTCTATTTCGCTCTGATAAAATCGACCAAAAGCAGCTGCAAATTGTGCTTTCTCGTAATCTTCAATCAAAAAACTGACAGGGACAGCTATTTTACATAAATCATTAATTTTAAAATTTTCTTTGAAAAAGAGATAGGGTATTCTCAAATTTCTCAATGATAACAGATGTTTTCGCAACTCTTTGTTGAGCTTCTCTTGCCACTGAATAAGAAGAAATGAATACTCCTCTTTTTCGCAAACTGTTGCAATTTCTCTACTGCTTTCTGTGAAAAACCGAATCTCGAAATCGACAATATTTAAGTTGTTTGCTTTCTCCTTGATGTGGCTGTTGAGCATCTCGCTGTTTTGGTTTTCCGACTCAAAGAGTATGAATACCAATTTTTTATTGAAATGTGTAGCCAAACCATCAGCACTCTCCATCATTGCCGATGCTTCGTTTATATCTTTGATCCAAGCAGCTATCAATTTTGAAATAGAATTAAAATATTAATCAACGTAATACACTCTTTTTACCCTTTGCGAAATACTTGTCAATACCTCATAGGCAATCGTATCGAGCTTTTCAGCAATGCTTTCTACAGTTATGTGCTCACCAAACACCTCAATGTCATCTCCCTCTTTTGCCTCTACTCCAGTCAAATCAACCATCAATGTATCCATACTGATATTGCCCACCACGGGCACATATTGTCCATTGATCCAAAGCTCTCCAACTCCATTACTCAGTTTGCGGTTGTAGCCATCGCCATAGCCAATAGCTACCACACCGATTTTACTTTTGCGTTTCAAATATGTACGGCGACTGTAGCCAACGCTTTCGCCCTCTTCCAACTCTTTTATTTGTAAAATTACTGAGCGGAGCGTCCCTACATTCTCTAATTTAACCTGAGGTAGTGCTGTTATGTTATATAGCCCAATACCCAATCGCACCATATCCATTTGTTCTTGCGGAAATCTTTCAGTGCCAGCCGAGTTGAGGATGTGTTTCAATATTTTATGCTGAAAAGCTTTGGATATTTGCTCCGACCACGCCCTAAATCTGCTAATCTGTAACTTGGTAAAATCATCAAACTCTGCATCATCACTACCAGCCAAATGTGAGAATATCGAACTTATTTTCACCTGATTTTTGATGCTCAACCACTCAATAAGTTTGGGTAAATCTTGCTCCTCAAAACCTAAACGGTGCATCCCTGTGTCCAATTTGATGTGGATGGGATAATCGGTGATGGCTTGTCGGTCCAACTCTTCTATAAATGAGTTTAATAGCTTAAAACTATAAATTTCGGGTTCCAAATGGTTTTGTATGATGGTGTTCCAAGCTGTTTCTTTGGGGTTCATCACTACAATGGGTATTTTGATACCTGATTTTCGTAGCTCCGAACCCTCATCAGCCAATGCTACTGCCAAATAATCGCAACGATTGTGTTGTAATATCTTTGCTATCTCTACCGAACCACTCCCATATCCAAATGCTTTGACCATACACATCACTTTGGTTTTGCGGTTGAGCTTCGAACGGAAATAGTTGAGGTTTTTAACAATCGAATTTAGATTAACTTCCAATCTGGTTTTGTTGACTCTATGCTCTATCTGTGCCTCTATTTTGTCAAATTGGAAGTATGGTGTCGCTTTCAGCAAAATAATTTCATCTTTGATGTTTTCTATCCATTCTGATTGCAACAACTGCTCAACTGTATGAAAAAACAGGTTGTCAAGCTTTTCAAAATGGTGTTTAAACTCACATATATTGCTTCCAACACCAATAAATCGATCTATTTTTTTGGATAATATCAAATCAGAAACTTTTGTATAGAGCTCATCTTGATCTATTTCTGTTTGAAATATGTCTGACAAAACCACCGTTTTTCTTAGGTTCTCTTTGCTAACTTGCTGGTCAAGAAAATTGAGAGCGATAGATAGTGAGTTGAGATCAGAGTTGTAGGTATCGCGAATGATGAGCGAATGATTAACTCCCTCTTTCACTTCCAAACGGATGTCAATCGCTTCTAAATCATTTAACTTAGCGGCAATCTTAGCCCTATCAAAACCAAGATAGAGGAGGGTGCAGATAGCGTGTATGGCATTGTTCACCAAATTAGTATCGGTAAAAGCCAAGTCAAAACTCATTTTTTCATCTTGATACAAAAGTTCTATTTCACTAAAGTCTTGAACAACCCGACTCTCTATTTTCACAACAGCATCATCCGATTTCCCCCAATCAAATGCCTTATGAGCCAACTTTGAAGTTTGAATCACATCATTGAGAAAAGCATCATCGCTATTGTAAATAATCACATCAGCATTTTCAAACAATTTCAGTTTCTCTTTAGCTTTTTGTGCTAAATCGCTAAATCCTTTCTTGTGATTGCTGTCTAAATTAGTGAAAATGCCAATGCTTGGTTGTATGATTGATTGTAATTTCTCCATTTCGCCCACTTCCGAAATACCCGCCTCAAAAACTGCCAACTGGGTAGTTTCACTTAGTGCCCAAACCGAAAGCGGCACCCCTATCTGTGAGTTGTAGTTGCGTGGCGAACGCACAATCCGATAATCACTACTCAATAGCTGATACATCCACTCTTTCATCACTGTTTTACCATGGCTACCCGTGATGCCGATGATGGGAATATCAAATTTAGCACGATGTGCAGCAGTCAATTTTTGCAAAGCTTGCAATGTGTTATCTACTTTGATAAACTGTGCCTCGGGCATCGACGAGCTGTCAATCTCTTCACTGATTACAAACTGCTTGACATTTTGATGATAAAGCTCTTCTATATATTTATGTCCGTCATTGCGTTTGGTTTTCAACGCAAAAAATAGCGAACCAGCAGGAAAAGTGAGATTGCGGCTATCGGTCAAAAGCCATGCTATCTCAATGTCATTTTCTAACTTTGTAGTCGGATTGAGTATTTTGCAAATTTCAGAAAGTTTCATACCTTTGATAATCGTGTAATTGCTGCAAAGTTAATTAAAAAATAAGAAAATACGATGCGAGGACAGATACATATCTATACAGGAAATGGAAAAGGAAAAACCACTGCGGCTTTGGGTTTGAGTATCAGGGCGGTAGGTGCTGGTAAGCTTGTCTTTATCGGACAGTTTGTAAAAGGGATGCCCTATGCCGAATTGAAAGTGTTGGAGCAGTTTTTCAAAAACAAAATCGATATAAAGCAGTATGGCTTGGATTGTTTTATCTACAACAAACCTTCACAAGCCGATATTGATGCTGCCAAAGAGGGGCTGAAAGAGATTGGCCAAATCATACAATCCAATGATTATGATATGATTGTGCTTGATGAATTGACCATTGCTCTCTACTACAATCTGTTTGCAGTGGAAGAAGTTATTGAAATATTAAAAAATAAACCCTCTGCTTGCGAAATCGTAATCACCGGCCGCTATGCACCAAAAGAGTTGATTGATATGGCTGATCTTGTGAGTGACATTCAAGAGGTGAAACACTACTACAACAAAGGAGTGGAGGCAAGAGAGGGGATTGAATTTTGATTGCTTACTATTTCACAAGCGATTTTTTCACAAAAATAGCCATAATGCTCACTTCAAATGTAGCACAAACAATCGAGGCATATGCAATGCCCATAATCCCCCAAAAATAAAAAGCAAGATAGATAACTACTATATTGAAAAGCAAGGATATAAAGCGGCTTAATGCAGTTTTATGGATTGCACCAATTCCAAATAGTGCAGCAGCTTGTATCTGATTGTACTGCCTGATTGACCAACCAATTGCCAATGGAATGAAATATTGCATCGAGGGGTCATATTTTCCTTTGAATAGAAAATGAATGATGCTTGGAGCCAAAGCAAGTGCCAATATCAAAGTGCCAATTACAATTAAAATCAAAAGTCGGCTATATTTTCTATACGCCACGTTAAACTGTTGCATATTATCAGCTATATTAGAAAAATAAGGAATGGTTATTTGCTGTATGGTCGAAGGGATCATTCGCAAAGCAACCGTTAGCGTAACCGCAAAACCATAAAAACCAACTTGGGTCATATTGTTGATAAGAAAAAAATTGAGAAACAGTATATCGACATAAGCCAGCATGTCTGCTAAAAAACTGGAAAAGAGAGAGGGTTTTGCGTAGTGCCAATGGGTAGTAAGGTCAGTTTTTTGTTGCTCATAATTGAATTTCGGTATCTCTGTTTTTTTTCTCGTAATCCAAAATATTGCCAAGAGTAGGGTAGCAGCGGCTATATTCAGACCGATGTAATATCCTTTGATACCCCAAAGGTAAGTGGCAATAATAATAAGCACTACTGCTAATGTTTTATTGATAGAGGTAAGATTGGAAATAAATTTTATCTCCTTTTGGGCTTGATAAAATCTCACATAGACACTGAATAGCGTATTGCTAATAATGGGCAGAAGTGCTAATGGGATGATTGCACGTATGGCTACATCTTTGCTTATAACTCCAAAGTTGTTGAGAACCAACACAATGCCATAAGTAATAAGGGTGCTGATAAGCGAAAATATCAAAGCAGATTTGAAAAGTCGATTGATTTCAGCTTTACTTCTCTTCTCCGAGCAGAGTTTCAGCGTGGAGTTGATAAATCCCATACTCCCCAAAATGCTCAAAAGATTCAACCAAGTTTGTAAGATTTTTATCCTCCCCAAATCATCGGGCGAGAGAATACCCGCAACAAAAAGCTGAGAGGCAAAAGATACAATCTGAATCAGCACATTGGCTGACAATAAATTAAAGAATCCCTTTCGAGATACATCTTTAATCAAATTTTTTATTGCTCCCAACTCCCTCATGGCTCTATTTCTACACCCTACCGATTAAAAATTGTGGTCTGAATCTTTTGATCACACCATAATACGCCTCCTTAGCTCCAAAGCCACGATAAAATCTTGCAACCCCATCAAGCATCGAACCCTCAAAGTCCAAAATCAACTTGCTATTTGCGTGCTCCTTGATGATTGTATCCATCAGCAAAAACATTGCTTTATTGCTTTTCCCTTCCTCGTTAGATACAGGTAGGATGTTGACGAGCCTATCATAAGCTTGCCACATACAAACGGCAGAAGTTATAGCTTTATTTTCATTGCGAGTAGCAAAAATTGATAATGCCCCCTTTTCAGTCGCTTTTTCAAAAAGTACTTTGATTAGCTTAGTCTCCATTTTATTGTAATGAGTTGTGGTGTTTTCATAAAAATGGATAAACTCATCTACGCTCAGCTGCTTATCGATATTGGGATTGAGATCAAAGCCTTTTTTTATATTGCGAAGAGTGTTATTCGAAAATCCTTTTTTCAACACACTATAATCCTCATCTAAATGCAAAAGCAGATTCAATCTATTCTCAGCAACATCAGTTAAGTTAGCTTCATTCAAGTTTATTTCATAACTCAAATAAGGAATATTTTTGATGAATTTTTGAAGAATGTCGATGTCAATATCATCAGCCGAAAATAGACCAAGCTGCTGCGTCATTGGAGGCTGAACGATATATTTGATACCCCATTTCTGCTTAACAGGGAGCGGCATCAAATAGGCATAATCTTCACTAACCAAAGCTTCCCACTGTGGCGAAACCACATTGAGATACCAAGATTGAGCATAAATCATTCGGTTTTTACAGGCAGAAATAACCAAATCCCATCTCTCAAAATCAATCTGATTATGACTTAAATGAATAATTTTCAAAATAAACTAATTTTACAAATAGCAAAGTTAATCATTTCACTCGAATTATTGATAAGCACGCTCTTTTTAATGAGTTTAGTTAAAAGTGGAAAGTTTTTAGAGTTAGAAAGAGCAAGGAGCAAAGAATAAAGAGAAAAGATAGCCCCCCTGCCCCCTAAAGGGGGAGTTGTTTGTAAAGTTAGAAAGTTGATAAAGTTGTATAAAAACAATTCTTACTTAGTGAAACTTTCTGT
>CAYFRA010000054.1:0-11340 GCA_964345395.1 uncultured Paludibacter sp. | reverse complement strand
ACCGGGGACACAAGGATTTTCAGTCCTTTGCTCTACCAACTGAGCTATGGTACCTCCTCTTTTGCGAGTGCAAATGTACAGCTTATTTCTGAATTATCAAAATGAATTGTTGAAATAATACATTTTTTTGTGAAATAACTTCATTTTATCGCAAACACTTCTTAGTTTTTCTTCGTTGTTATTTCAATTACTCCTTTTTTGCCTTTATCTCCGTACTTCTTTATTGCAGCTTCATCTTTCAATACTGAGATTGATTCAATATCCTCTGGTTTGATTTGGTTGAAATCAAAACCTGCCTCTTTTTGGACTCCATCTACTACAACCAAATAATCACTATTTTCCTTTTTTTCTAAACTACTTTTATCACTTTTATCATCATCCAATTTGAAAGATATAGGAAGTGTATATTGTACTTTTACAGCTTTACCATCTACTTTGCCTGGTGTCCAATTGGGCATAGCTTTAATCACTCTAATTGCCTCATTGTCCAAATCTTCATGAACTCCGCGTACCAATTTGATATCACTAATAGAGCCATCCTCGTTGATTACAAATTGTGCTATCACCCTTCCTTGTATTTTTTTATTTAGTGCTTCAAAGGGGTATTTAATCTCTTTGGATAGATACTCGAATAACTTGTCATTTCCACCTTGAAACTCCGGTGCTTCATCGGCAATATCATAAACATTACTATCACTTTTTTTCACACTGCCATTTTCATCTCTTACGCTTTGAGTCACTTTTTCAACACCTTTTTTTGACTCATCTTTTTTTAGATTAGTCGAAACTTCTTTTATTGTAATGACTCTCTTCTTTTGTGTTTCGTCATCTTTTAGTTTTACATTATTTGCAATTGCATTTATATTATTTGCAAAAATAAGTGCTATTGCAATTGGGATAATCATACTGTATTTGATTAACCACTTTTTCGATGTTTTCTCTTTGTTCATCATAATTATTCGTTTTTTTAAGGGTGATACATTAAATGGACTCACTATACTTAAGCCCTCTGTTTTGCTTGTTATATTTAATAAATTATATTGATAGTTTTTGCAATTGATACCTGTTTTCAATACGGAGTTATCAGCTATGTATTCTAAATTGTGTTTGATCTCTTTTCGCAATAACCACATAAAAGGATTGATCCATAAAATCATTAGGCTCATCTCTGCCAAAATAATATCCCAGCTGTGTCTTTGTTTTACGTGTGTCTCTTCGTGAAGAATTATTTGCTCCATATCCTCTTGTTTGTGTAGAGCAGGATTGATAAAGATCCATTTCCAAAAAGAGAAAGGTACAATATCTTCTTTTACCTCTACCACAACTATATGTCTGTTTGTGTAGCTACTTTTGTTTGCTCTTTTCAGACCTATTAAATAGATAATACTGCCCGCAAACTTTGCAAATAAGACAATTGAAAATAGAAAATAGATGCCCAATAATGCAATGTAGAGATATTGCGAATAGCTAACATCTGTTTTTGCTGCGGTTATTACTATCTCGGGTAAAACAAACTCGTTTTTAACCACCAAATTACTCATTTTACTTGAACTTTGAATCCATACTGAAAGGTCTATAAATGGTAAAATAAACGAAAACAGTAAACCGAAAAACAGAAAAAATCTCTTTGTTTGCCAAAATGTGTCTTTTCTCAGAAAGAGCATATAACTAAGATATACAATGCTAACTGAGATGTTGGCTAATATAAATGACTGAATTAGGTTGTTCATTTTTTCTTCTCTATTAAATTAATAATCTCCTTCAATTCTTCGGATGATAGTTTCTCTTTTTCTATAAAGAATGTAACCATATCCTTATACGAGTTTTCAAAATATTTCTCCACGACATTTGACATATATCGTGATTTAAACTCTGTCTCATCTAAAGTTGGTTGGTAAAGTATGGAGTTACCAAATAATTTACCTTTGATATAGCCTTTTTTCTCTATATTCTTCACAATTGATGCAACAGTGGTGTAGGGTATATCTGTTTTTTGCATCTGATTGATAAAATCTTTAATAAATCCACCATTGGTTTGGAATATAATGAGCAATAGCTCCTCTTCTTGATGTGTTAATTTCTCCATTTTCTAATGTTTTATAAATCCGCATACGAAAGTTTCGTAAAGATACGGTGATTTCGTAAATATCGATTCGATTTGACAATAAATTATAAATATTTAACAAAACTGATCTTCTATAATCACTCGTGTAATGTTTCTCAGCTTATTTGTTTATTAAAATAAATACAAACATAATCTCTTTATGGGTGGTGTATTCAATAAATTCATTAACTTCACGGCAAATTTATAAGATGTAAAAAATAGCTATTAGCAAATTAATCAATTTTCGAAAAACATTTATCATCTATGGAATATCGATTAAATAAGTTTATAAGCAACTCAGGATATTGTTCGAGGCGTGAAGCTGACCGATTGATTACGGAGGGGGTGGTTACAATAGATGGAGTAAAAGCGGTTTTAGGAACACGCGTTTTTCCCGGACAACTTGTTAAAGTCAACGGAAACATCATTGAAAATAACATTGAAGCGGTTTATATAGCATTTAATAAGCCTGTTGGGGTAGTATCGACCACCGACCCTAATGAGAGAGATAACATTATCAATTTCATATCACACGAACAGCGTATTTTCCCAATCGGACGTTTGGATAAAGATTCACAAGGTTTAATATTGCTAACGAATGATGGAGATGTTGTCAATAAAATTTTGAGAGCAGGGAATAAAAATTCTAAGGAGTATATTGTAACGGTCAACAAGCCTATAACTGAACAATTTATCAAACAGATGGGGGGTGGAGTTCCTATTCTTGGGCAAGTAACGCGTAAGGCAGAAGTGGAAAAGATCAATCCTCATGTCTTTAGAATTGTATTGACTCAAGGTTTGAATCGTCAAATTCGGCGGATGTGTGAATATTTCGATTACGATGTTGTAAAGTTGGAAAGAACACGTGTAATGAATATTCAATTGGGTAAATTAGGACAAGGAAATTGGCGAAATCTTACAGCAAGCGAATTGAATCAGTTGTTTGATTTGTTACAAGATGCAGAGGGTAGGGAAATTAAGAAAAAGACCAATCCCAAGAAAGATTTAAAATCTCGAAAAGAGAAATTTAGTAAAAAACCAAATCAGAACAATGAGAGAAAAAGCAAGAACGATAAAACAAACCCTAAGAATAAAAATAGAAAATACAACAAGAAAAAAGCCTGAAAACTTTAATTTTCAGGCTTTTAATTTGATATTAAATATCTAATTTTTTACGAATTGCTTTTGGAATAGCATCTTTATGGATCATTATCGACATGGTTTTAGATGCAACAAATGCTTTTGAAGCGTACCAAGTACCTTCATATTTATTGTTGGTGCCCCAAGAGTTTTTTACCATAAAGTACTCTTTGCCCTCTTGGTCTTTGGCTATACCATAAATGTGCATACCATGGTCGTCTGTAGTTTGCTTGTTGTCATAGCCCAACTGACGATTCTCTTGCGTAACTTCTTTCTCGATTATTGTGCGATCGAAATTAGGTCTTGCTCCTGGTGCCAAAGCTCCCAACCAACGAGCTTGATCAGTGCCTTGCAATAACTCTAAATTTGTTTCAGGCAATACAGCTAATCCATCACGCGTAAATCCTTGTTCGCTTACGTCTGTAGCCCAAGCAATGGTGTATCCTTTATCGATTGCATTGTCAAAAATTTGCATAAACTCATCTAATGGAACGTTATAGCTCTCACCCCAACGCCAGTTGTCAGAGATCTCTAAAGCAAATTTATGATAAAATGGGTGATGTGTGTATGAGGTAACTGACACATAATCATCCATTTTAAGACCTAAACTTTTCACATAACTTTGTGGAGTGTACTCTTTGTTATTCACTGTAAAACTCTCAGGATATGCACCTAAATAGCTTTCAACAATGGTAGAAAAGGTTTTTTTCCAAACAGGAGAAAGAGTTCTGTTTGGGTTTTTCGACATGCTTTGTACAAATGCTTTTGTGATAGCGATCAACTCACCATGGTTGTGGTGTTCTAAGCCATAATTCAATCCAGTCATTTCACTTTCGGGCACAATACCATAATGCTTCAACACATACCAAACGTCTTCGAAAGAGCCACCTTGTTCAAAGTTGATGTGCCCGTCGGTGCGAATATATTTGTCGGCTTTATCTTCGTATGAGTGTGCTACGACAAACATTTCAGATAAATCAACTTCGGGACCACCAAGTCGCAAAACTTCAGACTCAAAAAAGCTAAGACCAGAAAACGACCAGCAAGTGCCAGTGTTTGCTTGGTTTTTAATTGGTGTAACTTTAAGCTCTTTTACTGTTGTAAATTCAAGGCTCTCATTTGTTGTTTCCTGTGCAACAACTTGATTAAACATCACCATCAGCGTGATGAAACTAAGAAATAAAGTTTTTTTCATGAGTGATTTTGTTAAATAATTATTTGATTTGAATAATCCCTGCCTTGTATCATATCAAGGCAGGGATTTGTTTAATTTGAAATTTGAGTTAAGCTTTTACTGGAGTATCTTCTAAAGTTGCTAATAAGAAATCCCAGAATTTCTGTACTGTAGGGATATTCACTTTCTCGTCAGGTGAGTGTGGAAAGCGAATGGTTGGCCCGAATGATATCATATCCATATGTGGGTAGTGTGTGCCCAATATACCGCACTCTAAACCAGCATGAATAATCAATACCTTAGGAGTTTTACCAAAATCACGCTCATAGATTTTTGTCATCTCTTTTAAGATTGGAGATTTTAAGTTTGGTTTCCAGCCTGGATATTCACCAGAGAATCCAACTTTTGCACCTGCCATAGAGAAGATACTTTCGATTGCAGAGCCCAATTCTTCTTTGCGACTTTCAACAGAGCTGCGAATTAAACATTTGATTTCAACTGTTTTACCATCTGATTTGATAATTGCTAAGTTGTTTGATGTTTCAACTACATCAGGTACTTCTGGAATAAAACGAGCAGCACCATTAGGGCAAGCTACTACTGAGTTGATCAAATCATCTTGAATTTCTTCGGGTATCAAGCCTGTTGGCAATTCTGTAGCTTCTACTTTGAATGAAATGGTATCTTCAACACCAGCATAATCCGCGTTAAATTGTTTTTCAAACTCAGCTACCAACTCCTCTAACTCTTTTTCACCACCTTTTGGAACAGTAATAACAGCAAATGCTTCACGTGGAATGGCATTGCGTAAGCTACCACCATCGATACTTGCCAAACGCACTTCGTATTCAGCAACCGCTTCTTTGAGGAATTGGAACATCAATTTGTTGGCATTGGCGCGTTGTAGGTGAATATCAACACCAGAGTGACCACCTTTTAAGCCCGTTAAAGACAATTTGAAAGCTACATCTTCATCTGTTGTTTTTACCTCTTCGTAATGAAAACTGATATTGGCATCTAATCCACCAGCACAGCCTACATACAATTCGCCCTCATCTTCTGAGTCCATATTGATAAGAATATCTCCTTGTAAAAAATTGGGTTGAAGCCCAAATGCTCCATCCATTCCTGTCTCCTCATCTACTGTGATAAACATCTCGATAGCAGGGTGGGGGATATCTTTTGATTCAAGAATAGCCATTGCTGCAGCAACACCAATACCGTTGTCGGCACCAAGCGTAGTTTGGTTGGCACGCACCCAGTCACCTTCAATAATGGTTTCGATTGGGTCTTTCTCAAAATCGTGTTCTACACCACTGTTTTTCTGAGGAACCATATCCATATGCGATTGCAAAATTACTCCTTTGCGATTTTCCATTCCGGGTGTTGCTGGTTTACGCACCAAAACGTTACCAATCTCATCTTGCAAGGTTTCCAAACCAAGTGATTTGCCAAAATCAACCAAAAATTTACCTATCTCCTCTTTTTTACCTGAAGGGCGAGGTATTTGTGTTAATGAATAGAAATTGTTCCAAAGACTTTTGGGTTCTAATTGTTTGATACTTTTTACTTCCATGATAGTTTGTTAATGCTCAATTTCCATAATAAAAAAGTGAGCAGGTTAATAATTATTTTGTTTATTTTATTTTCAAGTCAAATAGAAATGATAATCATTTTGTTAGCTAAAATTCGACGTTATAACTCTATGCTTATAATTTCTCTTACAAATATCACAATAAATTTTCAGATATCCCATTTTGAGATATTATTTTTTGAAAGTTTTTGATTTGTTGTTAGTTTATAAACTATGATATTTCAGAGTTTTTTATATAGTTTCGAGCAAAGCAATTCAAAACAATTAGTCGGATCTTTGTTGGTATCGATATACTTCAATAAAACACTAATAATCCTTGTCCTATTTTGTATTGTAACTTTATAATTTTACAAACTTTCTACTACTTAAGTTGTTTTTAATACTGAATAGTAATTGCTAAAAAGCTTCTTTTGTGTATTTTTGCACTTTATCTCATTAAGAAAATAAATTTATGCTTAAAATACTTTCTATCCCGCTCTCTATAATTGCCTACATTTATTTGTTGCTTATGTTGTTGGTTTTTCAACCCATTCAATACATAACACTACGTTTATTTGGATATGAGGCACACAAACGCAGTGTAGATTTACTCAGTTTTTTATTGTTGCAGGTTTTATATCTATTGTTTTCTACCTATAAAATTAATTTCAAAAGTGAATTGCCACAAAACAAACCTTTAATTATTGTAGCTAATCATCAAGGTGTTTTTGATATAATGAGTATTGGTTGGGCGATGAGAAAATTTCATCCCAAGTATGTGAGCAAAATAGAGTTGGCTAAAAATATCCCAAGTGTTTCATTTAATTTGAAACACGGGGGCTCAGTTACGATTGATAGAAAAAACCCACGTCAAGCTCTGCCCGAATTGAAGCGTATGAGCGAGTATATCCAACAAAATAATCGGTCGGCTGTTATATTTCCAGAGGGTACACGCTCAAGGAATGGTGAGCCCAAGAGGTTTTTAATCAATGGTTTGAAGGTGCTTTGTAAGTACGCACCCGATGCATTGGTAGTGCCTATCACCATCAATAATTCTTGGAAAATATATAGGTATGGTGTTTTTCCTTTCGGCTTGGGTAATAAGCTCGAATTGATTGTTCACGAAGCTTTGGCGGTAGCTGATTATGAATTTGAAGAGCTATTTGAAAAAACTGAAAAAGTGATTGTTGAAAACATTCGTAACTAAATAGGGGAGAGAGTCAAATGATTTTGAAAGTGCTTTTGAAACTAAAATATTTTATTGAAAGTATGCGTTTGCGAACACTGCCATTAGCTATATCGGGTGTGATTGTAGGTGGGGCGTTGGCTGCATATTATGCTGAGGTTGATGCTGTTATCATAATTTTTTCATTGGTTACAGCTATTTTGCTTCAAGTTGTTTCAAATGTAGCTAACGAATTGGGCGACTTGCAAAAGGGCACTGACAATATGCACAGGCAAGGCCCGATCAGAAGTGTGCAAAAAGGAAATTTAAGTTATATAGAGCTTTTTGTCTTTATGTGGATTTTGATTTTGATGTCAGCCTTTTCGGGTTCTCTGCTTGTTTATTACTCTTTTGCAACTCTTTTTGGTTCAACTCAAAGCGTATTGATGTTGGCTTTGGGTGCACTTGCCATTTGGGCATCTGTCAAATATACTTTTGGAGGAAAATCTTATGGATATATTGGTTTGGGTGATTTTTTCGTTTTTCTGTTTTTTGGTTTGGTGGCGGTTATGGGGGTCTATTATTTGATTGCCAAATCTTTGGATATCTCTCTGCTTCTACCCGCATCGGCTATCGGGTTTTTATCTACAGCTATGCTGAATCAGAACAATATGCGAGATATGGATAACGACAAAAACTTCTCAAAAAAAACAATGGTCGTCAGAATGGGGTTAAAACGTGCACGTATCTATCACCTTGCTATCATCAGTTTGGCTTTTTTGCTGATGACTATTTTTGTAGCATTATTTACAGATGGAATTAAAACCTATCTGTTTTGGTTGAGTGCACCCGTTTTTATATATCATCTATTTTATGTTTTCAAAAATAGTGGAAAAGAGTTGGATAAGCATATGAAACTGATCTCTTTAGGAACACTTTTGTTTGCTTTGTTAGTTTGCTTAGGTTTTGTTTTTTAAGAATAATGATGAAATTATCAACAGAAATAGATTTTCCAAAATCGAATTTGAATATTGATTACCAAAGCAATCTTTTGTTGATGGGCTCTTGTTTTGTGAATAACATCGGGTCTAAACTTCAAAATGCTTCTTTTCTTACTTTTATTAATCCTTTTGGTGTGTTGTACAATCCTCTGTCTATAGCTTTTGCCTTAGAAACTTTGATGTCTAACAAAGAGTTTGTAGAGGATGATCTTTTTTTGCAAGCTTCGTTGTGGAGTAGCTTTTCACATAGCTCGCTGTTTTCAGCAACAAGCCAAGAGGAAACCTTGCAAAATATCAATTCGAGATTAATCGCAGCAAGAGATTTTCTCAAAAGCACAGATTTGTTGGTCATAACAATGGGTACTGCATGGATTTATGAACTGAAACAGACTAAAGAAGTGGTTGCAAACTGCCATAAAGTACCAGCTGATCAGTTTGATAGACGCCGATTGGGCGTAGATGAGATTGTTGAAAAACTTTCATCTGTTTTTAAGCGATTGTGGGTAACGCATCCTGCATTAAAAATATTATTAACCGTAAGTCCTATTCGGCATTGGAAAGATGGAGCTCACGAAAACACGTTGAGCAAAGCAACATTGCATTTGGCAATTGATAAGCTTCGGAAGGAGTTTGCAGCGATTGATTATTTTCCTGCTTATGAATTGATGATTGATGAGTTGCGAGATTATCGTTTTTATGCTTCTGATATGCTGCACCCCTCTGAAATAGCGGTTGATTATATTTGGAATAAATTTCAGCAAACATACTTTACAACCGAAACAAAATATTTGGTAAATAGAATAGAGAAATTTAAAACAATGCTGCATCATCGCCCCCTACATCAAGACACAAAAGAGTATGAGGCATTTCAAGCAAGTGTTGAAAGAAATAGGCAACAACTGATCGATGAGTTTCCTTTTCTAAAATGGCGGCTTGATTAGTGTATTTGATTGTCATAAAAAAAATAGAGCAATTTTGAATAAATTGCTCTATTTTTAATTGCCAAATAATTCAATCTTTAATTGAAGCTTGAATCAGCGTTTATTGCTTCTACAACATTGATGATGTAGTCGCCCATTTTTTCACATTCGGTGATAATATCCATATATAGAACACCCTCTTGATAACTGTAAAGACTTTGATTAACATTTTCGATGTTTTGGTTTTTATATTGAGCTCGTCTCTCATTGATCTGTTTTTCAATATTTTGACTAATAATTAACTCCCTTGGACTGGCGCTTCTTGCTTTTATTCTCTCTTGCATCCTTTCGAAAGCCAATTCGGTTAGGTCAAACATCTCATTGATATTATCCAGCATTATTTCATTGAATTTAATATCCAATTCAGCCTTACGTTTGAGATGGCGAGCTATGTTTGAACTTGAGTCGGCAATGCTCTCAATTTCAGTTACTACACGTAGAATATTCCGAACGTGTTCCTTACTCTCATTGCTCAATCTGCCCTCTGTTACTTTACCCAAATAATTTCCAATCTCAATCTCCATTCGGTCACAAATATCTTCATATTTTTCAGTTCGCTCATAAAGTTTGATAAATTCTTTGTTGTTATTTTCCATATTTGTCATTTGTCTTACAAAGCCAAACATTCGATGTGCTCGCATAGCGTATAACTCAATCTCTTTTTCAGCTTGTAAAATAGATAACTCAGCCGAAACAGACATGCCAGAGCCGATATACTTAAGTACAAACTCCTCATCCACAACTTCGCCTTTTTTGGGACGAATAACAATCAAGCAAAGCTTCTCATAAAACTTTACAAACCATATCATAATGGATAAGTTAGCAATATTAAAAAGTGTGTGAAATAGAGCTAAACCGTATGATGTAGCCGCTTGGTAACTTAAGTATTGTTTGTGTAAAAGACTATAATCAGCACTTACTTCAACATTGGGATCGGTGATGGCTTGATAAGCTTCAGGTGATAAGGAGTTGATGAATTGCGGCATATCGCTTAAATTAACAGAGGATAAATTTGATACAATCCCTTCAACCATTATTACGAAATACTTAAATACAAAGAGCATCCATATCACACCTAACACATTGAATAGGAGATGAGAAAATGCAGCTCGTTTAGCTGATATGTTGGCTGGTATAGCTGCTAAATTGGTAGTAATGGTTGTTCCAATGTTTTCTCCCAATACCATGGCTGCTGCTGATGGGAAATCGATCCACCCTTTCGAAGCCATAATTATGGTAAGAGCTATCGTAGCACTTGATGACTGCACAACCACCGTCAAAATAGCTCCTATAAAAAGGAAAAAGAGGATAGAAGAGAAGCCATTGCCTGCGAAGTTTTGTACGAATGAGAGAACTTCAGGGTTGTTTTGAAGATCGGGCATTGAATCTTTTAGATAATCCAAACCCATAAATAGGAATGCAAAACCAAAGATGAACTCCCCAATTGATTTGTTTTTACTTTTTGATGAAAATATTAATGGGATAGCTAAACCCATTAACGGTATGGATAATGCACCAATTGAGAATTTACCAAAACCAAATAAGGCAATAATCCAGGCTGTTAAAGTAGTACCAATATTGGCTCCCATAATTACGCCGATGGATTGTACTAAGCTTATTAATCCAGCATTTACAAAACTCACAACCATTACAGTTGTTGCAGATGATGATTGAATCAAAGCTGTAATGACAATCCCTGTAAGCACGCCCATTGCACGATTTTTGGTCATCGATGCCAAAATACCACGAAGTTTGTTTCCGGCTAACTTTTGTAGCCCATCGCTCATAATCTTCATTCCATATAGGAAAAGAGCCAATGAGCCTAAAAGTGTCAGTAAATCAAAAATACCGTATTCCATTTTTATATAATTAATTGTCTGCAAAGATACATCTTTTATGCTCTTTTACAAAAATAAATCGATGTATTTAAAATGAAAAACATCCCTGAAATTACTTTGAAAAATCAGAGATGTTTTTTTGTTTTTATTTTACAATTTATGTAGTTTTAGAAGGGTACTTCGTAGTTTGGTTCTGTTGTTATTTCATCCACCAGTTGTGTGTAGCTTACTACACCATTCTCATCCAAAGCCACCACCGCGCGGGCACAAAGTCCTTTCAGCGGACTATCTTCAAGAAGAACACCGTAGTCATTTGCAAAATTGTTGTAACGGAAATCAGAAGCTGTAATTACATCATCTAAGCC
>CAYFRA010000053.1:0-11531 GCA_964345395.1 uncultured Paludibacter sp. | reverse complement strand
TCGGCATTAACCGGATCAAAACCACTAAACGGCTCATCAAATATTAAAAGTTCGGGTTTATGTAGAATGGTGGTGATAAATTGCACTTTTTGAGCCATTCCTTTTGACAGTTCTTCAACTTTTTTGTCCCACCAAGCTTCTATTTCAAACTTTTCGAACCAAAATTTCAAGGTTTTCATCGCCTCAGCCCTCTTAATTCCTTTAAGTCGAGCTAAATAGAGTGCCTGCTCCCCCACTTTCATTTTTTTATACAAACCGCGTTCTTCTGGCAAATAGCCAATTTTGTAAACATCTTCGGCTTGTAGTTTTTTACCATTTAGTAGCACTACCCCACTGTCTGGAGCTGTAATTCGATTGATAATTCGAATCAGCGTAGTTTTACCGGCACCGTTAGGTCCCAGCAAACCATAGACCGAAGCTTTTGGGATATCCAAACTAACTCCATCCAATGCAAGGTGATTAGCAAACTGCTTAACCACATCTTTAACTTCTAATATAATATCGCTCATAATTTATATTCTTCCTTCGTCTGCAAAACTATAATATTTTTTATTTCCAATAATCAAATGATCTAAAAATCGTATTCCAATGACATCACAAGCATTTTTGATTTTAATGGTAATGTTGAAATCTTCTTTACTCGGATTTGCTTCGCCCGATGGATGATTGTGGGCTACTGCAATAGAATGTGCTCTTTTTTCTAAACTCAAACGCAGCAACATCGGTACATCCACCACCGTTTGTCTGGTGCCACCTTGCGTTAATTTTACCACATCAATTACCCTATTTGCCGCATTTAAAAATGCAACCCAAAACTCCTCGTGTATCAAATCTGCAATTTGTATTTCGAATATTTCATACAAATCACTACTTCTCTCTATCTTTTTCCTATCCAGAACATCACTTCTTCTTATTCTTTTTGCAAATTCCAAAGCTGCAATTATAGTGATAGCCTTTGCATTACCAATGCCCTTGTACTTTATCAAATCATTTATAGAGAGACGAGAAACTGAATTTAGATTATACTCGTTATCCTTGATAATTCTTCTACATAAATCAACTGCCGACTCATTCCGACTACCTGACCCAATCAAAATCGCCATCAATTCAGCGTCTGATAATGCCCCAGCACCTTTAACTAATAGCTTCTCACGGGGTCTGTCATCTTCATTTAAATCTTTAATGGTCAGATTGCCAGTTACATTTATTTTATTCATAACTTTGCAATAAATTTATGGATTATAACTCGAATTTTCGAGAATATATTGATAATTATTTTGCATCATCAGTTCTGGCAGTGAAATGTTACGATTTTTATCCATATATTTTTTTACAATATGAAATCCTATCCACTCCCCCATCCTACCGGGCGAATCTTGCGATATAGGTGCAGTGAAAGGTGCATTTTCAAGATATTTTGAAATAATCAAATTTTCCTTTGAAAAAAGATGTTTATTAACAACTATCGCTTCCCAGCTCTCTTTTTCATACTGCTTTGCCCATATATCTTGATTTTTGGTAAAACTTAGTACCTCACTATCCATTCTATTGGGCATAATGACTGAAAGTAAATACCTAATTTTCCCTTGGTATATCATTTCATCAATCAATCGATTTTGATCAGAGTCAAAAGGAAAATTGTTGAGTAAAATAGTGAAAAGAAGGTCAACTGATAAGTTTTCAGGAGTCAAATGAGGTATCAAATAATCATATATGTAATCTTGATAATGAGTGAAATCACTACCTAAATAAAAATCTGAACCAAGACCAATTAAACTCAAATCATCTGAATAGAGAAAAGAATTAGCTATACCTGAGGTGTAAAAGAATATTTCGGGTAATTGTAAGCCAGGAAAATAATGTTTGAGGTAAGTATATGCAATTGATATTTCTTCTTCTATTGAGCCTATTTCAGAAAATGTATGCAATACAGCCTCATTGATATCCTTGACAATAGGATGATTGATGAAATGATTGATGCTATTTGAAATCGATAAAGTGTCTTGAAAATCAACTGTTTCAAAATTCTCAATATAGAGTTTAAAACAGTTTGGATAATCTTGATAAATAGTTTTTATAGAGTTAATTAGATTAACAGTATCGAGATCAATCATAGCCAAATCCAACCGATGGATTTCTACATCGACAAGCTCTTTCTCATAATCAAACTCAAAACGATTCTCATTTTTACAAGAGTATGTTATCAGTAAGATGATTATTAATATAAAATAATATCGAAAACTACATTTCATCATATCAATACATAAATAAATCTACAAAGCAAGCACAAAGATAAAAATTAATTTATCTTCTTTTTGCAGATAATTATTTTTGGTCACCAAAAACCGTTAAAACCTTAATATATTAACGCTTTTTGTTTTTTGCGTTATCTCGAATCATCTTTTGCTGTTCTCGTTGCATCTGTTCTAATCGAGCCATAAATCCTCCTTTTTTTGCTCCTTTCTTATTATTTGCCTTCTCTTTTGCTTTTGCGTGCAATTGCTCTAAAAGCTTTTTCTCATCGATGCTTGCTTTAATTATCTCGTTCTGAATCACTGTAAATAATGAAGATAAAGTATAATAATATGTTAAACCAGACGCATAGCTATTGAATAAGAAGAAGAACATCACAGGCATTACATAACCCATGCTTTTCATCATACCTGCACCGGGCTGATCGGGCGAAGGTTGTGTGCTTGCCATACTGATACGAGTAGAGAAAATACTTGTAATGGTCATCAATAGAGCAAACAAGCTGATGTGATTATCGAATATATTTGATATAAGAGGGATGTTTCCTTGCCAAGTAATTATCGCATCATAAGATGATAAGTCTTTTACCCATAAAAAACTCTCTTGCCTCAACTCAATTGCACCTGGGAAAAAACGGAATAGTGCAATTAAAATAGGCATTTGAAGTAACATCGGCAAGCATCCACTCATTGGACTTACACCCACTTTGTTGTAAAGTGCCATTGTAGCCTGCTGTCGCTCCATTGCCTTTTCAGCGGGTATTCGAGCGTTTATTTCATCTATTTCAGGTTTCAAAACACGCATCTTGGCACTTGACATATAAGATTTGTAGCTCAAAGGAAAAAGCACAAGCTTGATAATAATAGTCATCAATAAAATAATGATTCCAAAGTTTGTGGTAAAATTGCTAAAAAGATTAAACATTGGAATTACAAAATAACGATTTACCCAACCCAAAATACCCCAGCCAAGAGGCACCAATTCGCGTAAACGTAAATCTTCCACTCCCGACTTTCCTTTGTCATAGGCCGAAAGCGTTTTAAAGTGATTAGGTCCAAAATAATAGGTAAAACCTGTTGGTTTATTACCCATCGGATCATATGGCACAACTAATTCTGCTGCATATTCTTTGATATATCCACTGTTTTCATCTTTTTTTGAGCTGCTCAAACGTGCCGTAGCAAAAGATTCATCAGCGATGAGCACCGAACTAAAATATTGATCTTTGAATGCAATCCATTTAATTTGATTGTTAATTTCTTTGCTATCTTTTTTGGTAGCATTAAGCTTCTCAACATTATCTGCTAAATACTTATAACTCAATGTAGATAGTTGATCTTCAAATCTTCTCCCTTTTTCTTGCTGACGAACCAAAGCATTCCATTGCAAATCCAAAGAGTTGAGTGACAAAGGAATAATTTCATTCATTTTATGAGATACTATATCGAATTTTAGCATATAGTCATCTTTGGGGAGTGTGTAAACAAAGTCAATATAGGAGTCTTCGATATCTGTGTTGATTCTCAAAGATATTTTTGAATTACCTTCTGCATCGACAACAAGTTCTCCTTGTTGCTCAAAAAACAGCTCTGAAGTATTTACAACACGATTGTTATTGGTTACAAATACAAGGTTAAAATTATTTTCATCATCATCAAAGAGTATAAGCGGAGCATCATCTTGAGCATTATACGCTTTTAGATTGACTGATTTGATTATTCCGCCTTTACTGCTCAAATTTATCTCAATCAAATCGTTTTCGAGAGTATAAAACTGTTCTTCGCCCATTGACGAGATACCAAAACCACCAAATGCATCCATTCTCATTGCAACATAAGCAGAATCACCTTCTACTACTTTTTCGGAATTCTCTGCAACTGCGGTTTTCATAGAGTCGAGTTGCAACTGTTTTTCGTACTCTTGCTGCATAACCAATTGTACCGAGTCGTTGTAGCGTTGTCGTCTTTCGATCTCTTCTTGTGATGGTTTGTTTATCCACGCAAAACCAATAATAATGGCTGCTATCAAAATAAAACCAACTACTGTATTCTTATCCATATTCTTCCAATTTGGTGAGCGTGTGTGATTGAAAGTAAACTCAATCAATTACTTTTACTCATCCCATTTTTTATTCAATGATTGTATCTAATAATTTTTTGGTTTGCAAATTTCGGAAAAAAAACCGACAAAATAAAATAGAAACACTCAAATTGACTTAAACAAAAGCAAAAATCAATAAACAATATGATAATTCGCAAATAATAAGCTGACGTGCATTTGAGATATTATCTTAACTTTGCAAAATCAATCTATTAGCAAATAAAAAATGAACGACTCTACCTATCAATTTATCAAGGAAAATGAAAATAGTGATATTTATCAACTATCACTAAAATCTTCTCATTTCCCAGATGTGGATATGGAGTTTGCCATCAGGCAGATAGAGGGCAGAAAGCGAGCAAAAACTAAAATCCCATATTTTTCTCGTTCTGAAAAGGTAATTTACCCTACTCAACTATCAGTAGAGCAGTCTTCATCAGAAATAACAGCAAAACACAAACAGAAGCTATGCGAAGGCGTATCGCTACTTGATATGACTGGTGGCTTCGGTGTTGATGATTTTTTCTTATCCTTTAATTTTGAGCTTGTTAGCTATGTTGAAGAAGATAAAGAGCTATCAGATATAGCAAAACACAATTTTACTGTTTTAGGGCGCAATAATATCGAAGTTCATAATCAAAATAGCATCGACTTCTTGAAACAGAGTGAAAAATTTTCTTGGATATATATAGACCCCGCCAGACGCTCAGAAGATGGCAAAAAGTTAGTTTTGTTAGATGATTTAAGACCTAAGGTTGTTGAGTTAATGCCAGATGTTTTAGAGAAATCTAATAAGATTTTGATAAAATTATCTCCTTTGATAGATATATCAGCTTTGATCAATCAGCTTAAACAGATAAAAACAATTGATATTGTGGCTGTAAAAAATGAGTGCAAAGAGGTATTGCTTGTTATTGAAAAAGGATATATGGAGAGTCCGATTATCCGCTGTTTTAATTATAAGCGTGATGATATTGTAGAGATTTTTAGCTATGATTATGAAGAAGAGGATGAATTAGATAGCAAGATAAGCAATAATTTATCAAAATATCTTTATGAACCAAACGCTGCAATTATGAAAAGTGGAGCTATGAAATCAGTTTCACATCATTTTCAATTGGAAAAAATACACGCCAATAGTCATCTTTTTACTTCAAACAAACTGATAGATGATTTTCCTGGAAGAGTATTTGAAATAGTTGATATCTATGATTTTTCAAAAATCTCAATGAAAAAGCTAAACAAAGATTTGAAACAAGCAAATCTTTCTATTCGTAATTTTCCTGAAAAAATTGAGATTTTAAGAAAAAGACTAAAACTTAAAGATGGTGGTGATAACTATCTATTTGCTACCACTTTATATCCCAACAAAAAAATAATTATTTCAAGTAAAAAGCTATAAGTGTTTTAAAATTAAAAAAACCTGAATAGCGTCAAATTTAGCTATTCAGGTTTCTATTATCTTTTCTAAAATAAAAAGGATTTAGCCTACCATTTACTTGAAAACACGCGTGGCGAAACACTCACACTAAGAAATGCCCAATCTTGCCAAGCTTTATGACTTCCACCTTTGACAATATCCATACTTTCTGTTCCAAAAAAAGTAGAATATCCACAAACTAAAGCTACATCTTTGCGAATATTGTAATTAAATTGTAGATCGAGCTCTGAACCCATATACTTGTTTATTTTATCGTCTCCCGCCTTGTACACATTACCTGCCATCGAAAAGAAGTGCAATGTACCCATTAGAGAATACTTTGGAGCTGGTGCATAATTAATCCCTAAAAACTTATCATTCACACCTAATGCCCAACCATTAAGATAAGCCGTTGCCATAAAATAGTCCATCTGTCCATAATGGGCGTGATTTGCTGCAAAAAGTGTATTGAAAGCTGTATGATTTTTGCTTGGATTGGCTAGTCCATAGTCTTGACCGCTTACATAATCAATCCCTGTAAAGAGTTTAACTTCTTTATTTACAGTATAATCGGCTCTTAATGCTAATAAAGATGCACTTATATTTTTATCGGCAGTAGTTTTACCCATTTGGTAATAGGCAGTTCCTTGTAGTCGCAGTTCGCTTATCGGATTATAAATAAGATTTGTACCTATCGTCTGCATATATGCTACATCAAGTTCAGTTGCATTAGGTTTTTGATAACCTAAATTGATAAACAAGAAAGAAGGTGTAAAATTCTCTATATCATTATATTGATAATAAAGTGATTGCATATTTTTATAAGGCATTCCACCTGCATATGGCGGTTGACCTATTATCCTTTCTCCAGCATTATTAGATGCTAAAAATAGTTCAGCTTGATGCGACTTGTCATTATAAAAGAGCTTCACACCATCATGATAAAGAGCGTGTTGGTTCCAATCGATGATCGACATAATGCGACTGTCATTGTACTGAACACCTTGACGTCCAAATTTTACGAACAGATTATTGTCCAATTTAAGTTGAGCCCAAGCTTCGCTTAAAACGGTAGCAGAAACTGGTGTACTATTGAGGTGTGGATTTTGTCCCCATACAGCTACATTTTGCACTGTGATATTTGTTGCAAGAAAATCATTTTTATAATCAACCGATAATCTTGAACGTTGCGAGGTGAAGTTAGCTGCTTTTGCATCTTCTGCTCTCGGATTGTGTGATCCATTGCGATATTCAGCACGTGGACGTATCTGAACGCCGATATTCACTTCATTGTTTTGTTCTTGAGCCTCTGCGATAAATGCAAAAAATGAAGCTACAAAAACGACTAATAAAATTATAAATTTCTTCATATAATTAATTATTTATTGATTTGGAAGATAGATATTTTAAACTAACCAATGTTATAAGTATGTACACTTGTCGATGCTGATGGTAGGTAGTTTATGCCATACCAAGTAACTTGTAGCAATAGGAATGCTATGATAAGCACCCATAGTGCTGTTCGTATCTGCTTGGGGCGATGATGGCGGTAATGGATATAAATGAGAAAACCTAACCACGTTGCAGCTGCCCAAGTCTCTTTTGGGTCCCAGCTCCAATAATGCCCCCAAGCTTCTTTTGCCCAAAGTGCACCAAATAGCATCCCAATAGTCAAAAATGCTAAACCTACATAGACCATATTGTCTAATAAGTGCATAACATTTAGAGAAAAATGTTTGCTGTTTTTATAAATCACAAAATATAGACCCATAAAAGCAGCCGCTCCCAACATAGCGTATGAAAACATATAAACAATAACGTGAGGTGCAAACCAAGGGCTTTGTAGGGCAGGCATCAAAGCTTTATTGTGAATTTCTGGTTTCAAAATATTCACCATTATGAAAACAAAAGCCATAATGGTACTGAAAGAGAGAATCCACTTATATCGCCAACGAATATAGGTAATGATACCTGCAATTGGCATAAAGAACGAGTACCAAAGTCGGGTTTCGCCCATACTCCGCATTGGTGGTCGCTCTAATGAGATCCACATACCGATAATGTAAGCAAGGAAAACTAAAATCCCTGCCAATGTCAAACTGTTAGCCAAAGCTCTTTTGTCTTTCCAAGCGGCAAATGCCCCACCCGCCCAAAACAGAACAGCAGGTATGGCAAAATAGATAAAACTTGTCCAAGTAATCATATTATTTTCCTCCTTTACTCTTTTTTACCAACAACAAAAAGTCCTATTGCACCCAATAGCATCATAAATATTCCCGTGTAAACATAAGGTAACCAAGGGTCTTTGACCAACTCAAATATACTTACATCACTCCAGCGTCCTTTTTGTTCATCATAACTCACTTGATAAATTTTCCATCCATTTATCTTCAGTGGTTTGTTTACTTCAATTACTGTATTTACGGTTTCACCATCTTCACTATACACATTGATATCCGAAGCATAACGCTTAGGTTCTCTTTCGGGCATCACAACGCTAACATCATCATTCAATTTCAAAGCACGATAAGGGAAAATATAGCTACCATTGCTTACCCATCCCTCTTGCACCTCTCCTGTTTGCTTATGCGTGGCTTTAGCAAAAACTGCACTTGTAGCTCCTTCTGAATAATACTCCACAAAATGAACACTATCTTCGCCCATTACAGGTGCACTATTATCCAAAAACTGGCTTACTTCTATCTCCCAATCCATCAATTGACCTAAAGTAGGAGTAGTTTCAACAGCAAGGGTTTCTGGCTGTTTGTTGGGAAGCAATTTTCCGGTATTATTGTCAATCAACACCAATTTAGGCGGATATTCTTCGATAGTAAATTCTTTTAATTCTATGGCTAAATTCAATTCATGCATATCACCATTATCGTCAGTTACACGCCATTCAGGGATTTCATTTCCAACAATCATTTGATAACGTTTCATATCAGCACTACCCAATACGGCTGCAACTAAAGTGATGAAAAGCCCAACGTGATTGAGCATAAAAGGAATATCTTTATTCCATCTAAAACGTCTTAGTCTTTTTATTGTTGCCAAACCCAAAACGAGTGTCATATAGACATATAGTAACACGAATGGCCAGGCTGACAACATATTATAAAATCCTAAAAAGCCAATTACGCCGGTTCGATTTTCGGTATAAAATTGAGGTACGAAACCCATAATTACTACCAAAAGCAAAAATGATGTCATGGATGTAATACTTGCTTCAGTGCCTGCAAACCAACGAAGTTTGCGATTTTTTTTTGATAAATAAGAAATAGCAAAAACCAAAGCAATAAACAATATACCAAGAATCAGATTGACAGGAAACAGAAGAAAATCTGTATAGATAGGACCAACAGAGATTTGCAACAGTAAGCCGGTTAGAATCAGTCCAGCTCCCACTGCAAAACCCTCTTTATATCCCCAAGTATATTTCCACATAGTGTATAGTAGTTAATTTAAAAACTCAGCCAGGCTATAATGGTGTATAGATTTGGCTGAGTTTTTTGTTTTAATAAATTGTTCTAAATAATGCGATATAAGTGTTTTAAGCTTTTATTTCGCTGCAATAATTTTATTCTCTTCTTTAGCTTTTTTCAACCATTGAGGTATAATTTCTTGTTTGAATTTTTCTTTGGCTGCTTTTTCTGCAGGTATATCCAAACCGATGTATTTTTGAGCTTTTTCTTTGGTTGAAATGTCAGGCATTGGCACATCAGCCAAATGACCGTGTTTTGCTAAAACTTTAGAGATTTGCAAACGAGCTTGCAATGCTCTATCCAAACCGTGGCTCAAAATGCGAGTAACCTCTTGTGGAGCGTGGAATGAAGCACCGTGAGAAGCAACACCAAAGTCCCAACGCCATTGAGATTGACGAAGAAGATCAAGAATTGGTTTCATTTCAGCTTCAGTAGCACCTTTATCCCAAGCAAATTTAGCTTCGATGTGTGCTGCAGCCAATTCAACCTCTAAACGATTACGAACTTCAAATACTTTTTCTTGACGCTCATATACATTTTGACGAAGTGTTTCTTCACTCTCTCTGTGACAAACCAAGCAAGTACGATCCATTTTTGCCAATGGACTTTGGATATGGTGATCACTAAATTTCACACCACCTTCGCTCTTGTATGGCATATGGCAGTCGGCACAAGATACATTGCGCTGACCGTGAATACCCATTTGTGCAATTTCATAATCAGGATGTTGAGCTTTCAAAATCGGAGCCCTACTCAGTTTATGAACATAGTCAACGTGTTGAACTTCATCGTAATATTTTTCCATATCTTCTACAGTCATACCTTTATCCCAAGGGAAAGTAAGGTAAGTGCCTTCGCCTTTGAAATAGTACTCAACGTGGCACTGAGCACAAACTAATGAACGCATCTCTTGGTGTGTAGCATCTTCGATTTTTCTACCTTGACGCTCAAATGCTTCAATCAAAGCAGGACGACTGATATGAAGATTCATGTTTTCGGGTTCGTGGCAATCTGCACAACCAATTGGATTAAGAATTTCCCAGCCCATTTGTCCCCATTTACCTGCATAAAATTCGGTAACACCAATTTCATGCATCATACGTGGGACATCAGGACTCTTACAAGCCCAGCAAGTAGCAGGTTGAGGACCATCTTCATCTGTCATTGGTGAGCCTGTACGCAAAGTTTCATAAACATCTTCAATGGCGTGCATATGTCCGCGTGGTGTTCCATAATCTTTTGAGAAAGCATAACCAGCCCAAAGAACTACCATTTCGGGGCGTTGTTCTAATACATCAACAACCTTACTTCCATTGTATTTACTTTCAAAGCTTGTTTCGGCAGTTTGTCGCCAAGTTTCATATTCACGTGGATAATTGTCGGCAAATACCTCATTGCGACTTTCAATTCCACTGATTTCTACCTTCTTATTATTAAATACACTGGCAATTTCAGCTCTTCTATTCAATATAGACGAGGCCAATATGCCCAATCCGAATACAACAAGCATGGCCAATGTAAATAATGACCATCCCTGCCAAGGTTTTAATTTTTTTTCCATTTCAATTCAATTAATGTGTTATTGGATAAATATTTAATTTAACAAAATAATTTTTCAATTAATTTCTATAATGATAACGAACTATTTTTTCCCCATCATTTTTTTCAACCATGCAGGCACTTCCGAAGTTGGATATGGCACTAAGGCATGAGGAGTAGATGACAAACTGTTTTTACCACCGTGAGGCACTTCTCTGTGGCAATCCCAGCAAGCTTTACCGTTGCTTTCCATAATCATTTTATAGGTTTGCGTACCTGTTTTTACAAACTCAGTATTGAGCTGAGTATGACAACGAATGCAATTCTCCATGATTACTTTAGAACTTGCAGGTATGGCTTGCATAACCTGTGGTTCCAATCCCAATGTAAAGATAGTAGCATGACGCAAACCATCTTTAGCATGAAAATAATATTCTCTGAAAATATTGTCGTGAGGAACGTGGCAATCGTTGCAGACAGCATGATTCGAATGTGAGCTGTGTTGCCAAGTTGCATAATAAGGCCCCATCACATGACAATTGACGCAAGTTTCGGGCTTATCTGACATATAACTCCACATTCGCGAAGCATAAATTGTGAAAATGCCCAAGCCAAAAAAAGCACCCAATGCAATCACTGCGAAGATTTTCCAAGCTCGCGATGGCAAAATGGTGTTTATAAGTCGCTTTAGTTTCATATGATTATATTTTAAATAATAAATAATTTCAACTAAAAAA
>CAYFRA010000052.1:0-12001 GCA_964345395.1 uncultured Paludibacter sp. | reverse complement strand
ACAAAGTTAGTCATTCTTTTAAAAATAAGGAAGTAGTTCGAAGAGTGATAAGTTATATTTTACTTCAAATCAGATTCAATCTGGCTTATAGCTTTTCAAAATAGTTATAAAGCAAACAGATTGAGATTTGATACAGCACATTTTATTTTCGTTTGTTGATTAATTGTTGAAACATTCGGTTCGTTAAATTCTTGTTATAAGTTTTGTTTGTTTAATTTTGTCATCTTATAAAAAATGAATTTATGGCAGAAAAGAAGAGTTATACACGTAAGAAAAGCGAAACCATTGCGGTTGCTCCAGATGAATATGGTAAATTGCCACCGCAAGCATTGGAGTTAGAAGAGGATGTTTTAGGAGCGATAATGTTAGAAAAGGATGCTTTTACATTGGTGTCGGATATTCTCAAAAGCGAGCATTTCTATCGCGAAACCCATCAGAAGATTTTCGATGCTGTGTCGGATTTGGCGATGTTTCAAGAACCGATTGATATGCACACGGTTACAGAGCGTTTGCGAAATAAGGGCACGCTCGAAGAGGTAGGTGGTCCATATTACATAGCAATGCTCACTTCGAGGGTCTCCTCGGCAGCACATCTATTTTATCATTCGCAAATTATTGTTCAAAAGTATTTGGCGAGAGAGTTGATTCGTCTTTCACGTGAAGTGCAAACTAAGGCTTTTGATGAGAAAATGGATGTGGACGACTTGTTGCAAGAGGCCGAAACCAAGCTGTTTCAACTTTCGCAGCAAAACCTCAAACGTGATGTTATACAGATAAATCCGGTAATTGAAGAGGCACGAGCGAGAATGAAGGAGGCTTCTACAAAAGAAGGAACAAGTGGTTTGACATCAGGTTTTGACGAGTTGGATAAAATCACTTCGGGTTGGCAAAAGTCCGACTTGGTCATTATTGCGGCTCGCCCCGCTATGGGTAAAACGGCTTTTGTGCTCTCTATGGCAAGAAATATGGCTGTTGATAATGGTATTCCTGTTGCGGTATTTTCTTTGGAAATGGCTAATGTTCAGTTGGTTAATAGGTTGTTGATGAATGTTTGTAGTTTAGATGGAGAAAAAATTAAAAATGGACAATTAACCGCTAAAGAGTGGGAGCAGTTTGAGAAAGATGTAACCAAACTTTACAACGCACCTATTTTTATTGATGATACCCCCAGTTTATCTATTTCTGAACTTCGGAGTAAAGCTCGAAAGCTGGTGAAAGAGCAAGATATAAAATGTATCATCATTGACTATTTGCAGTTGATGAATGCTGGAGGTTTGAGCTTTGGAAGTAGGGAGCAAGAAGTGAGTATGATTTCACGTTCGCTCAAAGGTTTAGCAAAAGAGTTGGATTTACCTGTTATAGCTCTTTCGCAGCTCAATAGGGGGGTAGAGGGGCGAACGGGAGTAGATGGTAAGCGACCACAGCTTTCTGATTTGAGGGAGTCGGGTGCTATTGAGCAGGATGCTGATATGGTTTGTTTCATTCACCGACCTGAGTATTATGGTATCCATACAGATGGTGATGGAAACTCTAACTTAGGAATTGCAGAGATTATTATCTCAAAACATCGAAATGGTGCAGTTGGCGATGTAAAACTTAAGTTTAAAAGTACTTTTGCTCGATTTATGAATCTACACGAAGATTATGTAGAAAACACACCTACCTATCGAAAAATTCCATCAAAAATGAATCAGCAACCAGCAGAAAACATATCCGCTCCAACACCTGAGTTTTTGCAGCGTGCACCTAACAACTCTAAAAACAGTGAGGAAGATGTTCCATTTTAATAAAAAAAACGAGTTTTATTCTTTTGATAAAACTCGTTTTTTGTTATGATTGTTTTTTAGCTTATGCTTTATAGTCAGCCATTTCTTCTGGGTCGTGTTTGTATTTGAAAACAATAGCAAACAGTATCATCACTACAAGTGCATAGGCTGCAAATGCAAGCCAAATTCCTTGCCAGTTTTTAATCAACTCACCTGTTACTAAATCTTTGTGCTCAAACCATTTGGCTATAGCTAAGCCAGCTACGATATTTCCTAAAACTGCACCTATACCATTGGTCATCAACATAAATACACCTTGTGCAGATGATTGAATTGAAGAGTCGGTGTTTTTCTCAACAAAGAGTGCTCCTGAAATATTGAAAAAATCAAATGCCATCCCATACACCACGCAAGAAGCTATGATGAATGTGAAGCCAAGAATAGAATTGTCGGCAATACCAAATAATGCAAAACGTAAAACCCAAGCCAACATGCTGAGTAACATTACATTTTTAATACCGAAACGCTTCATAAAAAATGGGATAGCCAATATGAATAGTGTTTCGGATATTTGGGATATCGAAAGTATCATTGTCGAAAAGTTATTGATCAATTCTCCTTTTGGAAATATATTGGCATCTTGTAGAAAACTGTCGCCATAAGCATTGGTCAGTTGAAGGGCAGCTCCTAACAACAAACTGAAGAGAAAGAAAATAGCCATTTTCTTTTGTTTGAACAATATAAAAGCCTCTAAGCCAAGTTTTTGTATCCAAGTCTGATTTTTTCCATTATTTTTGTTGTTAGATTCAATATTGGGTAAACTTAAAAATGAAAATATAGCCAGCACAAAAGCGATAACAGCAGCTATTTGGAAAGAAACCTTAATACTCAATCCTAAACCCCAATCTTTGGTGAAAAAATTGGTTACCCACATAGCCACAATAAAGCCTACAGTTCCCCACACACGAATTGGAGGAAAATCAACCACAGGATCTTTACCTTCCTTTTTCAAAACGCTGAAACTGATTGAGTTAGTGAGTCCAATGGTAGGCATGTAAAAACTCATGGCTACTAACAACACCCAAAAGAAACTGATAGGTGAGTTGATGCTTGGCAATAGCAGCATAGTAGCACCAAATAGTAGATGCAACAAGGCATATACATATTTTGCATCCCACTTATCAGCCAAAATACCAAAAAGCGTGGGCATTACAATAGAGGCAAAACCCATTGTTGAAAATACCAAACCAAATTGTGCACTATCCCACTTCATCTCTACAAATCCGTAGTGTGCTAAGGTCATCATCCAAGCTCCCCATACGAAGAACTGGAAAAAATTCATAATTGTAAGTCGAAGTTTAACGCTCATAGATTTATTATTAATTTGAATTGTTATAATTTTTATAAATATTTATTCTAAATTTCTTGCCTGCATTTCATCGCGTATTAATGCTGCTATTTCATATTTTTCAAGCTTTAGAGCAGTTTCCAATTGATCTTTAAGCATTTCATCTGATATTTTTTTAATATCTTCTATTGTTACATTGTCATAGTCGATTTGGGTCTCTTCAATGTCACTCTTTTTCATATCTAAACCCTCCTCTTTGATGTCAGAAGCAACAACATCTAAGATATCAGATTTGATAAAAATAGGAGCATCACTTCTCACAGCCAAAGCTATAGCATCTGAAGTGCGCGAATCTATAATGATAGGGGTTTCATTTTGTAACAAGTGGATTTCAGAGAAAAAAATATCATTTTGCATTTTATAGATGACCACTTTTTGCATTTTTCCATGCAGTTCACGTAAAATGGTATTCATTAAATCATGCGAAAGAGGGCGTGGTGCCTTAGTTTTGTTGAGGTGTAAAGCTATTGATTGTGCCTCAGCTTCACCAATCAATACGGAAAATCGCCGATGGAAATTTTCCTCTTCTGCCAATATCAATGAATAGGTGCCACCCATCGATTGGTTGTAAATCATTCCTGCAATTCTTAGTTCAACTTCGTCTCTCATTTTTCATCAGTAAATTTTATTTGAATTACAAATATACTCAATATCTGTAAATAATAATCAAATAACAACAGTTTTATATTTATGAAATTGACTTTGTTTGAAAAACAAGCAATCCATTATTTAGCAAATCAATTTTTAATGCTTAATTTTGTAACTTTATAAAATGAGATTGGATATATGAGAAAAACATCAAATATAAATATAAGAAATAAACGTGCAACTTTTGATTATGAAATTCTTGACCGATATGTGGCAGGTATTCAGCTTTTTGGAACCGAAATCAAATCGATACGAGACGGAAAAGTATCCTTGGTTGAAACTTACTGCACGTTTATCCACAATGAGCTTTGGCTGAAAAACATGAATATTGCCAGCTATTTCTTTGGTTCATACAACAATCACGAACCTCGAAGGGATAGAAAACTTCTGCTTAATAGAAAAGAACTTAACAAACTGCAAAGACAAACCAAAGAGAGTGGTTTGACTATCGTTCCCCTCCGAATTTTTATCAATGAAAATAACATAGCCAAAGTTGAAATTGCTTTGGCGCGTGGTAAGAAAGCTTATGATAAGCGTCAAAGCTTGAGGGAAAAAGATGATAAACGTGAAATGGATCGCGTTCAGAAGAAGTACTAAAAAAAACCTATCCTTAAAAAGATAGGTTTTTTATATTTTTTATTTATGAAATTCGTATTCGTTGCCCAACACGCAATTTATTTGGGTTGATGTTGCGGTTCAAGCTCTTCAATTTAGCAACGGTAGTTCTATTTCTTGATGCAATTCTTCCTAAGGTATCACCGCTTTTAACTTTATAATATCTTGCCATTTGTGAAGAACTCGCTTTTTGTTGTTGATAACCAAAGTTGACCCTTTTGGTTAGTGTGTAATTATCGGCATACACGCGACGTTCGTTGAAGTCAATGATGTTAGCAGGATTAAAGGCATTGCCTACAAATCTTGTTTCAAAATGGAGGTGTGGCCCTGTTGACCTACCAGTGTTTCCGCTAAAGGCAATTAACTCACCAGCTTTTACATCTTCATTCAACTCAACTTTTATTTTACTCAAGTGTGCATATACCGTTTCTAATCCATTATCGTGCCTAACAACGATATAGTTACCATATCCACGAGGATCATTTCTGATAATTCTTACTTTGCCATCAAATGAAGAAACTATTGGTGTTCCAATAGGTATAGCAATATCAATTCCGTAATGATAACGATATCTTCTGGGACCAAAATTAGATGAAACTCGTCCACCTTCAACAGGCGATACAAAGCCAGATAAGTCAACTACAAAAGAATCGGGTAGATTACTTAATGATACATTATAGGGGTTAATTGAAGAGCTGCTCCAGCTGTCGTTGTAGATATCGTATGCGGGGTGGTTTTCCATCAAGTCGTCGCTGAGGTCGTTCAAAAGTTCCTTATAGATGTTGTCTGTATCAACTTCGGGTAAGTTTTGTATAGGAAAATTCTTTTTGGCTTTATTTTTCATGTTGCCAGGTGCCGCGATTACTTTGATTTGAGCTTGACTAAGATTAACGAAAACCAGTAGAAAAGCGATTAGAGTAATGGAAATTCTTTTAAAATTCATAATTACTTATATATCTTCGTTTATATATAGAAATTTCTTTAGTGGATTGTCATAATTAAATATCTCATCATCATTGAAAAAACGATTCAACTCCTCTTTTGCATTTTCAACACTGTCTGATGTATGAATAATATTCTCTTGAATGCTTACACTGAAATCACCTCTAATGGTACCCGATATAGCATTGCGTCCATTTGTTTCACCAGTCATTTCACGCACAACTCGAATAGCCTCAGGGCCTCTCCAACAACTGACAATAACAGGTGCTGCTGACATTCCATCTTTGATTCTTTGGAAAAAGGGGCGATCTGCGAGATGTGCATAATGCTCATTCAATATCTCATCAGTGAGTTGCATCATTTTAATACCTACCAATTGCAAGCCTTTACGCTCAAATCGTTGCATTATTGTCCCAACAATTGCTCGTTGGATTGCTGAAGGTTTGAAAATGACTAAGGTATCTTCCATATTTGGAAATTTCTTTTACTTTATACTTATTGTAATAACGCTCAAAGATATGAAAAAGATATTTTGAAGGCAAAATAAATGATACTGAAATCGAATTATTTAACATTTATAACATTGTGAGTATGTAGTTTTCAAAATTAATAATGAAAATAACCAATTTATAGTACTTATATTTACAAATAATATTTTAGCCCAAGTTTCAGCATTCGAAGATTTGAAAAACTCTGTTTCAATTCTGTTTTGTATAGTTTTGTACTGTTTTCTTGAAAGTTGATTGTCAGCCAAATATCTCTTTTTACCTCATACCTCAAGTTGAGATACATCCCCATTGCCAGTCGATTTAGTTCAGTCGATTGGATACCCTTGTTTTTGGCAAAAAGAAGGAGCGATGGCGATAAACCCAATCCGACAGCCAAGTTGTGATCGTCTAACAGGTAATATGAAACCCCCAACGGCAAGTTGATAAAACCGACATTGAAGTTGTCGGTAGTACTTTCTGTGTTTGTCAAATCTTTAACTTCCTCATATTTGCCATTACTAATATCTTGATATAGATATTGAGTTTTAACCGACAATTGCTGAGTGTAGTTGCTATTGTTGAGGAGGAGTTCGCTATCAAAACTTAAGTTTTCTTGAATAAAATAATTGGCACCTACAAAAACATCAAAACCAATACCATTTGTGTATTGAGCCATATAGCCTTCACTTTTGAAGAGCTTATAATTGGGTTTGTCAGATTCCTTAGCTGTTTGTATTGCAAGCTTGCTGTTTGGTATCATTGATGGGGATAGATGCCCGCCAACATAATAGCTGATTTGAGCATTTAACTTAATGACACTCAATAGGATTATGCTTATTGTTATTACTTTATTCATATAGTTTGTTTTGGCGAATTTTTACAGTAAAGTTTCAATTTGTTTCTCTAATTCAATCAAATCCTTAGTGAAATTGCGGATTCCTTCTGCTAACTTTTCAGTAGCCATTGCATTTTCATTCAACATCCATCTGAATGTTTTTTCATCCATTTCGATGCGTTCTATTTCTTGTTGGAATGCAGTTTCGTTGCTCAGCTTTCTCTCCAAATCACCCTCTGTTGTTTCAAGTTCTTGTAGCAGAGCAGGCGATATTGTTAGCAAATCACAACCGGCTAACGCTACAATTTCACCAATGTTTCTGAAGCTTGCTCCCATAATTTGTGTGGGGTAGCCAAACTTTTTGTAATAGTTGTAAATTTGTTTGACTGATGTTACGCCAGGGTCTTCGATGTTTTCAAGCATTTCAGCACCTATTGCTTTTTTGTGCCAATCCAAAATTCTTCCTACAAAAGGTGATATCAGTCTGACGCCTGCTTCGGCTGAAGCAATTGCCTGAGGAAGTGAAAATAGCAGTGTTACATTGCAATGTATCTCCTCTTTTTCCAATATCTCGGCAGCTTTGATACCTTCCCAAGTGGCGGCAATTTTTATCAATACTCTACTGCGATCAATGCCCGATTTTTCATAAAGAGCAATGAGTTCTTTTGCTTTCTTTACGGTGGCTTCAGTATCAAATGAGAGTCTTGCATCCACTTCCGTAGATACTCGTCCAGGTACAATTTTCAATATTTCAAGTCCGAAGTTTACAGCCAATTTGTCCATCGCTTTGCTGAGTTGCTCTTTTATGTCGTCATCCTCTTTGCGAGCGTAAGCTATAGCGTCATCAATCAAATGCTTGTATTTCTCATCTTGCGAAGCTTGATAAATCAGAGAAGGGTTGGTAGTTGCATCTGTCGGTTTGTAAGTTTTCATTGATTCAAAATCACCAGTATCAGCTACAACCTTGGTATAAGCTTTAAGTTGTGTAAGTAAGTTCATAGTCCGAAATTTTTAAATTAGACATATTACTCAAAAATTAATGTTTCAAAGTTATAACTTTATTATGAAACTATCAATTATTTGTCAAATCTAACAACAAAACGATGAAATAATAAATCAAAAACCACCTCTCTAAATTATAAAAAAGAGAGAGGTGGTTGGTAAATATTCGCTATTTGAGTTTCGCTTAGATGTCTAATAAAACTTTGTCAGCTTGTATGCCACTTCCTAAGATCAAATCGGTGGGATTTTCGAGCAGTTGTTTTACTCTAACTAAAAAACTAACCGATTCGCGGCCATCAATGACACGGTGGTCATACGAAAGGGCGATATACATCATCGGACGAACGGTGATTTCGCCATTTATCACTACAGGTCGTTCTATGATATTGTGCATTCCTAAAATTGCCGATTGTGGTGGATTGATAATTGGTGTTGACATCATTGAGCCAAACACGCCGCCATTGGTAATGGTGAAAGTACCACCACTCATTTCAGGTATTGTAATTTTTCCTGTTCTTGCTTTTTCAGCTAAATCAGCTATCTCTAACTCAATTTCTGCTAAACTTAAACTCTCCACATTTCTGACTACTGGCACCATCAAGCCTTTTGGTGTGCTCACTGCTACTGAAATATCAGCATAGTTGTAAGTGGTCATCTCCTCACCTTGTAGCATAGCATTGACAGTGGGATACTCTTGCAGAGCTATAGCACTCGCTTTCATAAAGAAAGACATCATTCCCAATTTAATACCGTGGCGGTTTACAAATTGGTTTTGATATTTTTTACGCAAATCCATTATTGGCTTCATATCCACTTCGTTGAAAGTGGTAAGCATAGCGGTTTCATTTTTTACCGAAACCAAACGTTCGCTAAGTTTGCGGCGAAGCGAACTCATTCTCTCTGTATTTGAGCTGCGGTTGACCTCTTTTGTATGCAAAATTTCACTGTTTGAGCTCTCAATAGAGCTCATCACGCTCTTCAAATCAGCAGAGTTCAGTGATTTTAATTGCTCTACAAGTTCATTTACACTACTTTGTTTTGTTTGCTTTTCGGTTGTTTTAACCTCTACCTCTTCTTTAATAGAGTTTGGTTCACTTTTTTTCTCTTCTACTTGTTGGGTAGGTTTTTCAGCAGCAGCCGCAGTGTCAATGGTGCATAATACAGAGCCTACATCAATGGTGTCGCCCTCGTTAGCCATAAATTTGATTTTGCCCGACTCCTCTGCCACAACTGTCAATGTAGCTTTGGCGGAGTCTAATTCAGCAATCTCGGTATCTTTTTCAACAAAACTTCCATCTTCAACTAACCAATTATACAAATCAACATCTGTAATTGATTCACCGGGGCTGGGTACTTTAATTTCAATTATTGCCATGATTTTATATCTAAATTATTTGTTTTTATTTCAAAATTATTTGTCGTTAATTGTAACAGCTTGTTGCAAAATCTCTGCTTGTTGCACTTTGTGCATAGCTGTCAGTCCTTCTGAAGTAACACCACTTGCTGGGCGACTGATGATTTTGATATTTTTATCGCTCAACTCATTTTTTACAAATAAGGCTGCACCCATATTATAAGGCTCCTCTTGCACCCACACCAATTCGATCTCTTTGTTGTAAGTTTTCAACAAATCATTCAGTTGTTTGTGAGGGAATGGGTAAATTTGTTCAATTCGTATGATTGAAACATCGTTTACATTCAACTCTTTGCGTGCCGTTTCTAATTCATAATAAATTTTACCAGAACAGAGAATCAGGCGTTTTGCTTTTTTTTTCTCTTTCAAAATATTATCTAAATAAATTTCTTGGAAATTATCTTCTGTAAAATCAGCCATCGAAGAGATTGCTTCAGGGTGACGCAAAAGGCTTTTGGGTGTAAACATAATCAATGGAACGCGTATATTGCGATGCAATTGACGACGAACAGCGTGGAAATGGTTGGCAGGAGTAGTAGGGTTTACTATTTGCATGTTGTAATTGGCACAAAGGCTTAGAAAGCGCTCCATCCTACCGCTTGAATGCTCTGCTCCTTGACCCTCGTAACCGTGAGGAAGATAAAGTACCAAACCAGATTTAATCCCCCATTTCTCTTTGGCCGAAGAGATATATTGATCCACAATAATTTGTGCACCGTTAAAAAAGTCGCCAAATTGAGCCTCCCAAATGGTTAAACCATAAGGTTGGGCTAAGGCATAGCCATACTCAAAACCGAGAATGCCATATTCGCTTAATGGTGAGTTGATTACTCGTACATCGGCTTGCTCAACTCCCAAGTTTTTCAGTGGGAAATATTTTTCTTCTCCATCTTCGGTGATAATTTCAGCATGTCGGTGTGAAAATGTACCACGCTCCGAGTCTTGTCCACTCAATCTCACTGCATATTGCTCGCTGGCTAATGAGGCATATGCCATCATTTCACCCATTGCCCAATCATAAGTATCGTTTTCAATCATATCTGCTCGCTGTTTGAAAAGGCGAACAGTTTTGTTATAAAAATTCAATCCATCGGGTAGGGTAGTGATGTTTGCGGCTAACTTCAAAAACAGCTCTTTTGATATTTTGGTATCTGTCTCTTTTTCAAAATCTGACTTTTGTGGAAGTTTAATATCTTTGTATTTTTTCTCAAAGAAGGCTTGCAGTTTTAATTTGTTTGAATCTACCGATTTATCAAAATCTTTATCTAATTTCTCTTTAAAACGCTCCACTTTTTTATTGAATTCACTTTGTGTAATAATTCCATCTTCAATCAGTTTGTTGGCGTAAATATCACGAGGGTTTTTGTGTTTTGCAATGATGTCGTAAAGTTTTGGTTGGGTAAAACGAGGTTCATCACCTTCATTGTGTCCATATTTCCGATAAGATAGTAAATCAATAAATACATCAATATTGTAGCGCTGACGAAACTCTAATGCCAATTTAGCCACATAGACCACTGCTTCTGTGTCATCACCATTGACATGAAAAACAGGTGATTGAGTTATTTTTGCCACATCTGTAGAGTAAGTACTTGAGCGAGCTTGTAGGTAATTGGTGGTGAAACCAACTTGATTGTTAATCACAATATGGATGGTACCGCCTGTTTTGTAACCATCTAATTTT
This sequence comes from uncultured Paludibacter sp., assembly GCA_964345395.1. Classification (GTDB taxonomy): domain Bacteria; phylum Bacteroidota; class Bacteroidia; order Bacteroidales; family Paludibacteraceae; genus UPXZ01. Next base: position 1,199 of record CAYFRA010000052.1, on the reverse strand, counting down.
GAAAACTGAATGGTTTCATACACTATGCCTTGCCCTGCGATAGCTGCATCGCCATGAATAAGGATTGGTAGCACACTGTTATAGTTGTTATTGTGCTCGTGTTCTATTTTTGCTTTTGCAATGCCCTCTACTACTGGATTTACAGTTTCTAAATGTGAGGGGTTAGGAGCAAGCGAAATAGATATTTCTCGTCCATCATAATCAAATGTATTGTTGTATCCCAAATGGTATTTTACATCACCATACATTATGCCGCTTTCATAATTTTGAGCAATAAATTCCCTAAAAATTTGAGCATAAGGTTTTTTCATCGTGTTGGTTAGCACGTTCAATCTTCCACGATGTGCCATCCCTATCACAATATCATTCACATCATATTTGGCTCCATCGGCTATTATGGCGTCTAAAGCTGGGATGATACTTTCTGATCCTTCTAATGAAAAACGCTTTTGACCTACAAATTTTTTATGCAAATAATCTTCAAAGCCTGATGCTTCAATCAGTTTGTCTAAAATAGACAGCTTGCTCTCGTTGCTAAAATTCTCTTGATTGCGAGAGCTTTCCATCTTCTTTTGTAGCCATTGCACTATTTCAGGCTTGGTCATATAGCGATATTCTACCCCTATTGATTTGCAGTAGGTCTCTTCTAAATGACCCACAATTTCGCGTAAGGTAGCTCTACCTATACCAATTTCACGTCCCGCTTCAAACTCCTCATCTAAGTCTTTGGTTTCCAACTTAAAATTCTCGATATCGAGGGTTGGAGAGTAGGTGCGGCGTGTTCGTACTGGGTTTGTTTTGGTGAAAAGATGACCCCGACGGCGATACCCATTGATGAGATTCATCACAGCAGTCTCTTTGATTGAGTCGCTATCCATCGTGGCACTGACTGATTTTACACTTTGTGTTGCCGATGTGCCAGGTTTCACTTCGTAATGTTTGAAACCCAATTCAAAGCCTTGAAAAAAAGTTTGAAAACTCTCATCTACACTGTTGGGGTTCTCTTTGAATTTCTGATAAAGCTCTTCTATGGCGTCTAAATCCATCAGGTTGAGCTCTTTGAAGTTATTCATGTAATAAAAATGATTAGAATAAAAGCTTATATATTTTTTTTGTAAATTTTGTTCAGTAAATATAGACTATTGCAATATGGTCAATTAAAATGAAAACAACAGAGAGAGGTAAAAGTTTATAGATTA
>CAYFRA010000051.1:0-12037 GCA_964345395.1 uncultured Paludibacter sp. | reverse complement strand
CACCAATATCTGCACCATCTCCAAGTAAGCGTCTAAAAGCGGGTAAATCTTCAGGGGTCGATATTATCAAAATATCTTTAATCCCCGCCAACATCAAAGCTGAAATTGGATAGTAAATCATCGGTTTGTCATAAATCGGTATCAATTGCTTTGAAACTCCCTTTGTAATCGGATATAGACGAGTTCCAGAACCTCCAGCTAATACAATTCCTTTCATTTTGTTTGTGTTTTTATAATTATAATTATTCCAGTAGATATAAATCTCATTAATTAACTAACAAAAGTAACGATTTTTATTGTGATAATCTATCTTAAATAGGATTAATTCAAATTTAATGTGCTTAAAATAGATATAGTTGGATAGTACAAAATAAAAGATTATTTTTACATAATTATTTAAAAATGAAATTTCTTTTTTATATAACCGAATAAATAGCGGTTCAAAAGCAATAAAAATTCTTTATAACAAAAATTGATGAAAAATACAGATTATAGAAAGTATAGACATTTATTATCTGCTAATGAATTTTATGGTATAAGAAGTATTCTGTTAAGTTTCTTTACTTTGATTGGAGAGGTTTCTCTGTTTGCGGTTCAGGTTTTTAAAAATATATTTTCACGCCCATTTGAGTATCGCGAAATAAACAAGCAAGCATTTAATGTTGGAAATAAAAGTATTTTTTTAATCATTACAACCGGATTTATATTAGGTATAGTGATAACAATGCAAGCACAACCAATTTTAGTGCAATTTGGAGCTCAAAGTTTTATACCCGCTATGGTTTCTATTGCTGTTGTGCGAGAGTTGGGTCCCGTAGTTACAGGTTTGTTGGCGGCAGGAAAAATCAGTTCTGGAATTGCCGCTGAAATTGGAGCTATGCGTGTTACCGAGCAAATCGATGCTATGGAGGTTTCGGGCACTAATCCTTTGCATTTTGTGGTTGCAACACGTGTTATCGCCTCTACATTTATGGTGCCGGTTTTAGCTGTTTTCTTTGAAACTTTTACTTTTATTGGAACTTTTGTAGCTATAAATGGCTATGAAGATATGAGTATTCAACTTTTTATTACCAAGTCAATCGAGATGCTTACTTATAATGACATTATACCGTCTGTTATCAAAACATTTATATTTGGTTTCACAGTAGGTATTATAGGAGCATATAAGGGCTATTATGCTATGAAAGGAACAGAGTCGGTGGGAAAATCGGCAAATTCTGCTGTAGTGATTGCTTCTCTTTCTATTTTTCTTATTGATTTTATCGTTATGATGCTTACAAAACCTTTTATGTAATATGGGTGATTCAATTATCAAAACAACAAACCTTCGAAAAACTTTAGACAATAAAATCATTTTGGATGGAATAAGTTTAGATTTGAAAAAAGGCGAAAACTTAGGAATATTAGGCAAGTCGGGGGTAGGGAAGTCCATTCTTTTCAAATGTATCGTTCGCCTTATGGAGCCTGATTCTGGAGAGATAGAGGTGATGGGGCAAAATATATTAGCACTCAACCAAAAGGAGTTGATGGAAATAAGAAAATCGATTGGATTTCTTTTTCAAGGGGGCGCTATTTATGATTCAATGAGTGTTCGTGAAAACTTGGAATTTCCAATGCGACGCACCCTTGCCGTTAGTAGCCCATATGAGATGGAAGAGAGAATAGAAAAGGCTTTGCGAAGTGTAGGATTACTCGATTCTATCAACAAAATGCCGTCAGAATTATCGGGCGGTATGCGAAAAAGAGTAGCTTTGGCAAGAACTTTAATTTTAGATCCGAAAGTTATTCTTTATGACGAACCAACTACGGGATTAGATTCAGTTACATCAGGTGAAATTAGCGAATTGATTTTGAAAGTTCAAGAAGAGTATGGTGCCTCCTCAATGATTATAACACATGATATGAAGTGTGCTAAAATTGTAACCAATCGAATTCATTTTTTGATTGATGGGAAATTTGCTGCCAATGGAACTTATGAAGAATTGAGTAGAAGTGAAGATGTCAGAGTGAGGGAGTTTTTTATGTAAAAAAACAAAGGGTGTGAATCAATAAATCCGCACCCTTTATAGAAACAAAAACACAAACTAAAATTGAATTTATAAAGCTAATTTCTTATCTAAATTAGTTTTCAGAGCGTCCAAAAATTCTTGGGTATTCAAATAGTCCGATCTGGATAATTTATCTCCGTGAACCAAAAGAGCCAAATCTTTGGTCATCTTACCGCTTTCGACAGTTTCGATACACACCTCCTCAAGTTTCTCGCAGAAATAGATTAACTCACTGTTATTATCTAATTTTCCTCGATGCATCAATCCGCGTGTCCAAGCAAATATAGATGCAATTGGGTTAGTTGATGTCTCTTTGCCTTGTTGGTGTTGGCGATAGTGGCGTGTAACGGTTCCGTGTGCAGCTTCTGCTTCAACGGTTTTACCATCAGGAGTAACCAAGACTGACGACATAAGTCCAAGCGAACCAAAACCCTGTGCTACAGTATCTGATTGCACATCGCCATCGTAGTTTTTACAAGCCCAAACAAAACCGCCGTCCCATTTCATCGAAGATGCAACCATATCATCAATCAGTCGGTGCTCATATGTGATGCCAGCTTCTGCGAACTTCTCTTTAAATTCTGTTTCGTAAACCTCCTCAAAAATATCTTTGAATCGCCCATCATAAGCTTTCAAAATGGTGTTCTTTGTAGAAAGATAGAGTGGATAGTTTTTAGTTAAAGCCATTTGGAATGATGAACGAGCAAAACCGTAAATCGAATCGTCAGTGTTATACATTGCCATTGCTACGCCATCTCCGTCAAAATCATAAACCTTCCATTCTTGCACTTCGCCATCTTCTGAAGTAAAACTCAAAGTCAGTGTCCCTTTACCTTTAATTACCTTGTCCGTAGCACGATATTGATCGCCAAATGCGTGACGACCAATGATGATTGGTTTAGTCCATCCTTGCACATAGCGAGGAATATTATTGCAAATGATTGGCTCTCTGAAAACTGTACCACCTACAATGTTACGAATGGTGCCATTAGGCGATTTCCACATCTGCTTGAGATTAAACTCTTCAACACGTGCTTCGTCTGGTGTGATGGTGGCACATTTTATCCCAACATTATATTTTTTTATTGCTTCGGCAGCGTCTATTGTAATTTGGTCGTTGCTTGCATCTCGGCTTTCAATGCTCAAATCATAATATTTAATTTCTAAATCTAAGTAGGGCAGTATCAATTGTTTTTTTATAAAGTGCCAAATAATTCGTGTCATCTCATCTCCGTCTAGCTCTACAACGGGATTTGTTACTTTTATCTTCTTCATTATAAATTTAAGTTTAGAAAAATTATTTACGCTCGATCATTGGAACAAAATTTTGTTTTTCGCGTACATTCTTATAAGCAGGACGAATAATTCGTTTGCTTGAGAAGTTAAGCTCTTCAATTCTGTGTGCAGTCCAACCCACAATACGAGCCATCGCAAATAAGGGTGTAAAAACCTCTTCTGGTAGTCCGATAGCATCATACACAAAACCAGAGTAGAAGTCCACATTGATACAAGCCTGTTTTGCTCCGGGTCCTTTGCGAGCCATTAAGTTGTGTAACGCGCGTTTTTCAACCAACTCCATTAGAGCCATTTCATCTTCACGCCCTTTCTCTTTAGCCAATTCGTGTGCCATCTCTTTGAGTAATCCTGCACGTGGGTCGCTTACAGTGTAAACAGCGTGCCCAACTCCGTAAATCAAGCCTGTTTTGTCATATGCTTGTTTATCCAATATCTTATTTAAGTAAGCATCAACCTCTTCTACACTATCCCAGTTTTTAACATTCGCTTTCAAGTCATCCATCATATGTTTCACTTGGATATTTGCACCTCCGTGCAATGGCCCTTTTAGCGAGCCAATACCTGCTGAAATAGCTGAGTATGTATCAGTTTCTGATGAGCTTGTAACACGAACTGAGAATGTAGAATTGTTTCCTCCACCGTGGTCGGCGTGCAGCACCAATGCCAAATCTAAAAGTTTAACTTCCAATTCGGTGTAGTTTTCTTTGCCTTTCATCATATAGATGAAGTTTTCAGCAACCGACTTATCTGGATATGGATGGCGAATATGCAGCGATAAACCTTGATCATTATGTCGCAATACTTGATACGCATAGGCTATTATCGTAGGAAATTTTGCTATCAAATTCATTGACTGACGAATTAAATTGTCTTTGCTTATTTCATCTGGGTTCTCGTCATGCACATAGAGTTCCAAAACACTTCGAGCCAAAATGTTCATAATGTTTTTACCTTTTAAGGAGAGGATATTCATTGTAGTGATGTGATCCAAAGGCATTGTTTTCATTAGCAATTTACGAAAAAGTTCAAGCTCCTCTTTGTTGGGTAGCCCGCCGGATAGAAGCAGATAAGCGGTTTCTTCAAATCCCAATCTGTTTTCTGATTGTATCCCTTTCACCAACTCTTCAACGTTGATTCCTCTATAATATAGTTGTCCGGGAATAGCCTTAAGTCCTCCTTCGGGTTTTCTCTCATAGCCTACCACATCGCCAACGCGAGTTAAACCTGCTAATACGCCCGAACCATCATCGTTTCTTAATCCTCTTTTTACATCCATTTCGGTAAAAAGAGACTTTTCAATATTGGTTGTGTTTTTGATGTTGGTGGATAATTTATTGATTAATTCTTGTTCAGTCATAATTGTGTTTTTATTAGTTGTTTTTTTATTCTTTTGATAATTAACAATGAAATATAAGTTTTTGTTTATACTTTATCTGAATATATAGAAAAATCTAATTGTTTATATTTTGTATCAGTTCGTTTGAAAAATCAGAAGTGCTAAGCGAATTTCCATTTTTCATAAATCTTGCCAAATCGGCGGTGGCTCTTCCATTCTTAAACATCACTTCCAAGGCATCGGTAATGAGTTTGCCCGCTTCATTCCAATTCATATATTCGAGCATCATAACTGCCGAAAGTAGCATAGAGCAGGGGTTAGCTTTGTTCTTGCCCGCTATGTCGGGTGCGGTGCCGTGTGTTGCTTCAAAAATGGCGTGTCCTGTGTCGTAATTGATGTTTGCTCCGGGTGCAATGCCGATGCCACCAACCATTGCCGCCAACTGATCTGAGATGTAATCGCCATTCAAATTGAGTGTAGCAATTACGGAATATTCTTCGGGTTTAAGCAGTGTGTTTTGCAAAAAAGCATCAGCTATCACATCTTTAATAAATACTTTACCTGTTTCGATAGCCTCATTGTATGCCGCTACAGCTTCATTTAAGCCTCGTTCAGCTTTGATTTTATTGAATTTGTTTTCCGTAAATGTTTGTTCTGCAAATTCTCGTTCAGCCAAAGCATAAGCCCATTTTTTGAATCCACCTTCGGTATATTTCATAATATTGCCTTTGTGCACAAGCGTAACCGATGGTCGTTTATGCTCAATGGCGTATTCAATAGCAGAACGAACTAAACGCTCGGTTCCTTCGACTGATACAGGTTTTACGCCAATGGATGAACTTTTTGGAAATCGGATTTTGGCAACGCCCATCTCTTCTTCTAAAAATTGCAATACTTTTTTTACTTCCGGAGTGCCGGCGGCCCATTCTATGCCTGCATAAATATCTTCTGTGTTCTCTCTGAAAATGGTAACGTGTACTTTTTCAGGATGTAAGAGTGGGGTAGCGACACCTTCAAACCAACGAACAGGACGAAGGCATACATACAAATCAAGTTCTTGACGTAAAGCAACATTGAGCGAACGAATCCCCTCGCCAACGGGTGTGGTCAAAGGTCCTTTGATGCCTACAATGTGCTTTCGGAAAGCTTCCATTGTTTCGTTGGGAAGCCAAGAACCTACTTCATTATAGGCTTTTTCGCCGGCTAATACTTCAAGCCAATCTATTTTTCGTTTTCCATCATAAGCTTTTTCAACGGCAGTATCTAAGATTTGCCTAACGTGATAGCTTATCTCTTTTCCAATTCCATCGCCTTCAATAAAAGGGATAGTTGGATTGTCAGGTATGTTTAATTTGTTGTTTTCTAATGTAATAGAAGCCATAGTTTTATTTATAAAAAAAACTCTTGTGTCGTTTTCGCGACAGCAAGAGTTTTTATTGAGTTTATTTATTCATTGCATTGAGAGCACTACCTGCTTTGAACCACGAAATCTGATGTTCGTTGTAGGTGTGGCTAACTTCAAATTGCTCCTTGCTGCCATCAGCGTGAACCAATTCTATTGTAAGGTTTTTGCCAGGTGCAAACTCGGTCAAACCGATAACATTTATTTTGTCATCTTCTCTAACTTTATCGTAATCAGCAGGATTAATAAATGTCATTGCCAGCATACCTTGCTTTTTCAAGTTGGTTTCGTGAATGCGGGCAAATGATTTCACCAAAATAGCTTTTACATTCAAATGACGTGGCTCCATTGCGGCGTGTTCGCGGCTTGAACCTTCGCCATAGTTCTCTTCGGCAACTACTACTGTACCAATTCCTTCTGCTTTGTATTTACGAGCCAGAGTAGGTACGGCGATGTATTCGCCTGTTGTGGTGTCAAGCACTTCGTTGGATTTATCGTTAAATGCATTGATTGCACCTATAAGCATATTTTCCGAAATATTATCCAAATGCCCACGGAAACGTAACCACGGTCCGGCTTGCGAAATGTGGTCGGTTGTACATTTTCCTTTTGCTTTGATAAGCAATGGTAGCTCTATGTAATCTTTACCATCCCATTTTGCAAATGGCTCTAATTTTTGCAAACGATTTGAACTTGGGTCAATATCTATTTCAATATTACTTCCATCTTCCGAAGGTGCCAAGTAGCCCGCATCTTTCACTTCAAAACCCAATGGTGGCATCTCAAAACCTTTTGGTTCAACCAATTTTACTTGCTCACCTTTATCATTGGTCAAAGTGTCGGTTAGCGGATTGAAAGTGAGGTCGCCAGCGATAGTTAGTGCTGTAACAAGCTCAGGGGTAGTAACAAATGAGTGGGTGTTTGGATTGCCGTCGTTTCGTTTCGCAAAGTTACGGTTGAATGAGTTTACAATAGAGTTTGGACGGTCTTTGACATCATCATCGCGTTTCCATTGTCCAATACAAGGGCCGCAGGCATTGGCTAAAATAACAGCTCCGGCGTCTTCAAATTCTTTCAAAATGCCGTCGCGTTCGGCAGTATAGCGAATTTGCTCTGAACCTGGATTAATTAAAAACTCTGCTTTTGTCTCTAATCCATCTTGGCGTGCGTGGCGAAGGATATGTGCTGCACGTGTCAAATCTTCATATGATGAGTTGGTGCAAGAGCCGATCAGACCCACTTCCAAAGGTGGATAATTTTTCTCTTTGGCTACTTTTACAAATTCAGAGATTGTGTAAGCTGCATCGGGCGTGAAAGGACCATTGATATATGGTTCTAATTCTGATAGATTGATTTCAATTACTTGGTCGTAATACTTTTCAGGATTAGCTACAACCTCAGGGTCGGCTTGCAGATGTTCTATGATTAATCTTGCTTCATCGGCAACTTCTTTTCTGCCTGTGCCAGATAAATATTCTGCAGCTTTTTCGTCAAATGGAAAAATTGATGTAGTTGCACCAACTTCGGCACCCATATTACAAATTGAGCCTTTCCCGGTAGCTGAAAAAGTAGCAGTACCTTCACCGAAATATTCGATAATGGCATTTGTACCTCCTTTAACAGTTAGTATTCCTGCTAATTTTAAGATTACATCTTTTGGAGCTGCCCATCCTGATAGCTTGCCTGTTAGTTTCACACCGATTATTTTTGGCATTTTTAGTTCCCAAGGTAGCCCAGCCATCACATCCACAGCATCAGCACCACCAACGCCTACAGCAATCATTCCCAAACCACCAGCATTTGGTGTATGTGAGTCTGTTCCTATCATCATACCACCAGGAAAAGCGTAGTTTTCAAGTACAACTTGGTGGATAATGCCTGCACCAGGACGCCAAAAGCCAATTCCAAACTTGTTAGAAACATCGCGAAGGAAGTTATAAACCTCTTCGTTGGTCACTTTTGCCGTTTTCAAATCCGTTTCAGCATTTACATAAGCTTGTATCAAATGGTCGCAATGCACGGTCGAAGGCACTGCCGCCGATTTTCGGCCAGAGTTCATCAATTGCAACAAAGCCATTTGTGCTGTTGCGTCTTGCATCGCTACACGGTCAGGTGCAAAATCAACGTAATCGACCGCTCTTTTGTACTCCTCAACTGCTACGCCGGGAGAAAGATGCGAAAAAAGAATTTTTTCAGTCAGTGTTAATGGGCGACCTAATTTATCTTTGGCCGCCTTAATTTTTTCAGGTAATGCAGCGTACATACTGCGAATCATTTCAATGTCAAATACCATAATCGTGTGTTTTTATTCTGATTTATATCTCGTTAGTCCAATAATTTATAACAACATAAAGTTAGTAAAGTTTTAAATATTTATCACTGTTTTACTTTTTTCAATCTTTCAACCGTTTTATTGGTTGTTGCACAGTATCAAAGACGAAAATAGGTTTGAACTTACAATTTGTAATTAATTGTCTGTGAATTGTAATTGATTGAAAAGCAAAAATACAAATTAAATTGATATTTGCAAATATATTGTTAATTGTTTTTGTTTATATAAAAAGAGAAAACAACTATTAGATGAAATGTTTTTACATACAGAATGTTTATTTGTTCAAACCATACTCAGCAACAAGTTCCCATCTCCCTTCAATATGTTGAAGGAGAGAAATATTATCGGCTGTAAAATTACGTTTGTATTCTTTGTTTGAAAAATAGTGCCAAGCAGATGGAAATGTTTCAGTTTGTAAATCGCGATGTGCAACAGTAATATGAGGATTAAAAAGATTACCGTGTTTTTGGCCAATTTTAAAACACTCTTTCATTCTTTTGTGAAGCTGTTCTTGTAAATTGTCTAAATGCAGATTGTCAATTACATCAATAAAAATTACGCGGGTTGAGAATTTTCCAAATCCATTAAGTTTAATTTCAAATTGTTTTTGTGTTTTACTAAAATTTTGGAGGAATCTTTTTATCTCATTAACTTGTGTCAGTTTTAAACGAAAAGGGGGTATAAGGGTGATGTGTGGCAAGGTTTTTAATGCATAGTTGAGATTGAATAATTCGGAACAACTCTGTTTAATAGCAGTGATTTCATCTTGAATAGCTTGATTCGGTAGTATTGCGATAAAAAAAAGTGAATTTGGTTCGGTTTTTGGAGTTTTGCCCATAGCTTAGTAAGTTTTGGAGAGATGTTTTCACAAAAATAATAAAAACAAACAGGCTTACAACTATGTATAAGCCATAATTAAGTATTTAAATAAAAAAACTAACTATTTGATGTAAGATAACAGAGACTTATTCGTCTTATAGATGTATGGATAGAAAAACATTTGACAAAACAATCATTTCGCAAAGAGACTCATTTTTTCGGGTAGCAAAGTCGATACTGCAAGATGCAGATGAAGCCAGCGATGTAGTGCAAGACGTGCTACTAAAGCTTTGGGAAATGCGAGAAGATTTGTTGAGGGTAGAGAATCCAAAAGCCTTTGCTTTTCGGAGTTTACGAAACCGATGTTTGGATATAATTAAATTGCGAAAAAATGAGAGTGACTTGGATGATAAAAACTTAGATTTGAGTTTGAACCCATACGAACTAATAGAGATAAGTGATGCTGTGAATTTTGTGCAGCAATTGATTGAAAGTTTACCCGAATTGCAACGCAGTATCATTAGAATGAGAGATGTTGAAGGGATGGAAATAGCCGAAATAGCAGACATAATGGTGATGAACGAAAATGCAATTTATACAAATCTTTCGCGAGCGAGAACAAAAATCAAAGAACTTATGATAAAACATTACAACAAGTAAGGAGGAAATGATTATGAATCGAATTGATGAGTTGTTAGAAAAGTATTTTGAAGCTAAAACAAGTTTGAAAGAAGAGCAAGAATTGAAATTGTATTTCAACTCAGGTGATGTGGGTGAAAACCACAAGCCTTATGAAGCTCTATTTGCTTTGTTTGAAGAGGAACGAAATGTGCTTTATATTGAGAATACAAAGTTTTCTAACAAAAACAGAAAGTGGTTGAAGTTATCTATTATTACCACTGCAGCGGCTTCGTTGATTTTTGCTGTTGTGCTGATATATTTACCAAAAAACAGGTATGCAGAGAGTTATATTGTACAAAATGGTGTAAGGTATGACGATGTGCAAATGGCTCAAAATTTTGCAGAGCAGAAAATAATGAATGTTAGTGAGATATTGAATAGGAGTTTAGAACCGATTGAATATGCAGATAAAGTTTTGCAAGAGAGTTTGCAACCACTGAATCAGACTGAAAATGCGTTAGAGGTGGTGAATAGAGTAAAGAGCCCCCCGACCCCCTAATGAGGGAGTTTGTAAAGAGCAAAGATAATAGTAGTACTGATGTTATTAGTGCTTGTAAGGTCGAACGGACGTTCGACTTGTGAAGAGACAAAGAATAAAGAGTAAAGTCAAAGGGATGTTCGACATATAAAGAAAAAAATAAATAATAAACAAAATGAAAACAAAACAATTAGGTCTAAGTCTTATATTACTGGTTTTTATAATTAATGGTGCTAATGCACAGAGTTTAAATTCCATTTTCAATAGGTATGGAAGTAAGCCAGATTTTGAGTTGGTTACGATAAGTAAACCGATGCTAACTTTAGCCCGAACTTTTTCTGACAAAGAGACAAGAGAGGTTTTATCAAAAATTTCAAATATGAAAATACTCACTTCCGATAAAACAAAGTTAAACAGTTCTCTGATGAATGATGTGCAATCTTTGGTAAAACGAGAGAGTTTTGAATCAATTTTAGAAGTTAGGGATAAAGGTGAGCGGGTAATGATTTATCTCAAAGATAGAGGTAGTAAAAAGACTGATATTGTGATTGTTACCAATGACAATGAAGGAGCAAATTTGATATGGTTTTCTGGCAAGCTATCAATGAGTGATATAGAAAACTTAAGAGGTATAAATTTATAAAAAACATAAACAACAATTATTATGAAAAGAAAAATAGTTTTAATCGTAATCGGTTTCATATTTGTAACCGGTATGCAAGCACAAAAAAGTGTGGAAGGAGTATTTGATAAATACGGTGATGATGAGCGTTTCACGTATGTTTCATTGGGTCGAGGGGCTGTAAATATGGCCAAGTCATTTGTTAACTTCTCGGACTTATCCAATAAAGAACAGAAAATGATTGAAAACTTGACTGGATTGAAAATTTTGTCTTTAGAATTATATAGTGATAAGGATAAAAAATTGGCAAAAAGCATCTTGACTGATGTAGATAAAGTTGTAAAAACAGACCGCTATGAAGTGCTGGCTGAGGTGCGCGATAAAAGTGAACGTGTAAATATATACTCGTCAAAAAATGGTAACGAGATGGTCATAATAACCAATGATGGAGATGATTTGAGTTTAATATGGATTAAGTAAGTGTTTTTATTAGCCTAAAAACAGATGATGCCCAGTTGATTAAGGGCGAAAAAAGAGTTTGGTTTTTCTATATCAAACTCTTTTTTTTATATCAATAAAAATGGCTAATCGGAGATTTTAAGCTGAATTGTTTATGAGATGTATTTTAGATCATTGTTGTCCGATAAAACTCAAAAAGTAAATTTAATGTTATCGTCACTGCAGTATATCAGCACTTGAGTAGTGTTGTTAATTTCCAAGCCCCATTGAATTAAATCACTTTTAAAAACGCGATTTCTCGCCGTTTGCAATAGAAACACTCTATGTGTAGGGGTCTATAATAGATTTAAAATATCACCGCGTCAAATAATATCTCTAAAAACACGTGTAAAAACTGACCTGTTTCAAAAACAAGATAGAAATAACACGTGTAAAAACTAACCTGCTCCGCGAACAAGGTATAATTTACACGTGACGACGAAGGGTTTGACTTGTGCAAGATGGTTTTGTCACGTGTAAAAACTGATTTGCAGAGAAACACCCCCCATTTTCACGTGTAAAAAC
>CAYFRA010000050.1:3542-13513 GCA_964345395.1 uncultured Paludibacter sp. | reverse complement strand
TTAACCGAGATAAATATAGCTATTTTTAGTGTTTTTGCCTTGCAACGGTCTTTTTTTCATAATTGACTTTGAATATTAAAAAAAACAACTCAAGAATCATCCTAAGTTGTTTTTTTATCAGTTTCTATCTCCCTGATTGAACTATATAATTCCTTAGCTCATCATTAAATTGATGCTCTTCGAGTAAGCTTTCTACGCTAATGTGCATCCTATATCGCCAACTTGCTTTGGAGTTGGAGGGCACATTGATACGTTCGTCGTGAGGATTTTCTCGTCTTATCTTTTCTGAAACACCAAGCAAATCTTGTAGTTGGAAAATAGCCCACATAGCAGGCGAATATAGATGTTGTAAAACAATATCTCTTGAAATCCACCATTCACAAAAGTAGGGTGCTTCACCCCAATGCCCCAACTGCTCATTATAAAACCTTTGGGTTACCTCTCGATCTTCTTCCCACCAACCTCTAACGGTACTCATATCGTGTGTAGAAGGCGTTACGACAGATAAATAGGGAGCATAATCGGGGTGTGCAAATTCATATTCCTCATTTTTAGAAGCTCGCTGAACCTCCAAACTCAAAATGCCCAAATCTTTCATCACAGCAGAAACCGCTGGATTCATCATCCCCAAATCTTCTCCGCAAATAAGCATATTGCTTGCTTTTTTCAATTCGGGAAGTTTTTCCATACCTGTGTGGTACCAAAAATCATTCTGACGGTGGTAGAAATAGTGAACATATAGCTCATCCAGCCCTTTTTTGCTATGCTCATCTAACTCTTGAAATGTGTTTAATGAATGCATACCAAATCTTGGGAAAAACTGTGTTCCATTGCTGTTTTCTACTTCAAAAAAGAGCACATTTGATATCAAATCAAACAATCCATATTTTACCCGTTCAGATATTTCACCTTTTTCAAATAGCTGTTCAACGTAGCTTTGGCTTGTAAATTCTGTTTGCAGTCTGAGTATCCAGCCATCCTCAATTTGCAATGCATTAGCTCTTATCCAAGCCGCTTCGTCACCAAATATTGAATCTACCAAATGATCCGTAATGTATGGTTTGCAAAAACGATTGTAATCAAAATGGACACCTTTTTCAGCAAACTCGTTGATGTAGATTGGAATGGAAGGATTTAGGTGTCCCATAATTCCTTCTACCTGCTCCAAAGGTATTTGCCAAATCCTGAAAAATCCAAGAATATGATCTATTCTGAAAGTATCAAAATAGTTTGACATCTGGCTGAATCGTTGTTTCCACCACTTGAAATCACTTGCTTTCATAGCCTCCCAATTGTAGGTTGGCAATGACCAATTTTGACCTTTCACAGCAAACATATCTGGCGGTGCACCAGCGTTCATACCCATATGATACAACTCTGGATTGACCCAGGTATCAACACTATTTCTATTGACTCCGATAGGAATATCACCTTTCAATATCACTTGATGTTCATTGGCATACTTGCCCGCCTCTTGGAGTTGCTTGTGCAGGTGAAATTGTATATAATAGTTGAGAGCAACCTCATCAAAATGGCTCTGCTTCGGATCAACAAAATCTTTGATCGTCTTTTCATCATAATCTTTATATTTCTCCCATTTCAGGTAATCATTTGTTTGATACCTATCTCGCAACACGCAATATGCAGCGTATGGTACCAACCAATATTGATTCTCCGCAAAAAAGCTTTTGAACTCTTTGTCTTCTAAAAAATCCTTTTTTTGATAGAGATAAGCTTCTTTGGCATAGCCTAATTTGAAATTGATGATATCAAGAAATGGCATGAGCTCAAGTGCATTTAGCTCCGCTTGTTTAGGGGTATATTGCTTTGCCAAACTACTGTTTTTGGGCATCTCTCCCAAAGCAGGTAAATTGAGGTAAAGCGGATTGAGGGCAAATGCTGATATGGCTGCGTATGGTAAAATATCCAAATCGCTATGGGTGCCGATAGTGTCATTGAGCGGTAGAAATTGAATCAGCTTCAACCCCACGTGTGATGCCCAATCGACCAATAGTTTGATATCTATAAAGTCGCCCACACCAAAACTATTTCTTGTGCGAATACTCGAAACGGGCAAACCTACACCTGCACCACGCCAGTTGTAATCACCACCACGAAAAAACCCATCATTTGCAATAACCAACTCTTTTGATGAAACTTCAACCAACCTATCGCCACCCTGTTCAAAATAGAGAAAATGTTTGGCTTTTGTGTCATAAATACCATACTTATAATGAATACGATCTACTTTTGATGTGATGTCAAGTTCGATAAACCACTCATTTGTTCCCTTTTTCAACACAATTGCTTTATCTACCGCCCAGTTGCCTAACTCTTTGATATCTCCAATTAGACAAACGGCTTGGTCTTTACCAATTACGGGTGATTTTACTTTGAAAATATGGCTAATTGACTTTTCATTCTTGATTTTATAAGATCTTTTTTTAGAATTAAAAAACACATTTTGAAAAGGTGAAGTCATCAGCACATTATCAACACTATTCATATTGTTCCACAGGTCAAAGCAAACAACATCCTTTTCAACTCCTTTTAATTCAACTTCTCTAACATCCCACTCGGCACTATATTTATTGCTATTTTCATCAAAAAGAAGGTATTTGTAGGTAAACAGTTCGGGAATCTTCTTTAGTTCAATGCTACCATACCATATATCATCGCCTGAGGTGCTCAAAGAGAGTCCGTTTTCCGCACTATCTGCACCAAGTTCAGCAATATTTCCAACTACAACTATTTTTTCTCCCCATTTGGTGTGATAAGGAATTCTAAAAGATATTTTCATTTCAATTCTATATTAGGTTCATCTTTTAATTATTTCACATCAAAAATAGTATATAATAATTTGATGTCAATATGAATAGTGTGTAAACATCGGATATTAGATATTCAAACGTTTGCATTATTATTTTATCATTAAAGATATTTATTTTTTATATCATTAAGCTTTTTACTAAATCTATATTTTTTAATTACTTATAATTTCTGTAATTTTGCACTAAATTCAACTTCACATCAAATCTTCATTTAATATGCAACGTGAATCACGTCCTTTCAAGATTTTTGCTGCGAGCAAAAGCCAGTATTTAGCCGAGAAAATCTGTAATAGTTTAGATTGGCCTCTTGGCAAAATCAAATTAGAACATTTTGCAGATGGCGAATTTGCAGTTTCTTACGAAGAATCCATTCGTGGTAGTTATGTTTACATTGTTCAATCAACAGTGCCCAACTCTGACAATTTGATGGAGTTGCTTCTTATGATTGACGCTGCCAAAAGAGCGTCAGCTTATAAGATTATTGCAGTAATTCCTTATTACGGCTGGGCGAGACAAGACAGAAAAGATAAACCACGAGTTTCGATCGGAGCAAAGTTAATAGCTGATATGCTTACTGTAGCGGGTGCCGATAGGGTTATAACGATGGATTTACATGCCGACCAAATCCAAGGTTTCTTTAACGTTCCCGTTGATCATCTTTATGCATCATCTGTGTTTATTCATTATATCAAATCACTTAATTTAGAAAATTTGGTGATTGCAACACCTGACGTTGGAGGCTCTAAACGTGCAAGTTCTTACTCAAAACACCTTGGAATCCCAATGGCTCTTTGTCACAAAACCCGTGAAAAAGCAAACGAAGTAGCTGAGATGAAAATCATTGGTGATGTGGAGGGGGCAAATGTAATTATTGTCGATGATATGGTCGATACGGCCGGAACTTTGACAAAAGCAGCAGATTTAATTATGTCGAAAGGAGCAAAAAGCGTTCGTGCCATTGTGTCGCATGGTTTGATGTCTGATCCAGCCAGCCAACGGATTATGGACTCTTCTCTCACCGAAATAGCATTTACAGACTCAATCCCATTTGATTGTGAAAAGTGTGATAAAGTTAAAGTCTTGAGTATTGCTGATTTGTTTGCAGAAACCATTCAAAGAGTACAAAATAATCAGTCAATTAGTGCACAATATTTATTGTAGGCAAACAATTATAAAAAAAAAGATTATGGAAAATAAAGAGAAAAAACTCAATATCGAACTGCCAGCCGATGTTGCAGAAGGTGTCTATTCAAATTTAGCAATCATTTCACATTCAAGCTCTGAGTTTGTTGTCGATTTTATCAGAATAATGCCTGGCACACCCAAAGCGAATGTTAAGTCGCGAATAATTCTTACTCCCGAGCATGCAAAACGACTCCTCAATGCTTTGCAAGATAACATTAACAAATTTGAGTCTCAATTTGGGCAGATAAAAACGCCCGAAAATAGCAATACGACTCCTATCCCTATGGGCTTTGGTGGTGAAGCTTGATTTATTAAAACTTGAAGATGTTATTTTAAACGTAAAACTTAGGGTATGATTTTAAGGCATACCCTTTTTCATTATGATATAATAAAGAATTGATTTTTTCTTGTAACTTTGTCAGTTACAAAGGTGTTTTTTTGAGAAAATAGATTTATGGGAAGAAACGCAAAATGGATTACTGGAGGCTTGGGCTTTGTATTGGGAGGTCCGATAGGGGCGATTATTGGATTTATTATTGGTTCAATCATCGATGGAGCTTCCAAACAAGAAGATTTTTACAATACTCAATCTGATAGAGCTACAGCTGAAGGTGATTTCAAAATATCGCTTTTGGTACTAATTGCTGTGGTGATGAAAGCAGATGGGCGTCCACAAAAACAGGAGTTGGATATTGTAAAACGTTTTCTGTTGGTCAATTTTGGAGAAGCGGGAGCCTTAGATGCACTTCAGATATTGAAGGGTTTATTGCAACAAGATATCAACGAAGAGGAGGTAGCTATGCAGATAAGATATAATATGAACTACTCCTCAAAATTAGAATTGCTTCACTTGCTTTTCGAGATTGCCTATGCTGATGGTGTGGGGCATCCACAAGAGTTTGCTGTTTTGCATCGCATCTCCAACCGATTAGGAATAAGTAGTTTAGACTTTGACGCGATTCGTGCTCCTTATCAAAAAACCAAAGATGTAAATTGGGCATATAAAGCTTTAGAAATTGAGCCATCTGCATCACCAGAAGAGATTAAAAAGGCTTATCGCCGAATGGCAATGAAATACCACCCCGATAAAGTGGCAAGTTTAGGGGAGGATATAAAACGCACAGCTACCGAAAAATTTAGAAATGTAAATGAGGCTTATGAGGAGTTGAAAAAAATGAAAAATTTTAATTAGCTCTTTCATTATTATAAAAACAAATAGATTAGAATTTTACGAGTTTATCTCTAATAACTATATAATAAAAATGGAACATAAACTTACAATATACAACACGTTAACACGTAAAAAAGAGCAGTTTGTACCCTTACAATCACCCTTTGTTGGGATGTATGTGTGTGGCCCAACCGTATATGGCGATCCGCATTTGGGGCATGCTCGTCCGGCTATTACTTTCGATATTCTTTTCAGATATCTGAAATTGTTGGGATACAAAGTTCGCTATGTACGTAACATTACTGACGTGGGGCATCTTGAGAATGATGCTGATGAAGGCGAAGATAAGATAGGGAAAAAAGCACGATTAGATCAATTGGAGCCGATGGAGGTTGTGCAGTATTATACCAATCGCTACCACTTTGCGATGGATGCACTCAATGTTGAACGCCCAAGTATTGAGCCAAGTGCATCAGGACATATTATGGAACAAATTGATTTTGTTGAGAAAATTTTAGATGCAGGTTTCGCCTATGAAAGTGAAGGCTCGGTCTATTTTGATGTTGAGAAATATAACAAGGAGTATAATTATGGCATATTATCGGGGCGGAATATTGACGAAATGATAGAGACAACACGCGATTTGGATGGGCAAAGCGAAAAACGCAGAAGTGTCGATTTTGCATTGTGGAAAAAAGCAAATCCAGAGCATATTATGCGTTGGAAAGCACCTTGGAGTGTCGGTTTTCCGGGATGGCATTTGGAGTGCTCGGCAATGGGTACAAAATATCTCGGCGATGAGTTTGATATTCATGGCGGCGGAATGGATTTGATGTTTCCGCACCACGAATGTGAAATTGCACAAAACCAAGCTGGATTGGGAAAAAACACCGTTAAATATTGGATGCACAACAATATGATTACCATTGGAGGACAAAAAATGGGTAAATCATTGGGTAATTTTATCACATTGGAGGAGTTCTTTACCGGAAAACACAAGCTTTTGAGCAAGGCGTTTTCGCCAATGACCATACGTTTCTTTATTCTTCAAGCTCACTACCGTAGCACGGTCGATTTTAGCAGTGAAGCTTTGGAGGCATCTGAAAAAGGTTTGGAGCGTTTGATGGAGGGATATGCTCGTTTGCAAAAATTGACTGCAAGTGAGAAAAGTAGTTTTGCACCATTAAAGCTGCGTGAAAACTGCCAAATAGCAATGAATGATGACCTCAATACTCCTATTGTGATCTCCCATCTTTTTGATGCGTTACGTATCATTAATTTGGTGAATGATGGCAAAGAAACTATTTCAACTGCTGATCTAAAGGAGTTGCAAGATGTTTTCAAACTCTATATTGAGGATGTTCTCGGCTTAAAAAGTGTACTTGAAGTGAGTGAAAATGGTGAGGCTTATGAAAAGGCAATCGATTTGTTGTTGAATATAAGACTGCAAGCCAAACAAAACAAAGATTGGGCTACATCTGATAAAATTAGAGATGAATTGATGGCATTAGGTTTTCAAATTAAAGATACAAAAGATGGATTTGAGTGGAGTTTGTAATATATCTGCATCGACAATATAAACTTTAATTTAGCACAAGTGCTATTGATGATTTGAATAGCCTGTCGGTAAGCTTGAAATAGTTTAAATCATTGGTAGTACAGAGTTTCTTAAAAAAATCAAACAATAAAAAATTATGGAATCAACAAGACAACAAAAGATATCACGCCTAATTCAAAAAGAGATGGGTGATATATTTTTACAATATGCAAAACGAATGCAAGGCACTTTGGTAACGGTAACCAGCGTATCCGTTAGTCCTGATTTGAGTATTGCCCGCATTCGACTAAGCGTGTTTCCACAAGACAAAGTGGAGGCGATAGAAAAACAAGTAAACGCTGAAACAAAGACATTTCGTTATGAATTAGGCAAACGTGTGCGTCATCAATTGCGAATTATTCCCGAACTCTATTTTCACATTGATGACAGTTTAGATTATTTAGAAAATATCGATCGTTTGCTCAATAGCGACAAAGAGGGAAGAGTTGAGGAGTAATTTAGGTTCATTTTTTACAATAACTCAAATGATTTTTTAATCAATGATCAATAAGCAGTCCAATACCAAATTTGCTTTGTGGGTAGCTCGGCGGTATCTTTTCTCAAAGAAATCACATAATGCTATCAACATCATATCTATCATTTCGGCAACTGGAGTTCTGATTGGTACTGCGGCATTGATAGCGGTACTTTCGGTTTTCAACGGATTTGAAAGTTTGGTAGAAGGAATGTTTTCCTCTTTCGATCCCGATTTCAAAATCATCTCTTCAAGCGGTAAAACGCTGAATAGCAATGCAGAGGCAATCAAAAATGTGAAATCTCATCAAGGCGTGATTGCATTTGCTGATGTCATAGAAGAGACTGCTTTGCTCAATTTTAACGATCGACAAATGCCCGTTTCGGTAATGGGTGTTAGTGAGAGTTTTTCGTCGGTTAGTAAAATTGATGATATCATTTATGATGGAGAGTTTGAATTGGAAGATGGTGTGTTTCATCGAGTTGTGGTGGGTATTGGAGTGGCAAGCAAGTTAAGTATCAATGCACATCTGATTGATCCACTTATCTTTTATGCTCCTAAACGAAGTGAGAAAATTAATATCGTGCGACCTGATTTGAGTTTCAATGATGAAAAGGCATTTGTATCGGGTGTGTTTTTAGTTAATCAGCCCGATTATGATGATAATAAGGTGATTGTTTCCTTAGATATGGCTCAAAAACTTTTTGAATTTAATGATGGTGAAGCTTCGAATGTTCAGTTGAGGGTGTCTGTCAATTCAAACCAGAGAAAACTAAAAAGAGAGTTAAGTAAGGTGTTGGGAGATGAATATCAAATTCTAAATAAACAAGAGCAACAAGCCGATTTCTATAAAATCTCTCAAATTGAAAAATGGATCACTTATCTTATTTTGATTTTTATTTTAATGATTGCTATTTTCAACATTATTGGTTCACTTTCGATGCTGATTATCGAAAAGAGAGAAGATATCGAGATTTTGCGAAGTTTGGGGGCTAATGAGCGATTGATAAAAAATATATTTATGTTTGAAGGGTGGCTGATCACTGCTTTAGGTGCAGTGTTTGGGGTGGTTTTGGGTATTGTAGTTGTTTTATTCCAACAGCATTTTGGTTTTCTTAAATTGGGTGGCGATAATTATATTGTCAGTGCCTATCCTGTTATTCTTTCAATTACAGATGTGCTTATCTCTTTGCTAACAGTGTTCTTCATTGGACTATTGGCGGTGATATATCCAGTCAAATATATCCAATTTGAAAATAATATAAATGACAAGCTATGAGAACAAAGATATTTCGAAACAGCAAATATTTCAACTTTCTTGTATTCGGTGTTCTGGTTTTATTACAAGTTTTCATTAGTTGTACGCCAAAAGATCCGATAACTACCCACAAATATGAGAGTAATCCCGAATTTACTTGGGGTTTGGCTCAGTTTTACGGCAGTTATTATAAGAATTATGATATTGAGCAAAATGTCTTGTCATTGCAGCTTTTTACCGAAAAACTTTTTTTGAATGCTGATAATGAATTGGATGGGTATGGTCAATATCTGATTATTAAAGATATCTTTATTGAACAAAGCGACACGTTTTTACTTAATGGTACATATCACGCTAATAATTCGGGTGAAGCTTTCAGTTTTTTTCCTGGCAAAAAATTTAAAAGCGGTCACAATGACATTTCTACAGGTGCATATATTTATTATATAGAATTTGAATCATTTCGATCCAAAATTGCATACATCACCGATGGTTTTTTTACTGTAAATCAGACCGATGCAGCTCGTTATAGTATTGATTTTGATTTCACCTTAGACAACAAAACTAAGTTGTTTGGTAGTTTCAATGGTGATATGCCCCATTATGATTTATCTCCAAAATGAGATAAATAGTCTATCTAACTCTCATAGCCAATTCCTCTATTCAAAAGCAATATAAGTGTTATGTTTGCTTTTGCCACTGTTTTCTATAACTATAAATATCTTAGCTGCTGCTTTTTAATAATAGCGTACAGCTACTATTCTGTGTCTATTAAAAAGTAAATTTACTAAGAAAGAGTGTTTGTGATAGCTTGAAGCGGACGGTTGTTTCTGTATTCAAAAAAAGAGTTTATATCAAATGTGGTTTAAAAAAAGAAAGGTTGTCATCCCGACAACCCAATCTTCATATTAACCTTAAATCTAATACCATGAAAAACACATTGCAAAGGTAAGATATTTATGTTGTATAACATAAGAAAAAAGATGGTTTTAGTGAAAAAATAACACATATTAACTAAAACAAGTTTAGTGGAACATAAATTAACCAACAAAGAGTGCTTGTAATAGCTTGAAACGGATGGTTGTTTTTGTATCAAAAAAAAAGAAGTATATATCAAATGTGGTAAAAAAAGAAAGGTTGTCATCCCGACAACCCAATCTTCAAATTAACCTTAAATCTAATACCATGAAAAACACATTGCAAAGGTAAGATATTTATGTTGTATAACATAAGAAAAAAGATGGTTTTAGTGAAAAAATAACACATATTAACTAAAACAAGTTTAGTGGAACATAAATTAACCAACAAAGAGTGCTTGTAATAGCTTGAAACGGATGGTTGTTTTTGTATCAAAAAAAAAGAAGTATATATCAAATGTGGTAAAAAAAGAAAGGTTGTCATCCCGACAACCCAATCTTCAAATTAACCTTAAATCTAATACCATGAAAAACACA
>CAYFRA010000050.1:0-3442 GCA_964345395.1 uncultured Paludibacter sp. | reverse complement strand
ATTGATTTTGTATGGTAATAAATAATATTATTTCTATTTTTGTAAAAAATAAAATGATATGAGAACTTTTTTTATTCACGACTTAAAAGAGATAGAAGATATTTTTAATAGTGTTGATCACTGTTTTGTTGGTTTATCAGACGAGGAGGGGTATCCTTATGTTTTTCCAATGAATTTTGCCTACGTTGAGAATAAAATAATTTTGCACTCAGGCCCTCACGGAACACATTTGAAAAACTTGGAAAGAGACAATAGGGCGTGTATAGCGTTGAGTACAGAAGGAAATCCCATAATGTATCAACACGAAGATGTAGCTTGTAGTTACAGTGTAGATGCTAAAAGTATCATTTGCAAAGGTAGGATTGAGTTTGTTGAAGATTTTGATGAAAAATATCGTCTGATTAATCTGTTTATGAAAAGATATACTGATCGAACTTATCAGATATCAGCTCCCGCTATAAATAATCTGAAAGTATGGACAATGGAGCCTGAGGAGATCACCGCAAAGGCATTTGGACAAAATTATCGATATACAGATAATCGCATTGAGAGGAAGTAGTCTGCCATTATGGCAGGTTTGTTTTGAATAAATGTCACTTCTATACTGTGGCACTAATGCGTTATATCCGCACTAAGAAGCTCTTTTAATGCTATCTCTAATAAATCTTGTTGATTAATTCTGCGAGTTTGTTATTTGGCATACTCATTGACTATTATAATAAACATTATAAATTAAAATCATCTTATAACCTCTTCGGTATAAAATTATAGAATGGGTATAAGTGTGGTTTTATAATTAAATTTGAATAAAATAAAATTAGATATATGAGCAAAAGGTTTGATAAATTGATGACAGATGAGATGATTGTAAGTGCAGAAGTGATGCCTATTATTTCGTTGGAGGAGAATGATACAGATATAGATTTGAATTCAGGTGATGAGTTACCTATTTTACCATTGAGAAATATGGTATTGTTTCCAGGTGTGCTTGTGCCAGTTGCGGTAGCTCGACCAAAATCCTTAAAACTGATCAGAAAAGCGAAAGAAAATGATGGTTTAATAGGTGTTTGCACGCAAATTGACAAAATGGTGGAAGACCCGACAATAAATCAGTTGTTTGACACGGGTGTAGTTGCAAAAATTGTGCGTATTCTTGAAATGCCTGATGGTAACACCACTGCTATTGTTGAAGGAAAAAAGAGATTTAAAATATCGGAGCAAGTAGCGACAAAGCCTTATTTACGTGCAAAAGTTGATGTACTGGAAGATCAACAACCCAATTTGAAAGATAAATCTTTTGTTGCTCTTATTTCAAATATCAGAGAGATAGCTATTGATATTATCGAGAGTTCAGGCTTGGTGCCGCAGGAGATGGGTTTTGCAATCAGAAATATCGAAAACCCTGTATTTTTAGTCAATTATATCTCTTCTAATTTTGGTTTAGATGTTGCCGAAAAAATTAAGTTATTAGAAA
This sequence comes from uncultured Paludibacter sp., assembly GCA_964345395.1. Lineage (GTDB taxonomy): Bacteria > Bacteroidota > Bacteroidia > Bacteroidales > Paludibacteraceae > UPXZ01. The sequence goes on along the minus strand of CAYFRA010000050.1, from coordinate 1,968 downwards.
ATGATGAGGTGATTAGTCGTGCTTATTACTTGCTATCGCTATTGAATAAAGAGGCTCAAATGATAGAAATTAAGGCTTCTATTCAGAACAAAGTGAAAATGGGTATTGACCAACAGCAGCGTGAATATTTTTTACAACAACAGATCAAAACTATTCAGAGTGAGCTGGGCGAAGGTTCTATAGAATTTGATATTGAGGAGTACAAAGAACGCAGTGCGAAGAAAAAATGGAGTGCTGAGGTGGCAGCTGTTTTCGAGAAAGAGCTTAAAAAACTTGAGCGCATCAGCCAGCACTCGCCCGAATATACTGTTCAGGTTAATTACATTGAAACTTTGCTTGATATTCCTTGGAATGAATATACCAAAGATAAATTCAATATTAATCAGGCAAGAAAAATTTTAGATCGAGATCACTTTGGGATGGAGAAAGTGAAAGAGCGTGTGTTGGAGCATTTGGCTGTTTTGAAACTAAAAGGAGATATTAAATCTCCAATAGTTTGTTTGTATGGACCTCCAGGTGTTGGAAAAACATCGTTAGGAAAATCTGTAGCAGAGGCTTTGGGGAGGAAGTATGTGCGAATGTCATTAGGTGGGATGCGTGATGAGTCCGAAATAAGAGGCCACAGACGTACTTATATTGGTGCTATGCCTGGAAGAATAATTCAAAATATAAAAAAGGCGGGTTCTGCCAATCCAGTATTTGTTTTAGACGAGATCGATAAATTGGGTACTGATTATAAGGGAGATCCTTCTTCGGCTCTATTGGAAGCTTTAGACCCAGAACAAAACGATGCCTTTCACGACAACTACTTAGATGTTGATTTCGATTTATCAAAAGTGCTTTTCATCGCTACAGCCAACGATCTCAACTCTATACCTCGACCACTTTTAGACCGTATGGAGTTGATAGAGGTGAGTGGATATACGCAAGAGGAGAAAGTAGAAATTGCTCTTAGACATTTGGTAAAGAAAGAGTTGGAAAACCATGGACTAACAAAAGATAAGGTGTCATTAAGAAAATCGGTTTTAAATAAATTGATTGATCAATATACACGTGAGTCGGGTGTTCGTGAATTGAATAGGCAGATCACTTCCATTATGCGAAAAATAGCACTTAAAGTAGCAAGTGAGTCGCAGTATGACGCTTTGATAAAGGCCGATGATTTGACAGATTTATTAGGTCGCCCAAAATACAGGCGTGATATGTATGAGGGAAATAATTATGCGGGAGTGGTCACAGGCTTAGCTTGGACTCGTGTAGGTGGTGATATCTTGTCCATTGAAACAAGTTTAAGCCCTTCAAAAACAACAAACTTAACCCTGACTGGAAATTTGGGCGATGTGATGAAAGAGTCGGCCATGCTTGGTTTGCAATATATCAAAGCTAATGCAGAAAAATTGGGTGTAGATAGAAAACTGTTAGAAACAAATAGTGTTCATATTCACGTGCCACAAGGTGCTATTCCTAAGGATGGGCCTTCGGCTGGAATAACCATAACTACCGCTTTAGTCTCTCTATTTACAAAACGAAAAGTAAGGGATAAAGTAGCTATGACGGGTGAGATGACATTGAGAGGTAAAGTATTGCCTGTAGGTGGAATTAAAGAGAAAATATTGGCTGCCAAACGAGCAGGTATAACTCATATCATTTTAAGTGAGCAAAATCAGAAAAATATTGATGAGATAGATGATGTGTATTTGAAAGGTTTAAAATTTCATTATGTGAAAGATATTTTAGAGGTGATAGATTTTGCATTGCTAAAACAAAAGGTGAAATCTTGACGAGTTGATATTCAGTAAATTAAAGGTGATTGTTTTGTTTAGATAATTTGAAGAAATAAAATTGCAATATATAATTCATCTTTATAGTAAAAATAAGCTCAAATAGTTTGGTAGAAATAAAAAAATGATTTACCTTTGCAACGCATTTGAAAAATAAGGGGCGTTTAGCTCAGCTGGTTCAGAGCAT
>CAYFRA010000049.1:0-13611 GCA_964345395.1 uncultured Paludibacter sp. | reverse complement strand
GAAATCAGTTATTGCGCCGTAATTAGCATGTCCTTTTGCAACGACACTAGCACCAATGACAGGTAATCCGTCTTCCAATGAGCTAACAGTACCTGATACTGTCTTAGTCTGAGCGTTTGCAAAACCGATACTTGCTACTAAAAGTAGACAAGTAAATAATAGTTTTAATTTTCTCATAAGTTTAACATTTTGTTTATTAGTAAGTATTGTATAGTGAAATTATTTTTAAATTTACAAATAACTATGCAAATATAGATGTTAGCTTTTTATATTCCAAATTTTTAACAGACAAATATTTGTTTCTACTATAAGTTTTTTTTGAATTAAGTGTAGTTACACGCTTATTCTGCTTTTCATAGAGGTTAATAATGATTAAGAAAAACTGCTCAAAGCGACAAATAACATCGCAATCGAGCAAACCGAAAGACATAACAATAACATTAATCACAAATAGTGTCATTTTGTCAAAATGCCGATATTCTAATTTACGGTAATTCCTTTTATTCAATTTTTCTCTATGATGTTTTGGTTTTAAGTTTAATTTCAATTTATATAATTCAAAACAGATAAAAACATGCTCTCTACCCATATGATCGTCAAGTCTGTTTGTATCAGAATGGCTTTTCATCTTATGATTTGTTGATAAAAACTTTGTTTATTAAGTTGATTTTATTCTATTTGTAACGCTTGAAGGTTTTGTAATTATCTTGAAAGTTTATGTTATAGAGTTATGTTGATAAACATATTTTAATGATAAAATAAGCTATTGTGCATTTAGCTCAAATTTATTTTATAATGTTTATATTTCTATTGAAGACAAACAAATTGACATATTGAATGATTGTTACAGCTGTAATTTTTGATAAAACTCTTGTAGCTTAGCCTTCAAATACTTTTGAAAAAACACCAATTTTCCCTTTCTAATCTCCTATAAATAAAGTGCCTATTCTCTACATATTTACTACAGATACAGAGATATCCCGTATATGTCCCGTATATATCCCGTATATATCCCGTATATAACCCGTATATACGTATGGGATATATACGAGTCTGATACAAGATAAATAGGGTATTAATACAGGATTAATTATGATTTGTACACTTTGAGTATAGCTACTGCTAGGTAATTGATTTGATTGAGTATGAAAATCTTGATGAAACACCAATATTCTATTATTAAAAAACACTTTCAAAAGATTATTTCTTGATTTTTTAATAACTTACGATGGTATCAACGTTTAATACAAGGGCGTAGAAGTTGCATTATTGCAGAGATAAAGCCGGCACAATTCTACTATTCTTCATTTTACAGAAAGTTTCTTCACAATCAAGTAATAAAATTATGACTCTCTATATTTTAACCCGAATTATTCAGCGTAAGAACTTGTTCTAACATATAGATTGTTATTAATTTGGGTAATTGTATCAGATTGTTCATTATATTTATCTAATTAGTTATCTAATAAACATGTACCATTATGTCAAATAGACAAGCTGTTTTTGTTAAGTTTCTGAATGAACAACAGGTATATAATAATCATTCACTCATTTTCAAATTCTTTATATATTCTCACACAAAATTCTTTTATACCTTTGTTGTATTATACTATTATGACCTATTATTAATATCAAACATATAAATTAAAATGAAAAGAATTATTTCGACAAATGATGCTCCTGCGGCAATCGGTCCTTACAATCAAGCAATAGAAGTAAATGGAATGGTATTTACCTCAGGACAGCTACCTATCAACCCTTCCACTGGTACAATTGAATCGGATGACATCACGGAGCAAACTGAGCAAGTTTTCAAAAATCTTGAGGCTGTTCTTGCTGCAGCTGAATGCAATTTGAGTTACATCGTTAAGTGTACAGTTTTCTTGTCTGACATCTCGAACTTCAAAGCGATGAATGAAGTTTATGCAAAATACTTAGGTGATAATAGCCCTGCCCGCTCTGCATTTGCCGTAAAAGATCTTCCTATGGGTGCCTTGGTAGAGATTGAAGCAGTCGCTGTGAAATAAGTGTTATAAAAACAGAGTTATAAAAAAGGAGAGAAAATCATTGAAATTATTTTCTCTCCTTTTCTATTAGAATATATATTTGTTCTTCGAAAATTTCAGATCAAATCTTATTTACTTCCTGAATAGCTCTTAATACTGTTTTATCGTTGTTATACCTATATTGATAAAATTCGCTATCACCTAAAATATTTCTTATGATATAACCATTTATCTGTTCAGTTATCCTCTGTTTTGAAATGCTTAATTCACGGGGATTATTGCTCACCCCCTTACTTTCGGCATAATTTACAAAACTTGCAATAATATCTTGATTTGACAGATAAGCTTCAATTTCCTGCCACGATTTGAGTTGGTTTAATCTCTTTCTATGCTGGTCTGTAAATCTGAATGCAAATTGATAAGTATGTCCATGGTTCGATACATTGAGGAAATAGGGTGTGTAGTCAATGGTATCTCTTGGCACAAAAACATCGGGCATGATTCCGCCCCCACCGTATACTATTTTACCTTTAGCTGTCTTATACTTAATGGTATCATTCATTTGAATACTGTCTAAATTATCAAATTCACCATGCTCGTATCTATTCAGTATATCCATATCATAATCTTTTGCTTTACCTATTTTATATGGCTTTTGTATGCTTCGCCCTGTGGGTGTGTAGTATCTTGCTACGGTAAGCCTAACAGCAGACCCGTCATTGAAGGGGATTTGAGTTTGAACCAAGCCCTTACCAAATGAGCGTCTGCCTACTATAACGCCTCTATCGTTATCTTGAATTGCACCAGCAAAAATTTCACTTGCAGAAGCACTAAACTCATCAATTAAAACAACCAATGGATTGGCGATACAAGTACCTGTACCATTTGCCCGTGCTTCTGATCTTGGGAAGGCTTTTCCCTCCGAATATACAATTAGCTCATCTTTTTCAAGAAACTCATTGATCATTTTTATAGCAACATCCATCAAGCCACCACTATTTTCACGTAAGTCAATAATAAATCTTTTAGCTCCTTTGGACTTCAATTCGGCAATGGCACTGATAAATTCATCGTACGTTTTGGCACCGAAATTATTATTAAGCCCAATAAATCCAATTTCAGGTTTGATCATATAAGCTACTGTAACCGTATTTACAGGAATAATCCCACGTTCTACTTCAAAATCCAAAAGCTCTTTGGTGCCAGTTCGTTTTACAGTCATTTTTACTGTTGTACCTTTTTTCCCTCTTAGCTTCTTCATAGCTTTCTCGTTCGATACCGTTTCCTTACCTACAAATAGCGTATCATTAACTTTCACCAATCTATCGCCTGCAAATATACCTGCTCTTTCGGCTGGGGCACCATTGATTACAGAAACAACGACTAAAGTATCCATCTGGATATTGAATTGTATGCCTACACCACCGAAACTACCTTCTAACTCACTTGTTACTTTTTCCAAATCTTTTGCGGGTATATATACTGAATGAGGGTCAAGCTTGGAAAGAATATCAGCCATAATATCATCTGTCAAACTATCCAATGGCAAATCATCAACATACTCATCTTTCAACAGAGTCATCAAACTGTTGATTTTATTATCACCGCTTCTTGACATTGATTTAAATACATCCATAAAAGCTTTATCTTTCACAGCTTGGTCTCTATTCTTTCGGTTTGCTAATGCGTTGCCCAAGTACAAACCCAAAATACCTGTAAAAACAATGAATATAATTGTCCAAAAACTCTTTTTCATAATTTTGTATCTATCTTAATATTCTTTTCTCTCTGTTTTAAAAACGAATCTCTATTTCTCAATAACTTATTTCTGATCATCAATAAAAACCACCTCTATACCTGCTCTCTGTAGCAGTTCGACCCCATCCATAATGCGATATTCTTCACCATAAACCACCCGTTTGATACCCGATTGAATAATGAGTTTTGAACACTCCAAGCAGGGTGAGGCAGTAACATAAAGCGTCGAACCTTCACTGCTATTATTAGAGCGAGCCACCTTAGTGATGGCATTTGCTTCGGCGTGAAGTACATAAGGTTTCGACACGTTGTTTTCATCTTCGCAATTGTTCTCAAAACCGGATGGCGTGCCGTTATAACCATCTGAAATTATCATTTTATCTTTTACCAAAAGAGCACCTACCTGACGGCGTTTGCAATAAGAATTTTCAGACCATATTCGAGCCATACGCATATAGCGATGATCTAAAAGGAGTTGTTTTTCTATATTTTCCATATTTTTTATTATTTCAGAAGTTGATTGGCATATTCAATAAGCTTGATGCCGTTAAAATTTCCCGAAGTCATTAAGAGTAAAACACTATTTTCAAAACTTTGTTCTTCTAATTTTTTTTGGAAAAGTAAAGAGTCATCAAATACTTCAATGTTATCACTACCAAAAGCTTGTTGCACCCTCTTCTTGTTCAACTCTTTAAGCTTTTTATTTTTCACCACTTCTGGATTAAAATAGACAAATGCTTTATCCGCCAATTTCATTGTGCCTTCATATTGAGGTAGAAACTCTTCAGTCAAACTACTGAATGTGTGTAGCTCCATACAAGCTATTAAGTTTCTATCAGGATATTGTGTACGAACAGCTTTTATCGTGGCTTCCAATTTAGAAGGTGCGTGAGCAAAATCTTTGTAAGCAACACGATCGGGCATTTCTACCACTTTTTGCAAACGATTAGATGCACCTGGAAAACTTGAAATAGCTTCGTAAAACTTATCATCCATTATGCCCAACTGGCGACAAACCAATCGAGCAGCCTCCATATTTTGAAGATTATGCTCTCCAAAAAAACTGAGTTCTATTTCGCCTCTATTGGTGATTGCATATGTCGTTCCGTTTCTTACTTCATACTTGGGTGTTTGATATGGAAACCGAACAACATCAGTTCGTATACCACTCGTAGCTATCGATTTCACATGAGGGTCATCAGCAAAGTAAATCAATCTTCCTTGCGTCTCTATCGAATCAATAAACTGACTAAACAAATCTTTATATTTTTCAAAAGTAGGAAACACATTGATATGATCCCACGCAATACCCGTAATGACAGCAATATGTGCACCATATAATAGAAATTTTGATCGAGGGTCTAATGAAGATGAGAGATACTCATCACCTTCAAATACAGCTATTCGAGCATCATCACTGAGGCTAACCATATTTTCAAAACCATCAATCAAAGCACCGACCATAAAATCGGCTTTCAGCTTTACCTGTTTCAACACGTGCAAAATCATAGCTGTTGTTGTGGTTTTCCCGTGGCTACCACCCACAACAATTCGTGTTTTGCTAAGTGTTTGTTGGTATAGATATTCTGGGAAAGAGTATATTTTCAAACCCAACTTTTGAGCTTCAAGGAGCTCAGGGTTATCCGCCTTGGCGTGCATACCCAAAATAACAGCATCAAGTTGTCTGTGAATCTTTTCGGGGTACCAACCAAACTTTTCGGGCAAAATCTTATGCTCTTTCAGTCTGGATAGAGCCGGATCAAAAATTTCATCATCCGAACCTGTTACCAAGTAATCGTGCTTGCTACTGAGCTCAATAGCCAAATTGTGCATGGCCGAACCACCAATTGCTATAAAATGGACTCTATACATATTGATAAAAATTTTTGTACTTTTGCATAACTGTTTGTCTTATTTCGGAACACAACTCAAACCGCATAATGCAAAAGGAATAAAAAAACTCACATTAATTACAAAAATAGTAAGAATTTTAGATTTTACACATCAAAGAGCTATGAAAGTTTATAAAATAGAATCTGGGAGTTTCCTTACCGATGGTGGGGCTATGTTTGGCGTGGTGCCTAAAACAGTGTGGCAAAAGCGTTATCCGGCAGATGAGAACAACTTATGCCGTTTAGAAATGCGAAGTTTGTTGATAAAAACAGAGAGTAAATTAATATTGATCGACACCGGTGTTGGCGATAAACAAACCGATTATCTCAAGTATTATCACATTGCAGATTTGATATCATATGACGATGAGTTGCAAAAGTTAGGCTACACCTCAGCCGATGTTACTGATGTAGTACTCACACATCTACATTTTGACCACTGTGGAGCTTGCACCATATATAATGAAGACAAAACTGAAATTATTCCTGCTTTTCCAAATGCTAATTACTGGGTAGGTAAAGCACAGTGGGATAATTTTAAAAATCCCAATGTACGCGAGGGTGATTCATTTTTTATGGAAAACATGCTTCCAGTAGAGGAGGCTGGATTGCTTAAAGTGGTTGAAAAAGATTTCTACTTAGATAAAAATGTAGAATTGAGACTTTACGAAGGGCATAGCGTCGGACAGTTGGTGCCTTATATTTACAATGGCGATAAAACCATCGTTTTTGTTGGAGATGTGATACCTTTTGTAGCCTCTATTCCCTTGGCTTGGGTATCTGCTTACGATACACATCCCGTGCGTTCGATGGAAGAGAAATACAGATTGCTGAAAGAGGCTGAAGAAAAAAATCAGATACTCTTTTTTGAACATGATACCTTGCACGAATGTTGTACGATTACAATTGAAAACGGCAAATACAAAATGCTCGAAACCTTTAGTTTAAGCTCTGTTTTGGCTTGATTTTTGTACAGTTTATTAAACTATCAAACTATCCATCAAACATATTTTTATGAAAAAAATAAAGTTATTTGGCTATATAATTCTCTCTTTATTGCTTTTGCCATCTTGCCACAAAAGAGAGCCGATTGATGATTTGGAAAATTTTGAATATGTGAATGATTGGATATTTGAAACGATGAATATATACTACTATTGGAGTGATAAAATTCCAAAAAATCCTGATCAAAGTCAAAAACCAGATCTGTTTTTCAATTCTATTCTTAATAAATTTAATGCACAATCCAATCCTGATGGTGATCGGTTTTCTTGGATAGAGGAAGACTATGTTAGTTTGCTCAACTCCCTAAGCGGTATTTCGGCTGACGAAATAGGTTTTGAGTTTGTACGTATCGGTATTGAAGACACAAATCCCCAGCAGTATTATCTTTGGGTGATTTATCCAAAAAAAGGTACTGATGCAGCTGCGAAAGGAATAAAAAGAGGTCAATTTGTTACAAAAATCAATAACAATACCATAACAGACGACAACTACAACAGTTTGGTTAAAGCTAAAGGCACCCGAAAGCTTACCATCGGTGAATGGGTAGAAAAAGGGAGTGAAATGGTTCTCGAAGAGACCAAAGTGATAGAGGTAAATACTTATAGCAATTACGCAGAACATCCGCTCTATTTAGACTCAGTATATACGTTGAAAAATGGCAAAAAAGTAGGATATTTGGTTTATAATTTTTTTGCAACCGACAAAGGCGATAAATCTCGAACCTATGATTTTGACTTGCTTAAAGCCATTGAGAGAATTGACGCAACGGGCAATGTTCGTGAAATTGTAGTCGATTTGAGATATAATGGTGGTGGTGCTATATCTTCGGCTATTGCATTAGGAAGTGCTTTGGTGCCAAACCGCAACACAAAAGAGCTGTTCTCTTATGTGGAGTATAACCCCATTGTGCATGCTGCTAATAAAAGAAGATATGGCGATGATTTTAATAAAGATTTCTTTGTTGATGAAATTTTGGTGAACAATAATCCTACCCCTGTTCCCAATATGAATTTTGATAAAATTTATTTCTTGGTATCAAGATGGACTGCTTCGGCAAGCGAAATGGTAATCAACAGTTTGCTGCCTTATTTAAATAAGAATATTATACTAATTGGGGAAACGACCGTTGGGAAGAATGTTGGGTCGGTCAGCTTTTATGAAGAAGATGATCCTAAGAACAGATGGGGAATGCAACCTATCATAGCCAAATTTTTCAATAAAGATGGTAAGTCTGACTTCACAGCAGGCTTTGTTCCGGATTATGCAGTGAGTGAGATTACAAAAGATTTGTTTCTATATGAGTTTGGAGATACAGATGACTTGATGCTCAACAAAGCATTGTCATTGGCAAACGGAGGAGCTATTCTGCAAAAATCACCTCGCAAAAACTTTGTGGAAAACTTTAAGTTTTTTATTGACGATTCTAAAAACGGTATCAGTATCAATCAAAAAATGGGTCGCACTACTCTAAATGATGACATACGAGGCAAAGAGATTAGAAATCTCAACAAATAGGTAAATTTTTATTTTTTAAAATCACATATGCGTAAGTTTAAATTAAAACATACATTCGTTCTAATAACGCTTTCTGTTTTTAGCATCGGCACGCTATACGGACAAAGTGCAAAACTTCGTGCGTTCAAAAATAGACCTGAAAAATCTATTTATAATGTGCCTATGGATAAAGTGATTGAAAACGGAGACACCATTTATTTAGACAGATTGCGCACTCTTTATGTTTATCCGCCGATAGTATTTAGTAGTAAAAAGCAAGAGAAATTTTACTGGCGAACTGTCAGAGATGTGAAAATAGCTCTGCCTTATGCCCGTTTGGCAAGCCACGAAATAACCAATCTGAATAGAGAACTGTTTTATATGGATAATGATGTTGAGCGGAAAGCTAAAATAAAAGAGTTTCAAAAAAGGATGTTTCGTGAACACGAGCGTGATTTAAAAGATTTGACCATTAATCAGGGTAAAATGATGATCAAATTAGTAGATAGGGAGTATGATATGAATGTATATGATATTATCAAAGCTTATAAAGGAGGGTTGCCAGCAGGTTTTTGGAACACCATCGCACGTTTTTTTGGCTCCGATTTGAAAATGGATTACAGTGCTTCTGACAAAGACCGCATCATTGAGCGAGTGATCGACTTGGTTGATTCAGGTCAACTTTAATCTTCAGGAAGCAGTTTTTTTTCACCCTTTCTATAATAATACTTCAAGCCGTAGGACTCACATTTTACCAATCTATTATATGGTGTTTCGTTTGCATAGTGCTCTTCAACCCTATTCCATATTTGAACAATGATTTGGTCACCTATAATTCTCATTTTTGCCAACTCTTCTAAGTATCTATTTGTTGTGGCTTGATAAAGTTTTTGATTCGATTTGTGCTCTTTGAATACCTCAAAGTGTATTTGTACCTTAGCAATGGTAGGATTGTAAATGGGAACCCCGCCTTGTCTGACACGCTCATTTTCGCCCTGAATTATTTGCTTTCCACATTTAAATATGGCTTGCTCGGTGGACAAATCAGGCACGTTGTGAATATCAGGATTTAAGCCATATTGCACTTTGTGCTCCTTTTTTATCTCTCCCCTAATGACCGACAGGTTGAAAACCTGAATAAAATGGGAGATGTATGTTCTGATATTATTCAGAACAAGATGGTAATGTTTATTGGCATCAACTTGATTCCTAAGTGCTTGGTTGTATAAAAGAATTTGACGTTCAAAACTCCGAAGAAAATTTTCTGCATCAAGAGTAAGTTTGTAAGATAAGACTTGCTCACTATTAAAGCTATCGTTGGCTTTCAAAACGGCAGTTCGCAATGCCCTCACTCTGGCTTGATCTGTATTTGGTAATCTTCGATATGGCATTTTGATCCTCTAAACTATTTTAATCAACTCGATGCATCAAGCTGTCTAACAACTGGCGCATCTCCACTTTTCTTGATTCTTCAACTGAAATAGCAGAGAGGTTTTCAATTGCTTTGTGGTAGTACTCTTCTATTTTGAGTTCGCAAGCCTCTTTTGAGCCAATTTTATTGTATAGTTTTGTAACTTCTATAACTTTTTCTTCTTTTTTATCCTCTTGAGCTAACCAATAATCCAACTCCTTTTTATCTTCACCCTTAGCGTTGTTGAGGGTGTGAATTAATAGGTATGTTTTTTTATTACATAAAATATCACCACCAATTTTCTTTCCAAATTTCTTCTCATCTCCATAAACATCGAGCAAGTCATCTTTTAATTGAAAAGCCATACCCAAGTTGTTGCCAAATTGGTAAAGCTGTTCGGTGTCTTTTTCATCAGCATTGGCAATGATAGCACCAATTTTACAACCTGCGGCAATAAGTACGGCTGTTTTCAATCGTATCATTTTTAAATATTCTTCGGCAGTAACATCGTTTCTGCTCTCAAACTCCATATCATACTGCTGTCCTTCGCATATTTCAGTGGCAGTGGTTGAGAAAAGATCAAGAACATCTTTCAATTTATCATTTGGAGTTTTGGCAATCCATTTATAAGCCTCTATCTGCATCACATCTCCCGACAAGATAGCTGTGTTGTCGCTCCATTTGATATGCACTGTTGGTTTTCCTCTTCGCATATCAGCTCTATCCATCATATCATCGTGGAGTAGTGTGAAATTATGAAAAATCTCTAAACCTATGGCGGGCTTTATGGTCATTGCCAAATTATCCGTAAACATATTTGTTGCCATCAAGCTAATAGCAGGACGAATCCGTTTACCACCAAGACTTAATATATATTTAATCGGGTCGTAAAGTCCGACTGGTTCTCGCTGCCAATTGATATTTTCAATCTCTTGATTGACTATTTGGAGAATTTCTTCAAAATTTTTCATTCTATTGTTGTTTTTTATTTAATCCATATTCAATGATATCACTCATCACATCTTTCATATCCAAACCTGCGGCTGCCACTTGCTGCGGAATAAAGCTGGTCTTTGTCATACCGGGTGTTGCATTTATCTCCAAAAACTGAATGGTTTCATCTTCTGTGATGATATAATCGGCTCGAACAATTCCATTGCAGCCTAAGATATCATAAATTGCGACTGTCAGATTTTGTATTCGTTCTGTTAGCTCTTTTGAAATTCGAGCTGGAGTAATTTCTTCTGATTCTAAATTATATTTTGCACCGTAATCAAAAAATTCATTATGACTAATGATTTCAGTAACAGGAAACACAACTGTTTTCTCACCTACTTTATACATACCACAAGTAAACTCATTACCTTCCATAAACTGCTCTATCAAAACTTCTTTCGCTTCGGCAAATGCAGCTTCTATTGCGGGTTGTATTTGATTTGGTTCTTTCACTTTGCTCGTACCAAAGCTACTTCCACCATCATTTGGTTTTATAAAACAAGGCAAACCTACATTCTTAACAACATCTTCAGCTGTGATTTGTTGTCCTTTGCGAAGCAAAATACTATCAGCTACGCGTATCCCAAATCCACGTAAATAGTTATTACAAACAAACTTATCAAAAGTAAGTGCCGATACCAAAACATTGGTCGTTGAGTATGGCATACCAATAAGTTCAAAATAGCCTTGCAAAATGCCGTTTTCGCCAGGTGTGCCATGTATCGTGATGTATGCAAAGTCAAATTTGACTTTTTCGCCCTCGTGCGTAAAGCTAAAGTCATTCTTATCGATATCGCAAAGTACCTCATCTGACAACTTGACTTGCCAACTGTTTTTTGTGATAATCACTATATAACGATTATATTTTTCTCCATCTATAAACGAATAAATGCCTTGTGCGCTTTTTTCTGCAACTACTATTTCTGAGCTATCGCCCCCCGCAATGATAGCTATATTGCTTAGTTTATTTTTCATTTTCAATTTTATCAAATTATATAATTCCACTACTAAAACGTGCCCATTTATCAATGAGCATCGAAATATCTTGTGGCAAGTCGCTGTCAAAATGCATCTCTTTACCACTTGTTGGGTGTATAAATCCAAGAGTCTTGGCATGTAAAGCTTGGCGTGGACATATCTCAAAACAGTTACGTACAAACTGTTGATACTTAGCGCTACGATTTCCTTTCAAGATAACGTCTCCTCCGTATCGATCATCATTGAATAGTGTATGCCCAATGTGCTTCAAATGCACCCTTATTTGGTGTGTTCGCCCTGTTTCTAATTGACACTCAACCAAATTGACAAATGCAAATCGTTTCAACACTTTATAATGAGTTACCGCATGTTTTGCTGCTGGATTTTCCTCCACATCAAATACTTTGAATAACATCCTATCGCGAGGATCGCGTGCCAAAGCTCCAATAATTGTGCCTTCATCTTCATTCAGATTTCCCCATACTAAAGCATTGTAAGTTCGTTTGGTTGTTTTATTGAAAAACTGCCGCCCTAAGTTGCTTTTGGCTTCTGCTGTTTTTGCTACAATAATTAAACCCGATGTATCTTTATCTATGCGATGTACCAATCCGAGGCGTGCATCATTGGCATCAAAGTTAGGGTCGTCCTTCAAGTGCCAAGCGATTGCATTGAGCAATGTGCCATCAAAATTACCAAAACCAGGATGAACCACCATGTTTGGTTGTTTATTGACCACAATAATATCACTATCTTCATATACAATATTAATGGGGATATCTTGCGGTATTATCTCATAATCGGCAGGTGGATATGCCAATACAATGGTGATAATATCATTTGGTTTTACTTTGTAGTTGGACTTAACTTCTTTTTCATTAACCAAGATATTGCCCATTGTAGCAGCATCTTGAATGCGATTGCGTGATGTGTTTGACATCAAATTGGAAAGATATTTATCGATACGCATAGGAGATTGCCCTTTGTCAACCACAAAACGCTGATGCTCATAAAGCTCCTGGCTCTCAAATCCCAAACTTTCATCATTTTCATCCTGAAAGATATTTACACTGCTATCACTCACTACACCTTAAAATTTAAAAGAACTCCTCAATATCTTTCACTTTTTCTTTTTTCTCTTTCTCTACTTCATTGAATCTTCTTTCACCTCCATAAACTTGACTTTCGGTTCCCATATTGAGTAGGTTTCTATCCTTTGTCAAATAGATATCTATGGCAAAATTGTCAGTAGAAGTATCGCCAGCAAAAGGATTTTGATTATATATAAAATAACTCGCCTCATCCCCATTGGGCTGCGTGTCGTAGTGTATCTCACCTATCCAATAGTTGGTATTACTCAAAAAGCTCAAAGCATCATCATAGCTAAGAGCTAATAAATTGGGTATCCTATCCTTACTTACACTATATCCATCACCAACAACCAACACAACCGAACTATCTTCTGGCAACTTACTTCCTATCAGAATGGCTTTGTTGTTGTGTTTGATACCCATTACCAAATCGCGATATTCTGATGGTTGGTATTCAATATTAGAGACGTGAATTCCTATCGACTTCAATGTGGCTTCAGCTTGACGAAGTGAGATATCAATTACATTGGGTATCTCTACTTTCCGAACAGTTTTTGAGTTGATAACTAAATAAATTTTTCTACCGGGTTTCACTATGCTGTTTGGTGCTGGGTTTTGCTCAATAATGGCTCCAAAATTTTTCCCTTTTATGTAAACAGAATCAATCACTTCTACCGATAATTTGTGGCGTTTTAATAATAGTGTAGCCTCTTCAATATCTAAATCTTTTAGGTTTGGAACTTGCTCAGTTCTGCCGTGTTTGGTATAGATACTTATAAAAAGGAGCACTAATAAAACTAAAACCAAAGCAGACGCACTTACAATGGCTATTTGTTTTACTACATAACCGAAGAGAGTTTTATTCCAAAACTTATCTTTTTTACTCATTTTATTGAAAATATGATGAATTAATCTGTGTGACTACAAAAATAGCTAAATAAAAAATAACTTACTACATAAAATAGAAAAAATGAAGTTTTATA
>CAYFRA010000048.1:0-14175 GCA_964345395.1 uncultured Paludibacter sp. | reverse complement strand
TTATTTCTGTTTATATTCTTTGCAATATTACAAATTTTATCTTACAAAAAAAAGCAAATAAGGACATAATGTCTGTTATATAATTACTTTTCCAAAAATCTAATCACTTTGTCTCAAAAAAATCGAATAAAAAAGAACAATGGATAGCTTCACAGCTACCCATTGCTAACATTTTAACCTAAACCTTAATTATGAAAAATTTATCTATTTGTTTCATTGCAAAGATATGGTAAATAATCAAGCTGAACAAATTTTGAATATAATTTATAATGTTTTTAGATAAGAAACTTGTTTTTAAAGTTTTGAGTGGTATTTTGCTTATACTTTTATATTTATTCAATAGATTTATTGCTTAACTTTGCAGGCTAATATATTAAAAATAAGAATTATGATGGTAAACAACAATTCTAACGTTACGCCAGACTCTAAATCTACGCTTAACGACAAAAAACTGTTTATCGAAACCTATGGCTGCCAAATGAACGTGGCAGACAGTGAGGTGGTTGCATCTGTGATGGAGATGGACGGTTATGAACTTACGGCAGATATTGAAAATGCCGATGCGATTTTTGTAAATACCTGCTCGGTGCGTGATAATGCTGAGCAAAGGGTGTTGAACCGATTGCAGTATTTCAATTCATTGAAAAGAAAAAATAAAAACTTGGTGGTTGGAGTGATTGGCTGTATGGCCGAAAGGGTCAAAGAAGATCTAATCGAAAACCACAATGTCAATTTGGTTGTTGGGCCTGATGCTTATCTCGATTTGCCCAACTTGATGGGACAAGTAACTGAAACTGGCTCTGCTATCAACGTTGAACTGTCAAAAACAGAGACTTATGCCGATGTGATGCCAACACGCATTGGTAAATCTATATCTGGATTTGTGAGTATTATGCGTGGTTGCAATAATGCTTGTACCTATTGTATTGTACCCTACACCCGTGGTCGAGAGCGAAGCAGAGATGTGCAAAGCATCGTAAATGAGATTCTTGACTTACAATCTAAAAACTACAAAGAGATCACACTTCTTGGCCAAAATGTAAACTCCTACCGTTATGAAAAGGATGGCGAGGTGGTTGATTTTCCAGAT
Organism: uncultured Paludibacter sp.; assembly: GCA_964345395.1. GTDB lineage: Bacteria > Bacteroidota > Bacteroidia > Bacteroidales > Paludibacteraceae > UPXZ01. Next base: position 13,085 of record CAYFRA010000048.1, on the reverse strand, counting down.
TTATTGAAAATTGTAGCTGAAGCAGCTCCTGATATTCGTTTTCGCTTTACTTCTCCTCACCCCAAAGATATGTGCGATAGAACTTTAGAAACTATTGCTGCTTATCCCAATCTTTGCAAATTTATCCATCTGCCAGTACAAAGCGGTAGCAATAAGATTCTGGAATTGATGAAGCGCCGCTACACCCGCGAATGGTTTTTGGATCGTGTAGCTGCTATTCGTCGAATTATTCCCGAAGCCACCATAGGTACGGATGTGTTTTGTGGATTTCACAACGAAACTGAAGAAGATCATCAAGAAACTCTCGATTTGATGCGTGAAGTGCAATTTGATTTGGCTTTTATGTTTAAATATTCCGAGCGTCCTGGTACTTTTGCTGCCAAGCATTTAGAAGATAATGTTCCAGAAGAGGTAAAACTGCGGCGTTTGGATGAGATTATCAAACTGCAACAAGAGATTGCAGTTGAAAGCAATAGACGCGATGTTGGCAAAGAGTTTGAAGTTTTGGTTGAGGGTTATTCAAAAAAATCTAAAGAGGAGATGTCAGGCCGCACCTCTCAAAATAAAATGGTTATTTTCCCTCGTGAAGGTCGCTTTATAGGTGAAACCATACGTGTAAGGATTTTGCGTTCAACATCAGCAACGCTATTTGGCGAAGTGATATAAGACGAAATTTATAAAAGATATGATAAGGCGTTTGCACGACTTGCTGAAATTTATTTTTCTTATTCCAGTCTATATTTATAGATTGTTCATATCGCCTATGCTGCCACCATCTTGCAGATACTCGCCTACTTGTTCACAATATACGCTTGAAGCGGTGAAGCGGCACGGTATCTTCAAAGGTGGCTGGCTCTCAACCAAAAGGATATTGAGTTGTAATCCTTGGGGAGGAAGTGGGTATGACCCCGTACCTGAAAAGTTTAGTTTTTTATCTAAAAAAAATAAGAGTTCAGAAAACAAATAATATAAATCAAATTAAAAACACGTGTGCTTGGTAACCACGTAATACTCCGAAAAATCAAAAAGCAATAATCAGCTTCTACATATCGATTTAGAGTTAAAAATTCAAGATTGATTTTGTTTGGTCTAATGAAGTATAGATTGCTATTTTCTTAATTCGGGGTTAAAAAAAACAAGAATATGAAAAAAGAATTATCGATAAGCTACTTAATTAGTGGATTGCTTTTCACTACCTGTCTCATCATTGCCAACATCATTGAGCAAAAGCTAATCTCCATCGGCCCCATCGAAGCTACTGCAGGTCTGCTTATTTTCCCCATTTCATACATCATCAACGATGTCATTGCCGAAGTGTGGGGATTTAAGAAAGCGAGATTGATCATTTGGTATGGATTTTTGATGAACTTCTTGGCCATTTTTATCTTCAGAATGAGTATTTTGGTGCCCGGTTCCGAAAATTTTCAACATCAAGACGCTTTCTCATTGGTTTTAGGCAATACACAACGCATTACCATTGCCAGTTTTATTGCGTTTTTGGTTGGTTCTTTTCTCAATGCCTTTGTGATGAGTAAGATGAAGATTATGCAGAAAGGGCGTAATTTCTCATTGCGTGCTATTGTATCGACATTGGTAGGGGAGGGGGCTGATTCGTTGATATTTTTCTTTATCGCCTTTTATGGTGTCATCTCCAATTATGATTTGGGGATATTGATGCTTACACAAACGGGAATGAAAACCGCTTATGAAATAGTTGTTTTACCGCTCACCAATCGGATTGTGAAGTGGGTGAAGAAAATAGAGGGGGTAGATGTTTTTGATGACGATATATCATATAATCCATTTAAAATAAAGGATATATAAAACAAAAAGACGCCTTTTTGAGGCGTCTTTTTTGTTCTTTATCACTTGTTGTCTATATTTCCCATTGCTCCAAAGAATCAATCAAATCATCAAACGAATGAATGCTTGATTTTGCTTTAACAGCTTCGTTGGCATTTTCCATAGCATCATTATAAGTTTCGGCTTCTACGCTGCGTATCACACCCAAAGCTATAGGCATTTCGGGTGCCGTCATCATTGCCAATTCCCAATGTAAGCTTGGATTTAGACTTTTTGCGTCATGGATAAGTATGTCATCTTCTGTTATGCCATTTTCTCCAATGGTAACTACCTCTAATTTGCCATTTTTATATGTCAAACCTTTGTTGTTTTCAACGCCAAAAATCATAGGTTTGCCATGCTCAAGGAAAACCATTTTATCAGGACGAGTTTTTCTGTCAGCCAACCAACCGTGTGCACCGTCATTGAAAATAACGCAATTTACCAAACACTCTACAACAGATGTGCCTTTGTGTTTTGCAGCTTCTACCATCACAGTTGATGCGTTTTTGAGATCGACATCAAACAAGCGACCGAAGAATGTGCCTCTCGCTCCAAAAGTAAGCTCTGCTGGGCGGAAAGGCTCCTCTATTGTGCCATAAGGAGATGATTTGGTTTTCATACCTTTGGGAGTGGTAGGGGAGTATTGTCCTTTGGTCAATCCATATATCTGGTTGTTAAACAGAAGTACATTCATATCTATATTTCTTCTGATGCTGTGGATAAAGTGATTACCACCAATTGCCAAGCAGTCGCCATCGCCAGTGATTTGCCAAACAGTCAGATTTGGATTGGCTGTTTTGACGCCAGTAGCAATAGCAGCACCCCTCCCGTGGATAGAGTGGAAACCGTAGCTACTCATATAATAAGGCAGTCGAGATGAACATCCGATACCTGAAATTACCGCAATTTCGTGGGGAGGAACTCCCATATCGGCCATTGCTTTATGTAAACTATTGATGATCGCATAGTCGCCACAGCCGGGGCACCATCTAATTTGCTGTTCGCTCTTATAATCTTTGGCTGTATATTGTTTTATCTCATTAATTGCTTCCATAATTCTATTTTTTTAGCAAGTTATCAATAGCTTCTTCTATCTCTTTGGAAGTAAAAGGTCGTCCTTCTACTTTGTTGTATTGCTCATATTTATATTCAGGGAATTTATTTCTTAGATGTGATACAAATTGACCTGAATTTAGTTCACAAACCAATATTTTCTTATATTTTTTCAAAACCTCTTCCGTGTTTCTTGGTAGTGGATTGATGTAGTTAAATTGAGCCAATGCCACTTTATTGCCACGTTTTGCCGATGCGTTTACGGCACTTAGTAAATGTCCATACGTGCTCCCCCAACCAATTACCAATAGCTCTGCATCTTCACTGCCTTGAACTTTTAGTTCGGGGATTGAGTTTGCTACATTTTCTACCTTTTTGGCACGAGTATCAACCATTTTTTGATGATTATCAGGATCAGTGCTGATACCGCCTTTGTGGTAATCTTTTTCTAAACCGCCATTGCGATATGGTGTAGCCTCATCGCCAGGTATTGCCCAGTAGCGAGCCAAAGTGTTTTCATCACGTGATGTAGCGTTGAAGTTTTCAAAACCTTCAGGTACGTAATTGGGTTTGATATTGGGCATATCGGCCAATTTTGGAAGTTTCCAAAGTGAAGTTCCGTTAGCCAAAAAGCTATCCGTTAGCAATATCACAGGGGTAGCGTGTTCTAATGCGATTTTTGAAGCACAATAGGCGTAATCAAAGCAATCATCAGGAGTGGATGCAGCCATAACTACTGCCGGGCTCTCACCATTTCTGCCATAGAGTGCTTGAAGTAGGTCTGTTTGTTCAGTTTTAGTGGGAAGACCAGTAGATGGGCCACCTCGCTGCACATCAACTATCACTAAAGGAAGTTCGGCCATCACAGCCAACCCGATAGCTTCCGATTTGAGAGCCAAGCCAGGCCCTGATGTGGTAGTAGCTGCCAAACTACCAGCAAAACTGGCACCAATAGCTGTAGCGATACCTGCAATTTCATCTTCGGCTTGCACCACTTTTACACCTAAGTCGCGTCTAAGTGCCAACTCGTGCATAATATCAGATGCGGGCGTTATAGGATAGCTACCTAAGAAGAGTTGCAAATTAGCTTTTTCAGCTGCCGCTATCAATCCATAAGCAGTAGCGGTATTGCCCGAAATGCTTGTATATCTTCCTTGTGGCACATCGAATGATTTTTCAATCGTGTAAGTTGGCACTGCAAGATGCAAATTGTGTCCGTAGTTGAAACCATCGTTGAGCACTTTGATATTGGCTGCTAATATGTTTTCGTTCTTCTTGAATTTACTGCTTAAAAACTCCTCCGCTTTATCCACTGGACGATTAAATAGCCAGCAAACCACACCCAAAGCAAACATATTTTTGCTTCGCAACATATCTTTATTGTCTATTCCACTCCCCTCTAAACTGGCTTGTGTCAAAGATGATAGTTGCGTGGGCAAAAGTGTAATGGTTTCAGGTATTTGTAATTCAACAAATGGATTATCCGTTGCAAAACCAGCTTTTTTGATGTCATTTTCAAGAAAGCTATCTTCATCATAGATAATTACACCCGTTTTTTTCACCTCTTTATACTTTGCCTTCAAAGCAGCAGGATTCATAGCTACCAATACATCGGCTTCGTCGCCTGGTGTAAATACGTTGCTCGAACCAAGATGAACTTGAAATCCTGAAACACCACTTGGTGTACCTTGTGGAGCACGAATTTCGGCGGGATAATCGGGGAATGTAGATATCTCATTGCCAATAACAGCAGAGATATTGGAAAAAAGAGTTCCTGTTAACTGCATTCCGTCTCCAGAGTCGCCAGCAAAAACTACGACTACATTTTCAACTTCTTTTACTTTAATGTTTTCCATAAAACTGTATTTTGGATATTCAATTTTTCTTTTTTTATGATAATACTAAAACCACAACCATGCAACAACAGAATTGCTCATCGAAACTATTATGTTTATGAATTGGTAAAGCTAAGTGGCGTGTTTATGTAGTTTATACCAAGCACTTAGTTAGCATTGAGTTGTTACAAGTTTTTCAAATGGTTTATGATATCTTGGCAAAGATAGCAAACTTTTTAATTGATAAATAGGATTTATACAAAAAAAAGAATTGCAACAGCTTTTTTTGTAGCAATTCTTTTTTTATGATTAAAAATATCTTTTTTACAACTAAAATTCAGCGTTGTTTGGTGTGCGTGGAAATGGAATTACATCACGGATATTGCTCATTCCTGTTACAAATAGGAGTAATCTTTCAAAACCAAGCCCAAAGCCAGAATGAGGTACTGTGCCGTAGCGGCGTGTATCCATATACCACCAAATATCTTTTTCGGGCACTCCCATTGAAGCTGCTCTATTTTTCAGTTTTTCATAGTTTTCTTCACGCTGTGAGCCCCCAATTATCTCGCCAATTTTTGGGAAAAGTACGTCCATAGCACGAACTGTTTTGCCATCTTCATTGAGTTTCATATAGAAAGCTTTGATCTCTTGTGGATAATCTGTCAATATGACAGGTCTCTTGAAATGCTTTTCGACCAAATATCTTTCGTGTTCTGATTGCAAATCAACTCCCCAGCCCACGCGGTATTCAAATTTTTCGCCATCAGCAACAGCTTTTTCTAAAATTTCAATGCCATCGGTGTAGCTTAAGCGTATAAATTTATTCTCAACAACAGATTTCAATCTATCAATTAATTCTTTATCAAATGCATTTTGCAAAAACATCAAATCGTCCATGCAGTTTTCCAAAGCCCAGTTTACGCAGTACTTGATGAAATCTTCGGCTAAATCCATATTTTCCTCGATCTCATAAAATGCAACTTCTGGCTCTATCATCCAAAACTCAGCCAAGTGGCGTGGAGTGTTTGAATTTTCGGCACGGAATGTAGGTCCAAAAGTGTAAATCTGACTAAGAGCTAAAGCTGCCAACTCACCTTCTAACTGCCCTGAAACGGTGAGATTGGTGTGTTTGCCAAAAAAGTCCTCGTGGTAATCTACTTTTCCATCTTCGGTTCTTGGCACATTATCCAAATCCAAAGTGGTTACGGTAAACATTTGCCCTGCACCTTCGGCATCAGATCCGGTGATGATGGGGGTGTGAACATAGAAAAAACCACGTTCGTGAAAAAATTGATGAATTGCCATCGACATATGATGACGAATGCGATATATTGCTCCAAAGGTGTTTGTACGTGGTCGCAGATAAGAAATTTCTCTTAAAAACTCCATCGTGTGACCTTTCTTTTGAAGCGGGTAAGTTTCGTCTGCAGTGCCATATATTTCTATATGAGTGGCCTGTATCTCAACGTTTTGACCAGAACCTTGCGACTCAACCAACTTACCTGTTGCGCTTATACTTGCTCCTGTAGTGATTAGTTTTAGCTGTTCTGTATCAAAATTGGGCACGTCTACCACAATTTGAATATTATGAATGGTAGAACCATCGTTCAAAGCAATAAAATTTACATTTTTATTACCTCTACGGGTGCGTACCCATCCCCTTACATTGATCTCTGCGCCATAGTCAGTTCTTTTTAGAGCCTCGGCTATTTTTGTTCTTTGCATAATTTGTTCTTTCCATTAAAATAAATCGACTGCAAAATTACAAAATTTTATGCTACTTCTATAACAATATCGCTGGAAAACTGAAAACAGATTATTTTGGAGTATAATTGTTTATCAACTTTTCAATAGATAGCAAGATACTATTTAAATAAAAAACATTTAATTGAAGGTGTTTCTTGCTAAATAATAAATTTGTAGTGTAATATTTACAAACACTCAAATATCAAATAAACTAATAAACTTTGCACTCTCTAATAATGCATAACAAATAGCGGTGTATCGGTGTTGAACATCAATTTTGTTGCTAATCCTTGTGAAAAAAGCCGAACAAACATACTTCGCTTTTTTGTGTTCATCGCTATTACATCAATTTTTGACGACTCAAGATAGGGTTTGATCGACTCTATATCTTCTCTATTGTCCAATAAGGCATAGGCTGTTTTTACGTTGGGATATTTTGAAGCGAAATACTCCTTGAGTCCGGCAATCATCACCTCGTCCCACTCAGTTTTTTTATCAGCAGAGTGGATAAAGACAATCTCTAAATCATTCTCTTTGAAAAAGCTTATCATCGTATCGACTGCGATGAGGTCTTTTTGGTCAAAATTGGTAATAAAAGCGATGCGTTTAATTTCCTTCGCTTTCAGTTCTGTATCACCTGGCACTACAAGCACCGGCGTAAGGCTTGCCTCCATCACCTCTGCGGTTACACTACCAATGTAGGTGTCGCTCTGTTTGTTTCTGCTGTTACTGCCCATAATGATAAGTGCGGGATTGTGCCTTTTTACATAATCCAAAATCTCCTCTTCTGGCACTCCTTCGCGTAGCTCAAATTGAAAATCTACTTTAGGAATCCGACCCTCATCAATCCATTTTTTTATTAAATTGCTAAGATTTTCTACATCTGCATTATTGGTTTTGATAATGCGTCTGATGGTTTCTGTATCGGTCAAACTATATGTGTTTATATCCGTTGTTGATGATGCAGTGATGGTGTAGGCGGGTGTCAAAAATGCATGTAGAAACACCACCTTGGCATTCAGTTTTTTGGCATAATGGAATCCATACTCACATACCAAGTTGATTTGATCACTCAGCTCAATGGGGATTAATATCGTTTTACCAATAAAAGGTTTATCCTTATTGATCTCTTCATCCCAAGCTTTTTCCATCTTTTCTACGATGCTTAATGCTTGAGGCAAGTCTTTTTCTCTAATACGAACACGAACTCCAACAGCAATTTCGGGATTTTCTTCATTCAGATTGTGTATGATGGTTTCAATCTCATGACTATCCAAAAGGTTTTTGATGCGTAGGGCTCTTTGATAAGTCCGTATGGCTAATGTTACCCATTTGTCTTTCATAGTTTCTCCTTTCTTTCTGATTGATTTTCTCTTGTAAAGTTAGTCAAAAATATCTGTTATTGTAATATCTGTTTTATTTATTGTGTGATTTTAACTTTTAAAATATATATATATTGACTTTTGTGTCGTTTATAATAAAATCATCAAACTAATAAATAATCATTAATCTATCTTGTTCTATATATTTAGTTTATCATATAGAAATAAATTAAAGCACAACAAAATCAAACTCAAAAATGAAAATAAATGAAATGAAGAGAGCCTTCCAAGAGGCTTATGGGCATGAAGCGGAAGCTATCTATTTTGCTCCCGGTCGTGTAAACTTAATTGGTGAACATACCGATTACAATGGTGGTTTTGTGTTTCCTGCAGCATTGAGTTTTGGAACTTATCTACTGCTACGTAAAAATGGCGAGCAGCAGCTTAATTTCCGTTCGCTGAATATACGAGAAAGTCTTATTTCTGTACCTTTGAATGAAATTGCCGAACCGCTTGCCAATCGTGCTTGGGCTAATTACCCATTGGGGGTATTTGCTCAATATCTAAAACGTGGCATCTCATTCACTGAGGGTTATGATATGATGATTTGGGGCAATGTGCCTAATGGTGCAGGCCTGTCATCATCTGCAGCTTTGGAGGTGGTTACAGCTTTTGCTTTGGATGATCAGTTGGGAACCAAGCTAAATCGCACCGAAATGGCTCTTATTGGACAAAAGGCAGAACATGAATTTGCAAATGTGATGTGTGGTATTATGGATCAGTTTGCAAGTGCAAATGGGAAAGAAGATCATGCCATTTTCCTCAATTGCGACACACTCGACTTTGAGCATGTGCCTGTAAAATTAGATGGTGTAAAAGTTGTAATTTCCAACACACACAGCCCGCACAAATTGGACTCTGGAGCATACAATGATCGTGTTGCTCAATGTCAGTTAGCCGTAAAACAGATCAATTCTGTACGTCCTATCAAAAACTTAGCTGAATTGACAGAAGCAGATTTCAAAGAGATCGAACATGCTGTTACTGATGAGGTTGCACACAAACGTGCCCGACACGTTGTTGGCGAGGTACAACGTACGACTGATGCGGTAAAGGCTCTTCGTGAAGGTAATTTAGAATTGTTCGGAAAGTTGATGAACGCCTCTCATGTTTCACTTCGTGATGACTATGAAGTTACCGGTCCCGAGCTTGATGCGATGGCCGAAGAGGCTTGGAAAATTGATGGCGTCATCGGATCTCGTATGACTGGTGGAGGCTTTGGTGGTTGCACAGTTTCATTGGTAAAAGATGAAGCTATCGATGAGTTTATAGAAAAAGTGGGTGCTGGCTATGAAAATAGAATTGGTATCAAGCCCGATTTTTATGTTGCTGAAATTGGTGATGGTGCCAAAAGGTTAGAGTAATTATGGCAAAAAACGAAATATTAATCAAAGGAGAAAAAGTATCTCTTTACACCATTTCCAATAAAAATGGCATATCGGTTGAGGTCTGTAATTACGGTGCTCGAATAACCAAACTCAATGTACCCGACAAACATGGCGTAGTGGCCGATGTGGTGCTCAGTTTCGATACATTGGAGGAGATTGTTACGAAAGAGACCTACTTCAATGCAACTTGCGGACGCTTTGCAAACCGAATTAAAGATGCACATTTCATTTTGGATGAAAAAGAGTATCGCTTGGCCGTAAACAATGGACCAAACTCTCTGCACGGTGGTTTGGAGGGCTTCAATATGAAAGTTTGGAAGGTGCTAAGTCATAGCGAAGATAGCATAAAGCTCAATTATCTATCGCCTGATGGTGAAGAGGGCTATCCCGGAAATTTAGATGTTGATGTTACTTATAGCATTACAGATGAGGGAGAACTCAAAATTCATTATGAAGCCACAACTGACAAGGCAACGGTAATAGGCTTGACCAATCACTCCTATTTCAATCTGAAAGGTGCAGGCGAGGGGAGTGTAGGCAATCACTATTTGCAACTGAATGCCGATTTTCACACCGAATTAGATGAAAATACTTGCCCATCTGGCGTGGTTTTAAAAGTAGATAATTCACCTTACGATTTCCGAACTCCCGTTTTGCTGGAAAATGTGATGAATCACGACACCTATAAACCAAATGGAGGCATAGATGACAATTGGGTTATTAGAAAAAATCATCAAGGTGAGTTGGCTTTAGCTGGCTATATCTATGAGCCTGAGAGTGGTAGAAAAATGGAAGTGCTAACAACACAGCCGGGTGTGCAAATTTATACCGCCAATTGGGTGGATCGTCAAATTGGAAAAGATGGCAAAGAGTATCACGAACAGTGTGCCGTTTGTTTGGAAACTCAAGGTTTCCCCGCCTCTCCCAATTTTTCTCACTTTCCAAACACTGTGTTGCGACCAGGTGAAAAATATGATGAATGGTGCATTTATAAGTTTTCTGTTGAATAAGAGCTAAGAAACAGGGTATAAGCTTAAAAGCGAGCAAGTCATTTGATATGATTGGTTCGCTTTTTTGTTTATTTATAATAAAGTTTTCTGTAAAGCGGTGATAATGTTATAATTTTGCAAGATTAAATCGATTAATCAAACTGTTATATGATCAAAAATATATGTGTTTATTGCTCTTCAAGTAGCAAAATCAACCCTCTCTATGCCGAAGCAGCCAATAAATTGGGAAAACTATTAGCCAAAGAGGATAAAACCTTGGTTTATGGAGCTGGCTCTGTTGGTTTGATGGGTAAACTTGCCGATGCTGTTCTCTCAAATGGCGGCAAAGTAATTGGTGTCATCCCACAATTTATGGTAGATGTGGAGTGGCACCACAAAGCCATTACAGAAACCGTATTGACCAACACGATGCACGAACGAAAAGAGGAGATGGCTCAACTTGCTGATGCTTTTGTGGCACTACCTGGCGGTGTAGGAACACTCGAAGAGCTGATGGAAATCATCACTTGGAAACAGTTGGGCATCCACGCAAAGCCCATTGTTATCATCAATACAAATGGATATTATGATAAATTGATAGAGCTTTTAGAGCACGCAGCCGACGAACTGTTTATGCGACTTGAGCATCTGAAAATGTGGGAAGTGATTGATGAACCCGAGCAAGTTTTTGAAGCTTTGAACAAAAATACCAATATACACGAAGATATGCGTAACTTTGCAAAAATATAAATTCTCTTTTTTTCAATGGAAGATCTAATCACAAATCAAACGGACAGCTTGGCTAAGCTTGCAACTACTGAAACCGATAGCATTCACTCATTGCTGCCAACGGCATCGGTTGATGCGATATCGACACCTCAGTTTGAAGGCTTCGATGGTTTAATTCGTCAAGTTGATTTGATGCAGCAAGATTGGCTCTTTATCACCCTCATTTCTATTTTTTCTCTTTTTGTGTTTTTCTTAATTGCGAGTTATCGAGATCTGTTTGGACGTATCAAGTCTGTATTTTCTAAAGATATTTCAGAAAAAACAGATGCTACATCTGGCCAAAGTGGTACGATTTACAAGTTCTTCTATCTTGCATTCTCTTTAACTGTTTTTTCGCTCGCAGGATATATTGTCATTCATCAAAAACTCAACATCACAGATATCCACAATATCTTCTACATCTTTGCTATTCTCGCCTCATTCTTCTTTATCAAATATCTTTTATTTAAGTTTGTAGGTTTTGTATTTCTGAGCAAACCAAAAGCAGATGCATATATCAAATTGTATTTTACACTCATTTATATCTTGTCATTTTTGGTTTTTATCAATATCATTATTTATGCTTATCAGCCGTTAGTTGAGTTAAATAGCTTTATTTATATCAATTTCGCGCTAACAATCATTAGCTTTATGGTGCTTACAATAAAGCTATTACAGTTTTTTATGGTAAAACCTATAGCATTATTCTATATATTTTTGTACCTTTGCACACTCGAATTTTTACCAACGATAGTTTTATACTACTTGGTTGAGAAATTTATGTTACTTGTTTAATCTAAAAAAGCTATAAGATTTTGAGTATCAAGAAAATATTGCTATCACAGCCAGAACCGGCTACAGGAAGATCACCCTATCACGACATTGCAGAGAAGCATAATGTTCAAATTGATTTTCGCCCTTTTATTAAAGTTGAACCCCTTTCAGCAAAAGATTTTCGTACACAACGTATAAATATCTTGGATTATACTGCGGTTATCTTTAATGCTCGACATGGCGTTGACCATTTTTTTAGAATGGCTCAAGAGTTAAGGATTACCATTCCTGATTCGATGAAATATTTCTGTGTTTCAGAAACTGTAGCCTACTACTTACAAAAATATATCACTTATAGAAAAAGAAAGGTATTCTTCACCAATTCGGGTAAGTTTGTTGATATGCCCTCCATATTTACCAAAAGTATGGACGAAAAGTTTCTTTACGTTACATCTGATGTGAGAAATGAAGAGACAATGCAAATTTTGGAGGAGAGCGGTATCAATTTCAAACAAGCTATTATGTATCAAACTGTGAGCAATAATATTTCTGAAAAAGAATTGGACTCCTATGATATGCTTGTTTTCTTTAGCCCAGCGGGTATTAAATCTCTACTTGAAAATGTTCCCAACTTCAAACAAAATGGAACAAAAATAGGTAGCTTTGGCACAAATACTGCCTTTGCGGTGCGTGAGGCCAACTTGAGATTAGATTTAGAGGCTCCTTTCCCAGGTGTGGTTTCTATGGCTGCGGCTATAGATTGGTATATCAAAGAGCAAAACAATCCTAAAAAATAGGATATCGTTATATGATGATATCTCAAGGGTGCTTGTTAGGCACTTTTGAGATATTTATTTTTAAAGAAATGGATCGTCAATTTACCCATAAAGAAAGGCTAAAAGGCTTGAAAACCATTGAAAATCTATTCGATGGTGGTCAATCTTTTATTGCTTATCCATTTCGAATTGTTTTTCTGAAAAAAGAGACACTCCCCAATGATGAAGCTCCTGTGCGGGTATTAATCAGTGTGCCTAAAAAAAGGTTTAAAAAAGCTGTTGATAGGAATCGGATCAAACGTTTGATAAGAGAGGCGTATCGATTAAATAAAACCGATATCAATCAATTTGTAAGCTCTCAAAATAGCCAAATATTAGTTGCGTTTCAATATGTGAGCAATGATATATTGAAGTTTGACGCTATCGAACAAAAGATGATATTGGCACTGAATAAACTGATGAAACAAGTTTAATATTTCTCCTTTAATCAATCCAAGTATTCACTCACTTTCCCACTCAACTGCATCAA
>CAYFRA010000047.1:0-14242 GCA_964345395.1 uncultured Paludibacter sp. | reverse complement strand
GCGATACTCTCTTTGAGTGCTGCTATTTTGTTTTCAGCATCAGCTTGTTTTTTTCTCTCGTTTTCAACAATTTCTGGCTTAGCGTTTTGTACAAATCTTTCGTTGCTAAGTTTTTTCATCACTGATTTCAGAAATCCTTCTAAATAGACAATCTCCTCCTCCATTTTGACAATCTCCTCCTCTATATTGACTAAGTCGCCCATAGGAATGGAATATTCAGTAGTGCCAACTCTGAATGCTACAGCGTTAGCGAGTTTTTCCGAAACATATTCAATTGTCTCTAAATTACATAACTTGGATATTAGGGTGTCGTTCTCTTTGTCGTGCTTGCCAATAACCTGTAAGATTAGGCTCTCTTTATTAGGAATGTTTTTTTGTAAACGAATAGTACGCACTCCTGCAATAATCTCTTTGGTTTTTTCTATCGAATCAAGTAGCTGATTATCGATCTCATTTGCTTTTGGCATCATACTTACCATGATACTTTCGCCCTCTTTTCTTTCTTCTAAAGCTTGCCAAAGTTCTTCGGTAATAAAAGGCATAAAAGGATGAAGCATTTTCAATAAGCTGTCAAAAAATCCGAGTGTTGCATTGTAGGTAGCTTCATCAATCGGCTGCTGATATGCAGGTTTTATCATCTCCAAATACCAAGATGAAAATTCATCCCAAAATAGTTTATAAGCCACCATTAAAGCCTCAGATAGTCGATACTTGCTAAACAAGTCATCCATCTCGATCAAAGCTTTGTTGATTTGTTGTTCAAACCACTTGATTGCAATTTTAGCAGTCTCGGGTTGCTCTACTTCGCTGTTGCTCGCCACATCCCATCCTTTGACCAAACGGAAAGCATTCCACACTTTGTTGTTAAAGTTGCGGCCTTGTTCGCATAAGCTATCATCATAAAGCAGGTCGTTTCCGGCAGGAGCGGTAAGCAACATTCCCATCCGCACGCCATCGGCACCATATATTTTCATCAATTCAATGGGGTCGGGTGAATTGCCAAGTTGTTTAGACATTTTACGCCCAATTTTGTCACGCACAATACCTGTAAAATAGACATTGTTGTAGGGGTGCTCGTTGCGATATTCATATCCTGCCATAATCATACGTGCCACCCAGAAAAAGATAATATCCGGACCAGTAACCAAATCGTTGGTCGGGTAGTAGTATTTAATCTCTTCATTATCAGGCTTGTTGATGCCATCAAAAACAGATATTGGCCACAGCCACGATGAAAACCACGTGTCTAAGGCATCTTCATCTTGATTCAAAATGAAATCATGCTCAGCTAACTCAGGAAATTGAGTCAATGCTTTTTCGCGAGCTTCAACTTCACTTTCAGCAACAACATATTGATTGCCTTTAATTGGAAACTCTTTGTTGTTTTCATCTTTTGGAGCAATATAATAGGCTGGAATACGGTGCCCCCACCAAAGTTGTCGGCTTATGTTCCAATCTTTGATATTCTCCATCCAATGGCGATAGGTGTTTTTATACTTCTCAGGGTGAAACTTAATTGTGTCGTTTTCTACATTATCCAAGGCTGGTTTTGCCATATCGCTCATTTTCAAAAACCATTGCATAGATAGTTTTGGCTCGATTGGCACATCTGTACGCTCCGAATAACCCACTTTATTGGTGTAGTCCTCTACTTTTTCAAGCAATCCGGCTTCTTCCAAATCTTTCACAATTTGCTTGCGAACTTCAAATCTATCCATTCCTTCGTATTTCTCACCATATGCGTTGAGCGTACCGTCATCATTGAAAATATCGATAGATGGAAGATTGTGTTTTTCTCCCAATACATAGTCGTTCACATCATGGGCGGGCGTAACTTTTAAGCAGCCAGTGCCAAATTCCATATCTACATATTCATCTTCAATCACAGGAATTTCACGGTTGATAAGTGGCACAAATACTTTTTTGCCTTTCAAATGTGCCGTTTTTGGATTGTCAGGGTGAATGCACATCGCTGTATCGCCCATAATTGTTTCAGGGCGAGTAGTTGCGACAATGGCGTAGGCCCCCCCGCCCCCCGAAGGGGAGATTTGGTATCTCAGGTAATATAACTTCCCATTTACCTCTTTGTGGTTTACCTCTTCATCTGATACAGCTGTAAGGGCTTTAGGATCCCAATTGACCATACGTACACCCCGATAAATCAAGCCTTTTTCATGTAAATCACAAAATACTTTTATCACGCTTTGGCTACGTATTTCATCCATTGTGAAAGCAGTTCGTTCCCAATCGCATGAAGCCCCTAATTTCTTCAACTGCTCCAAAATAATGCCACCGTGCTCGTGTGTCCAATCCCAAGCGTGTTTCAAAAACTCTTCACGACTCAAATCTGTCTTGTTTATGCCTTGTTTTGCTAATCGCTCTACCACTTTTGCTTCGGTAGCAATAGAGGCGTGGTCAGTTCCCGGAACCCACAATGCATTTTTACCCATCATACGTGCTCTACGCACCAATACATCCTGAATGGTGTTGTTGAGCATATGTCCCATGTGTAATACGCCTGTTACGTTGGGTGGCGGAATGACGATGGTGTAAGGTTCACGCTCATCAGGTTCGGAGTGAAAAAAATTGTTTTCTAACCAATATTGATACCACTTATCTTCTACATCGGCAGGATTATATTTGCTTGCAAGTTCCATTGTATTTGTAAATTATTATTGAAAAAAGTTTGCTTATTAGTAAAGAATTGATTGTCAAATCACTTGTCGATACTTTTTAATTAAAATTGATTGCAAAGATAGCTAAAATCGCTCTCATTATAAAAAACAAGGGTTTTATTTTTTATGTGTGAAAATAATAATTTGTTTGAAATTGATTATATTTGCACCAAATCATTGAAATGCTTAAAATGAGTGTGAATACAAAACCAGAACATATAGAGATAGAGCGTAAGTTTTTAGTTAAAGGGGATTTTACGCCCTTTGTAAGCAAAAGCTATGAAATAATTCAAGCCTACATTGTAGCAACTAAAGAAAAAACGGTGAGAGTACGTGTTTTAGCAGATAATGCCTTTTTGACAATCAAGGGAGAAGCCAACGAGAATGGATTTAGTCGCTTTGAGTGGGAAAAAAAGATTTCGGTTGATGAGGCAAAATTGCTTTTGCAACTTTGCGAAAAACCATATATTAAAAAGATACGCAACGAGGTGATTTTTGATGGTAAGGTCTTTGAGATTGATGTTTTTGCCGATGAAAATGAAGGTTTGGTAATGGCTGAATTGGAGCTTGCCTCTGAAGATGAGAAGTTTAATAAGCCAAATTGGTTGGGTGAGGAGGTTACACAAGATAAACGCTATTATAATGCCTATTTGTCTGAAAATCCATATAAAAGCTGGAACGATAATGTGTGATTTATAGGCAGATTGTGAATGCCTCTTACGCTATAAAATTGACTTCAGGAGTCAGTTTTATTCCAAATTGACTTACCACTTTTTCTTGAATATGACTTGATAATTCGGCAATATCTTGACCTGTAGCTCCACCATAATTAACGAGTACAAGGGCTTGTTTTTCGTAAATACCAACTTTTCCAAATCTCTTTCCTTTCAATCCACATTTCTCTATCAGCCAAGCAGCAGGTATTTTATATTGCTCGCCATCAATCTTATAGTAAGGCATTTGGGGGTAATCAGCAAGAATTTTTTCAAATTTTGATTTTTCTACAATAGGATTCATATAAAAACTACCCGCATTTCCCAATATAGCAGGGTCAGGTAGTTTTGATTGTCGAATTTCGATAATGGTGTTTCGGATATTTTCTAAATTTATTTCTCCACGCTGCATTACGGTTTCTTGTAAATGAACATAATCCAAACAGTATTGCTCTCTCTTATGTAATCTTATATTGACGTGTGTAATAATAGCTTTTCCTTTTAGCTCGTTTTTGAAAATACTGTTGCGGTAAGCATATTTACACCCTTCATTGCTCATTGTTTTGCTTGATGCACTTTCCAAATCAAAATATTCAACCGAATGAATAAAATCTTTAATCTCCACTCCGTAAGCTCCAATGTTTTGAACGGCTGCAGCACCTACTTCGCCCGGAATTAGCGAAAGATTTTCAATACCGTAATAGTTGTTCCTTACTGCATAATCTACCAATTCGTCCCACAGCAAGCCAGCACCTACACGTAAAATCACTTCATCATCATTTTCATATGAGATTTTAGTTTCAATAATTTTTGAATGTAAAATAACTCCTTCAAAGTTCTTTGTAAATAGCAAATTGCTACCGCTTCCTATATGTAGTATTCTATTGTTTTGAAATTCATCCATTTGAATGATTTCAATTAGTTCATTGAGTGAAGAATACTCTGCAAACAATTTTGCTTTGACATCAATACCAAATGTATTGAAATTTTTGAGTGATATGTTGCTTTGAATATTCATCAAGTAATTTTTAATCTATGATAAATTGATTTTGGAGTTATTGTCATTAAGAGAGCCATCACTTTCCATCGTTTCGTGATATACACTTCTTTTTTTTGACTTTTTATTGCCTTGTATATTTGATTTACAGCTTTTTCGAGAGGCATTGTCCAGAAAAAATCATTGTTTTCAATAAGTGCGGTGCGAATATATCCAGGACGAATATTGCTGATACGAACAGAACTTTTGCTTTTGACAACGTGGTGTTGCAAACCCTCAATGTAGTTGCTTTGATATGCTTTTGATGCGTGATATGCCGTTGCTCTATCCCTGCCACGCAATCCTGCAATTGAAGTGATAGCCACCAAATGTCCTTTTCCTTGTTCTTTGAAAAACCGATAAGTCCAGTTGGCAATATTGGTAAATCCGATGACATTGATATCGATCAAGTTTTTTTCAAATTGGTAGTCAAAATCTAAATTATCATATCCCACGCCAGAGTTCAATATCAATAAATCCAACCCACCGAGTTCGCCTATCAGCTCCTCTATTGATTTGATTGATTTTTCAGTATCAATCACGTCAAATGTTTTTGTAATAAATTGCTCAGGGTATCGCTTTTTCAGATCTTCAAGCAACTGGCTACGTCTGCCTGTGATTCCAACTTTATAACCATCTGCGGCTAATTTTTTTGCCAAACCCTCGCCGATTCCAGATGTTGCACCAATAACAATAGCTCGTTTCATGTTTATCTTCTATTTACTGTTCCAATTTTGATTCTATAAAAGCCATAACCTCATCTTCATCATCAGGATTAAACCAATTGATATCTTCATCACGATTGAACCAAGTAAGTTGTCTTTTAGCATAGTGACGCGTGTTTTGTTTCAGAAGTTCTATTGACTCTTCTAATGTGCAATCTCCATCAAAATGCTTGAAAAACTCCTTATAACCCACAGTATTCAATGAGTTGAGCTTCTTGTGAGGGTAGTGTTGGCGGGCTTCATCCACTAATCCATCTTTTACCATTTGATCTACTCGGCGATTGATACGCTCATAAAGTTCGGGTCGGGGGCGATTTAATCCAATCTTAATGATGTCAAAATTACGATCTTTTATTTTCCCTTTTCTCAAACTCGAATAGGGCACTCCTGTCATTTTACACACTTCTAAAGCGTGAATAACACGTTTATGATTGTTCAAATCTACTTTGCTATAATGTTCAGGATCCAAGCGTTTGAGTTCGTTTTGGATGTGCTCTAATCCTCTATCTTTGTACTCTTTTGTCCAATAATCTCGAATATCTTGGTCGATTCTGGGGATATTGTCGAAACCTTTGCATACAGCATCAATGTACATCATCGACCCACCAACAAGCAGTATGGTGCTGTTTTTTTCAAAAAGCTCAGTTAAAAGTTTTATCGCATCTTCTTCATATTGACCAGCACTATAGTAGTCAAAAATCGATAAAGTACCAATAAAATAATGTTTTATGCGGGCAAGTTCCTCTTCGGTGGGTGCTGCTGTTCCAATTTTAAGCTCTTTGTATATTTGCCGTGAATCAGATGATACAATTGGAGCATTAAATCGATTGGCTAAAGCAAAGCTGATATTTGTTTTCCCAACTCCGGTTGGGCCCATTATGACGATTAGTTTTCGCAAGTTTATATGATTTTCTTCTTTTTTATATTAGATCAATAAAAATCTTCGTCGATATTTAAATTGTCTAAATCAATGTTATCTAAATCTTCTTCATCGTAGTTGTCTTCGTTATCATCAAAGTAGTTGTCCGTGTTTTCGATGCTTGTTTGTAGTGTTTTTGTTACAAAACTTTCGATTATTTCATCTTCAATAAATTGAATGGGAGCATCACCTTCAGATTTTGTTATTTTTGCTTTATTCAAATCTTTATTTAAGATTATTTCTGTCAACTCCATAAAGAAAGCACGATCTGAAATCATATCAAAAACAAAAATCATTTTTTGTTTTTCATCATCAAGAAGCTCGTAGAGTTTTGTGCCATCCATCGTCAGATTATCATATTCTGAATCTGTATCCATCTCTATAAGTGTGATTTCTTGCTCTTTCTCCCAATCATCATTGCACAAAAAGAATGATGTTATTTGATCTTTTGTATATTTTACTGAATCAAGAATGATATTATGCAGGTCTAAAAAACTTGCTTCAGAATCGATCTCTATTTTTCTAACAAAATCATCGACTTCATCAGATATCACTGTAAATTTGAATACCATATCTATATCCTATTAATGTATTTACTATAATGTTTTGTAAAAATACAATATTTTTTGATAGTGAAAAAGCATTGTGCAATAAAAATAAAAAAAAAGAGACAATTGATTGCCTCTTCATATAATTTGTGAATATAAAACGCTATTTGTCTTTTAGTTTTAATTCAATCTCTTCCATGTTTTTTCTAAAATGTCTATCGGTTTCAATCAAATCTTCTACTTTTTTGCAAGCATGGAGTACGGTTGCGTGATCGCGTTTTCCGATGTGCATACCGATATTGGCCAAAGAGCTTTGTGTCATGTTTTTTGAAAAATACATGGCTATTTGACGTGCCTGCACCACTTCCAATTTTCTTGAACGGGTAGAAATGGCTTCTATAGAGAGATTAAAATACTCACAAACAGTATCACGGATTTGCTCAACTGTTAAAGATTTTGGCTCAATATTGGTAATACGGCTGATAATACTTTCAGCTAATTTCAAATCGATATCTTCATTTATTAACGTAGAGTGAGCCAATAATGAAGCGAGCACACCTTCCAAATCACGAACATTGTTGGTAACTTTTTCAGCAATATAATCCACTACATGTTCAGGAATATCAAGTCCATCATTATATATTTTGTTTTTCAAGATGGCTTTTCTCATATCAAAATCGGGCTTGCTGATTTCTGCACTTAATCCCCATTTGAATCTTGTGAGTAGTCTTTGTTCTACACCGATCATCTCTAATGGTGAGCGGTCTGAGCTGAGCACAAGCTGCTTGCCATTTTGGTGAAGGTGGTTGAAAATATGAAAAAAAGTATTTTGTGTGCCTGTTTTTCCTGAGAATTCTTGAATGTCATCAATTAATAAGAGATCAATTGTTTGATAAAAATTCAAAAAGTCGTTTTGTGTGTTGTTTCTTACCGCATCCGTATATTGTATTTGAAATGTGTTAGCTGAAACATAGAGCACTCGGCTTTCGGGTCGCAATTGTTTGCTCAACACCCCAATTGAATTGAGTAGATGCGTTTTTCCTACGCCTGATTTTCCAAACACAAATAGTGGATTGAATGTTAAAGTTTTCGGATCTTCGGCTATTTTTATCGCTGCTGTACGGGCAAGCTGATTGCTTTTGCCTTCAATTAATCTGTCAAAAGTAAGATTAAAGTTGAGCTGTGGGTCGAGTTCTGGTAATTGTATGCGCTGATAGGGCGATACAATTGAACGTTTTTGCGATCTTCCATTGTTTGGATACACAGCTTGTTGCGATGCACTTGGAATTTTAGGACCCTTACCTGTTTTTTGGTCAATGAGTACTTGGTACTCTAATTTTGTCGTATCTCCAAAAACTCGTGTAAGTGTGCTTCGCAGTAAATCAATATATAAATCCTCTATATGTTCTACAAAATACTGACTTGGAACTTGTAACAAAAGAATATCATTTTCGTACGATATAGGTTTAATAGGCTCAAACCAAGTACTAAAAGATGATTCATTGATATTATCTTTGATAATATCCAAACAATTGTTCCAAAGTGTAAAGTCTTGCGTCATTATAAATGATTAAATAAATCGATATTTTAAAGTTTTTGGATAAAAAACTCGACAAAAGTCGAGTATGTTTTTTTCAAAATATATTCACAGTTTTTTGTGACTTGTGTTGTTTTGTTTTACAAATATCTGAAAGTTTTTTGAATAAAAAAAATCACCTTTGTTTTTAAGAATGCTAATAAATCTTTAATTGATTGATTTTCAATGTCGTTTGCTTAATTTGCTGAATATCAGCGTTGTAGGTCTTTGTAAATTCTTAAAAGTGTTGATAGATAGTGTATTAATAAAGTATAATGAAATTTTATGCAATTTATTAATAAATGTGTGAAAACCCCATAAGGTTATACTGTTTCTTGATTATAAATAGTAAGTACTGCATAGGGTTTATTTAGAATGATTATAAATAAAACATTCTATTTGTTTTTACCACCCATCAAAGAAAAATTGACATATCTTTTTGGGTTTTCTTTCAAATCAAATAAAAGAGCATTTGCATTTTCAGCAGTTTTATTCAAATTGTCATAAAGGTTTTTGTCATTAACCAACAATCCTAAGCTATTATCACTGCTTTTTAATTTTAGAGTAAATTCGTTTAGGTTTTTAATTGTATGGTCTGCTTGTTCAATTGTAGAAGCAAAATCAATCTCTTTGATATTTCTACTTGTTACGTTTAAATCTTTCGTTATTTCATCTACATTTGCTAAAATACCTTGAAGTTGGGTATTTGTTATCTTGTCTAATTGTGCAGATGTACTCGCCAAATGTCTTGTGCTCTGTTCGATAGACAATAGGCTGGCACTTAGACTGGGGTTTTCTACCAATGTTTTTACAGAACTGAGCAATGAGTCAATCTCTGATAGGGCACTTTCAAGCTTCGGCAACAATTGTGCTGTAAGGTTATCAATCAACCCTCCTTCTATATAGGTAGCTAAAATGATATCTCCATTTTCTTGAGCTATCAAGTCAGTTGCAAGCTCCTCTATATCTAAGCGTATTACTTTTCCGCCCAACAACCCATCGTCGCTCAAAATCATTCTTGTGCCTTTTGGTAGTTTAATGTTATGATCAACCGATATTTGTACTTTGAAACTCTCTTTTTTCTCAAAATCGTATTCGATATTGCTAACTTGCCCTACCTTATAACCTTTGATATATACTTGTGATGATTTTACCAATCCATCTAAATTGTCAAAATAGCCATAATATGTGTTTTGACGCTCAAAGATATTACTGCCTTTCAGAAAGTTTATACCGAAATAAAACAGGAATATCCCTGCTATAACTGTTATTCCTAAATGGATATGTCCAATTTGTTTTGAATTCTTTTTCATATAATTTTATTGTTTTTTTCGTGCTTCACTTACACTTATTTTATCATCACCTTCAAAAGCTATAATAAAAGAGTCTGGAAAAAGATGATTAATGGATTTTTTCAAACTGTCGATGTCTTGAAAATTTGATTTGTCTCCATAAGTATATTTATACAATCCACTTTCATAATAATAGCTGATCTCTTTCAGCCCTTTGAATCTTGCGTCGTTGTTATTGATTTTGTTATTCAAAGCAAAAAGTTGAATTTTGTAACTGATTTGATTAGAGGTTAATGAACTGTTTGTCTCTTTATTGTTAGTTTTCTCACTATCTGTGTCATTACGCTCTATGTTTTCATTTGCGATATTTATGGAGTTGTTTTTTTTATCGTGCTCTACTTTATAAGCCGCAAAAGCTTGATATATTGCATTTGATAGCTCTTCTTTACCAGCTTTCGAGTTAAGATATTTTTCTTCAGTATCATTAGAAATAAAACCAAGCTCAATCAATACGCTTGGGGCTGCTGTTTGATGTAGCACAAGAAAGCCTGCTTGACGCACTCCTCTGCTGGTACGCTTTGATTTTTTAAACTGTTTTTCGATGTTGGATGCCAAAAGCAAACTTTTATCTTGATTTTTATCTTGCATCAACTCAAACATAATGTACGAGTCAATGGAGTTAGGATTGAAGTTGTTGTATTTTTCTTTATAGTTATCCTCAAGTGTAATAACATTGTTTTCACGCATTGCCACTTCCAAGTTAGCTTGTGTTTTTGCCAAACCGAGAACAAAAGTTTCTGTTCCGTATGCAGCTTTGCTTTTAGCCGCATTGGTATGTATGCTAATAAAAAAATCAGCTTTATTATTATTAGCAATTTTTGCTCTATTAGCGAGCGGAATAAAGATATCGGTTTTTCGAGTGTAAATTACCTTTACATCGGGGTGTTTCTCTTCAATCATTTTACCAACTTGCAATGCCACAGCTAAATTGATGTTCTTCTCTTTTGATATTCTTCCAATTGCACCAGCATCATGTCCGCCATGACCTGCGTCAATAACCAATACAAAAGTTTTGTTGTTGGCAAATATGCTCAATGACAAGAAAAAAGATAGTATGAATATGAATACTTTTTGTAAAATTGGTCTCATTAGCAAAATTTTAAAATTGTATATATTTGATATGAAGTTTCTAAAAAGCATAAAGACTCAAGTTTTGTGCAAAATTAGTCAATTAACTTTAGCATTTCGATTAAATTTAGCCTAAAATCTGAAATAATTTTTAAATTTACACTTCATAGATGGTATAACATCTTTTTTAAGTAAATTTGCACACTATTTTGTAGAGAAATTTCTATTTTTTGATGTTAAAACTCAATCATATTATTAATATTAGACTGTTTTTCCTGTTTGTTTTTGTGTTTTTGTTTGGGTCTCCACTCATTTATTCACAAAACAGTCTGTCAAATCCTGCTACATCTGATAGGGCAAACACGGGAAATGCTGTTGTGCAAAAAAACGATACGACTCAAAACAACCTCAATGATTCGGTGAAAATAAAAAAAGATGCTGATTTTGACGCCGAGATATCATATGCGGGTTCTGATTCTATAGTCTTTTTTGGTAATGGTGTGGGTTTTATTTATGGTGATGCAAAATTAGACTTTAAGGATTTGAATTTGAGCGAGGCGGGTTATGTGAGGATACGAATGGACAGTACTACTGTTTTTGCATATTCACAGAGAGACAGCACAGGCACGATAATAAACAAACCTATTTTCAAAGATGCTAATTCTGAGTATATATCCAACAACTTATCATACAACTTTAAAACAAAAAAAGGATATGCAGGTCAAGCAATTACCACTGAAGGTGATGGTTATATAGTCAGCGACAGAACAAAAATTATTGAGAATAATATCATCAATATGGCGGATGGAAAATATACTACTTGCGATTTGCACGATCATCCTCATTTCTATCTGAATATGTCAAAAGCCAAAGTGAAGCCTGGCGATTATGTCGTGTTTGGTCGTTCAAATCTTGTTTTGTTGGATATTCCATTGCCAGTATTTCTTCCTTTCGGATTTTTTCCATTTAATCAAAGTTATTCGTCAGGTGTAGAGATGCCATCATTTTCGACTGAATTTACACGTGGATATGGACTTACAAATGGAGGATATTATTTTGCTATCAATGATTATGTCGATTTGAGTCTGAAAGGAGATATTTACACTAAGGGAACTTGGGGATTAAATTTATCATCTAACTATTTGAAAAGGTATAAATTTAATGGTGGCTTAAATTTAAGTTATAGAGTAGATGTAATTGGAGAGAAAGGAATTCCAGAATACAACAAATCGAATAACCTGAGTATTCGCTGGTCGCACTCGCAAAACCCCAAGGTCAACCCATTCCGAACATTCTCTGCCAGTGTCAATTTCTCAACAAGTGGGTATAATAGAAGCAATATCAACAGCTACTACTCACCCGTAAATGCTGAAAATACTAAAAGTTCCTCTGTATCTTTTTCTCAACGATTTCCTGATTTGCCTATTACCATTACAGGAAACTTAGGCGTCAATCAACGTACAAAAGATTCAACCATCAGTTTGACTTTGCCAAATGTATCTATTTCTATGAGTAGAATAAATCCATTGAAAAGAAAAAATAGAGTAGGCAAAGAGCGTTGGTACGAAAAAATAAATATGTCTTATTCGGGTACTATTTCAAATAGCATCACAACAAAAGAAAACTTGTTGTTTCAATCTTCATTCAAAAATGATTGGAGAAATGGAATGCAACACAGTATTCCTATTTCAGCATCTTTTACACTGTTTGACTACATCAATATTACACCATCATTTAGCTATAAAGAAAGGTGGTATCTTTATGATACCGAACGGCAGTGGGATGAAGAGTCAAATCGTGTTATAGAGACCCGTAATGAAGGTTTCAGAAGGGTTTATGATTTCAACACCAGTGTTTCGGCAAATACGACTCTGTACGGAATGTTTGTTCCAAACAGAAAGATTTTTGGAGACAAAATAGTTGCTATCCGCCATAAGGTAGATCCCAATATTAGCTTTAGCTATATGCCCAATTTTGGTGATGCGCGCTGGGGATATTGGGATAGTTATATTCGTACATTTACTGACCCGAAAGACAAAGATAATCTCTTAGCAGAAGAGGTTTTTTATTCTCGCTATGAAAGGTCATTGTATGGTGGCCCTGGCAGAGGTAAATCTGGTAATTTGTCTTTTTCGCTCTCTAATAACTTCGAAATGAAACTTCGAAATGATAAAGACTCAACCGAAACCAACGCAACGAGAATTGTCAGTCTGATTGATCAGCTCTCTTTGGGTAGTGCATATAATTTAGCGGCAGACTCTATGCAGTGGTCTAACTTCAATGCAAATTTAGTTATCAAGTTGGGCAAATCACGTTCTCTCAATTTGAGTGGTGCGTTTGATCCATATATGTATGGTGTAGGTGCGGATGGTAAAACAGTGAAAAGAATCAATCAACTGCGATGGAATCACGGAAAAATACCACGTTTTTTGGGTACCAGTTTATCATATAGCTACACATTTAATAATGCTACATTTAAGAAGAAAGATAAAAACACAAGTACCAATGGAAAGGGTGGCGATAATAATGATTTTGATCTGGGAGATGATGATACAGATGGGGTAGGGCGATCCATAGATAGCGATCCCAACTTCTCATCTGAAAGAAATAGGGATACAAGAAACAAAAAAACAAGTAGTCATAGTGTTGGTAGCGATGGATATGAGGAGGTCAGGATTCCTTGGAGTTTAACCTTCAACTATTCAGTAAGATTTGGTGATGGAAATGTATTTGATTATGATAGAATGGAATATAATCGGAAGTTTACCCAAAATCTTAATATTAGGGGAAACATCCAATTGACACCAGGGTGGAAGATCAATGGTGAAACATCTTACGATTTTGTAGCAAAGCAGTTTACGTTTACAAATTTCAGCGTAGTTAGAGATCTTCACTGTTGGACTTTATCTGGTGGGTTTGTCCCATTTGGACGTTTTCAAACCTACAATTTCAGAATTGGTGTAAATTCAAGTATGCTTTCAGATTTGAAATATGAAAAACAAGGAAGTAGAAGCAGTATGAACAATATAACTTGGTATTAAGTTATTATGCTATAGATAATTTTTTTTAATAAATAAATAATATGAAAATAACGAACAACACAACTATCAAAGTAGAATATGACCTATTTGTTGATGGTGAAAATGGTGAATTGGAATTAATGGAGCGTGCAACTGCCGAACAACCTTTAAGTTTTATATTTGGAGTTGGTATGATGTTGCCAAAGTTTGAACAAAATTTAAAAGATTTAGAAGCAGATAGCACTTTTGATTTTGAAATAGCTTATGACGAAGCTTATGGCGAATATGACGACGAGGCTGTTCTTGATTTGGATCGTTCTGTTTTTGAGATAGATGGTAAATTAGATGAAGAGATGGTTTTTGTAGGAAATATAGTGCCTTTGATGAATAGTGAAGGCGATCGTTTGCAAGCACAGGTGGTTGAAATTACAGATACTGTTGTTACTGTTGATTTGAATCATCCATTAGCTGGTGAAAACTTACACTTCAAAGGTAAAGTACTCTCTGTAACTGAGACCACTCAAGAAGAGTTAGATGAGATTTTTGGTGGTGGATGTGGATGTGGTAATGGCGGTTGTGGTTGCGATCACGACCACGATCATGACCACGA
>CAYFRA010000046.1:0-14693 GCA_964345395.1 uncultured Paludibacter sp. | reverse complement strand
TGAAAAAAATAAGATATTTTTCAATTAAGACAAGAAAGACGCTCTTTGCTGCATTTTGTAAAGTGACTATCGATATTATCGAGAAGTATGATGTAGAAGAACTTGGCGTAAAAGCCGAATTTGATACATTCAACGAAAATGTTCAAGCGTTGGTGGATGTATGATAGCCCTGAGTATAATCAAACAGATTATATTACAGATCCTGATAAAATTGATGAATATAATGCAGCAGCTGATGTGTTTAATGCTTTATTAGATGAGTATATTATGGCTTTAGATGCGTATTATGATGCACTAAACGAACTATACAAATTCAATTTCTTAGATGTCTATTTTATGAATTTAAAAGGAGAGGATGAGCGATATATTACCATTACCTTGAACGAAGGATATAGTAATAAGCCGGCATACTACGATTTAGAAAAGAATGAATGGGTGATTCTTAATGTTCCGCAAGATGCTATTATGATGGGTGTTAATAATGCTGGAGATGTGTACTACTCAACACCATATATGGGATTAATGCGAAATTCGTTTATTGTTCCTGCTGGTACAACTAAACCTATTGATTTCAGAGAATGGTTGCTTGACAGAACAGATGGCCTTATAGATCTAACAGAATATTTTGAGTACGAGTACGAAGGTTACGACCCTGTTACTTGGGATGAAGTAATGCTGAAAGAAACAATTACTGGAGCTGTGATGTTCTCTGTTGATGATAAAAGAATAGTTTCTAAATTTCAAGCTCCTGATGGATCTGGTTTAGTTACTTATGTTGTAGATTTAACTGATATGACCAATGTTGATGAAATCAAAGATGCTAATGAACAATTTGCAATTTACCCAAATCCTGTTGAAGATGTGTTAAATATCGAGGGTGATTTTGCTAAATTTACGATTGTAAACCTAAGTGGAGCAACTGTATTGAGCTCTACAACCAACAATGTGAATGTAAGTGAACTGCCAACTGGTGTATATCTGTTAAATATCGAATCAGCAGATGGAAAGAAAACAACAAGAACTATGATGAAGAAATAAGCGAAATTTATTAAATATCGTTTTTGAATATAAAACCTATTAAGCTCTTAGTGGCTTAATAGGTTTTTTTTATTCCTAAAAAAAGCCTGACTGAAATTTAATCAGTCAGGCTTTTGTAAGTTTAATGTTGCGAAAAATTACTTGTTATTTATTTTTTCAAGATACTTCCTAAGATGTTTCCTAATCCACCTCCAGAGCTTTTGGTGCTACCACCTCCTAAAAGTCCACCAACCAAATCAACGATTCCGCCTGCAGATTGGTTGCCACCAGTGCTTGATGATAAAAGTCCACCAAGGATATCACTTAATCCACCTGCATTCGCTTTTTTACTGTTTTTCTCTTTTCCAAGAAATCCCATAACGATTGGCGCTAACATAGCAAACAATCCACTCATTTGTTTGGTGCTTACACCTGCTTGTTTAGCAGCAGCAGTTTGAACAGCGTTTTTGTTTTTTCCAAAAATATGGTCTAAAATACCGTTACCGTCTTGTTGTAGTGCCGACATATTCCCAAGAGCACCGCCCAAATCTCCTAAAATTCCACCATTGTGTTTGCTACTCAAAGCGTTATCCAAGCTTTCTGCTCCTTTTGGTGATTGTGCATTTTTAGTCAACCCGCTCAAAATGGCTGGTACTGCTACCCCTATTGCATTGCTTGCTTCTTTGCTATCCATACCAAGCTGTGATTTTACACTTCCTAAAAGGATGTTTCCAGCTGGTCCACTTAGTAAATCTGATAAATTCATAATTGTTTTAGTTTATTTTATTAATAATATGTTTCAAATATAAGAAATTTATTTCAATTGTTGTGTCAAGAATAAAAAAAGAGACTACCATATAGGAATGGTGAGTCTCTTTCGTGTTATTGTTTAATTTGATGAGTTTATAGTTTATTCAACCTCAACTAACTCCTCTAAATTTGCTTCTACATCTTCGGCGTTATCAAGAATAGACTCTTGAATTTGATCAATCAAGCTACCTCCTTGTTGCTCTAAACGTTTTTCAGCACGATTTTTACAAGTTTTACAAAACTCTGATTCACCAGCTCCATCTTTGTTGCGGGCTGTCCAAGCTTCTTCAACAGTTCCTTCTGAAATATCACTGTTTCTGATATGTTGGCAATCCTCAAATAGATGGTACTTATTACCACTTGGAGTCCAAAATACCTGATCTACCCCATTGTTCAACTCCTTGATTACATCAGTTTGTTGGTTGATTAGCTCCGTGTATTTTTCTACTGAAGGTGGGTTAAAATCATAACCTGTAATACCCGCTGCCAATAAAGCTACAATAGCAATTACACCTGCTATACCTTTTGTTTTACCGTCTAAATCTTTGTTTGTAAAGATCAAAATCACCAAAGGCAAAAATGCCAATACCGCCATAATAGCCCCCAATTGGTTTTGAATAAAAAACTTAACTTTGTCTTTCTCAGATGCAGGATCAAGTTTGTTTGATTTTTTCCAAAGCATTGAACCGGTGATAGCCAAAGCTAAAATTACAACTATTGCCACTATAAGCCATACAAGCATATCATTTTTTAGAAGTTTAAGAATTGCAAAAACTTCACCAGCAATAGCAAGCACCCAAGCTAATATGGCAAACAAACGCAACTGTTTTGCTTTACCTTTTGCCTCTTGGCTCGCTACAAATTTCTTTTCTACTGTCATAAGTTGTTTTATTTAAAAATTTAATAATAATTTAATAATAGTATTAAAGCTCAAAGATAATTATCAAATAGCTATTTTACAAACTTTTGTTCAATTAATCGATGCTTTTCATAAGGTTTCCATAATAATTCTTACATATACTTATAGTTTGAAACTAATATTAAATCTTTATGCTTATTCTTTGATTATAAGTCATAATTTATTTTTCAATGAAAGTAGAAAATCATAAAGGATTATCGGAAAAAAAGACTATTTTTGTTTAATTGGTTTTGGTTTGGATTTTGTAGTATCTGTAAATGAAAAATTAATTTTGTATCAATATTCAATTCATTGTGAAGTTTATTTTATTTTTATGAAAAATTTACTGACATATGGTTCTCTATTTGCAATTCTGTTTTTGCTCATCTCTTGTTCAAGTGAAGCCAAAAAGAGCTACAATCAATTGCGTTCAGAATATGAAATTGTATTCGTAAACAGCAAGTCGTTTGAAGATATTGAAAGCTTTGTAAGTAAATTAGATGTCCATCTTTCTCAATATCCCTCTTACAAAGGGAATGAAGACCTGCAAATAATCAAAAAACAATTGATAAATAAGAGAGAGGATATCATATATAATGATATCCAAACAAGTTATGAAACTTGTTTTAATACCCATTTTCAAAGTTATGAAGAGATAACCACCAAAATGACTTTGTTGAAAGATGAATTAGCGATACTGTATGAAAAATCAACTACAACGAAAAACAAACAATTGGTAGAGAAATATCTTTCTGAAATTGTGAAAGCCTTGCATAACATCGCAATCGAAAAGCAGGAATATATCGATGCTGTTGGCTCTAAAGATGTGGTAATGCTAAATAATTTTATTGAAAAATTTCCAAACTCGCTACTGATCAATAATGTAAAAGAGAGAGTTGATGATATTTACTATACAGAATTACTTGAACACACACATCGAAATATTGAAACCATTGAGGATTTGAATGAAAACCTTCAATTAGCCAATGAATATTCTTATAAATTTTTCAGCATGGAGAGAAAAAACAGCGTGTCTGAATGGATCGAGCATTTGGAGTCGAGAAGAAAAGAGATATTAGCCAACGAGATGGTCTTAAAGTTAGATGATTTGTTTGAAGAAATGGAGATTAAAGCTCGTCATGTCGCATTGCAATATAATCCTGGTTTGCAAATTGAAGAAATTGCTGTTGTCAGTGAGACACAGAAAGAGATGAAAAATAGCCAAAACTACACACGTATTTATCGTTTGAAACTCTCTAAAGATTATTTGTTGTTTAAGTACCCCAAAGCAGATATAAATGTCGAAGTGGTGGGTCGCATCCAAGGAGATTTACAAAATGGTGCTTTGATAGGTGTATTGGATAGTAAATTGATTTAATTTTAATGATTTGTAAAAATGGAGATAACAGTTTTATATATTCACGGTTTTTCATCGGCAGGTGAGTCATTCACTACCCGTATGCTTCGACGTCAACTGCCTAATGCAAAGATAGTTTCGCCCGATTTGCCACTCAACCCCGAAGAGGCATTAGATTTGTTGCACAACATTTGTGAAACGGAGAAGCCCGACATCGTTGTAGGAACTTCTATGGGTGGAATGTTTGCTCAACAGATGCATGGTTTTCCAAAAATATTGGTAAATCCAGCTTTTCGTGTTTCGGAGTTTTTGATGACCAAATTGGGTGAAAATCAATTTATGTTTGCTCGTCAAGATGGTGTGCAACGTTTTATGGTTACCGAAGATTTAGCTAATCAGTATGCACAAGTTGAGGATAAACAGTTTGATTTGATTGAGATGATTGACTTAAAACACACTTGGGCTATGTTTGGCTCCAATGATGATACCGTCAACTGTCAAGAGGAGTATGAGAAACATTATGATCATTTTATTATTTATGATGGTGAACATATGCTTTCTAAGAAAGATATCATCGAAGTTCTGATACCTTTGATTGGGCGAGTTTTAAAGAGATAAAAAAACGGGACAAAATCAAAATTGTCCCGTTTTTTTTAAGTTTATGATGCTTCAAGCTAATTTGATTTTATCCAAGTTTGTGTTCGCCCAAGCATTCCTGATTTATCCAATGAGCCTCGTACTTTCAGATTTCCGGTTTTGCCATCAATGCTGATGTTGCATCTGTAAGTTTTCCCGTTGTTTGGATCGAGGATAGTGCCACCTGTCAAGCCATCACCTTTTGCCTCCATATTGTTGATGATAATCATTCCTTTGATGGGCTTGTTTTTGTTAGCTCCTTCGCAAGCCGTACAAAGTTTGTTTTCATCTTTAAATAACTTCTCTATTTTACCAAAATACTTGCCATTGGTGGCTTTGTAAATGCGCACAATAGATTTTGCTGTACCATCACCATCGTCAATGGTTTTCCAAATACCCACAATATTTTCTACTTGCCCTAATGATGTGAGGACAAATAAAAAGATAAAACTAAGTGATAAAATTGTCTTTTTAATTTTGCATTTGTTTTATTGTATAACATTTTTATGATCAAAATCGATTACTTTAAAAGTTTATAATTTACTTTGATAAAGCAAAGTTAGGATAATTTGCACAAAAAACAACAATTTGTGTATAAAATATAGTTTAGCACAATTATTGTTTAATAGGTAGCAACACAAATTGCTCAAAATATACTTACATTAACTACAAAACTCTTTCCATTTTATCATTGTGAAATGGAGTTGAAAAACAGAATATAAATTATGACATTATTGCAGTTATTTAGAAACCTAAAACCTTATGTAAAACCTTATCGATGGTTGATTGTTGGTGCACTTTTTCTAACCTTAGTGGGTTCTTTCACAGCTCAGGTCAATGCTTTGGTGCTTAAATATACTGTTGATGAAGTAAATGCTTTGGTCGAAAGTGGCAAAGGTTTGGAAGAGGGTCTTTCTATCCTTGTTTTTATTACCATTATTTTGCTTTCAAAGGAAATCATCAATGTTTTCATCGTATTTGGGCAAAAGGTGTTTGGTGAAAAGTTGCGGATTTACATCTCCCGAGATTTAGCTCAAAAAGTTGTCGATAGAATATTGACTTATCGAATGTCTTTTTACACAGCTGAAGACAACGAGTCGGGGAAACTGCAAACGCGTATTGATCAAGGTATATCGAGTATCACACGCTTGATTCAAAACTTTTTTATCAACATATTACCTCTTTTAGCCAGCTCTTTGATTGCTCTTATTTTGATGTTCAATGCCAATTTTTGGGTTGGTATGGTGGGATTGAGCATCATTCCTATCTATATTTATATCACTATGAAGCAAGCTCGCACTTTGAGTGGATGGAGACGCAATATGCGTGGTTTTCGGGAGAAGAAAAACCATGGTATTGTCAATATTATTCAATCTATTACGGTTATCAAATCGTTTAACCGAGAGGAGATTGAGTCCGAAAAACAATATCAATTACAGTATGATATGACCGAAAATCAATTGAAAACCCAGCGAACAGGCTTCTACTTCAATGGAATAAAATCTTTTGTTGAACAAATAGGCGTGGTCATCATCATTATTCTTACTGCCTATTTTGTGCTCAATGGTGTTATGTCTATCGGTATGATCATGTTTCACATTATGCTTTTTAACAATGTAAAAGCTCCCATAGGTCAGCTGCACCGAATTTTTGATGAGATGAATGATGCCATGATTTACTCCGAAACTTTTTTCGAAATTCTTCAAGCAGATGATGAGAAAGAGGAGTCAGGTAGCTACAAGCCAGAGGTGGTAAAAGGAAAGTTTGAGATACGGAATGTTGATTTCACCTATCCCAATGGAACTAAAGCTCTTCATCAGGTTAATATGACTGTTGCCCCAAATCAAATTACTGCTTTGGTTGGATTGAGTGGTGCTGGCAAAACCACGATTGTTAATCTTTTAGATAAATTTTATATTCCGCAAGAGGGAGAGATACTTTTGGATGGTGTGCCATTGCGTGAGTATGATACCAAATTTTTACGAGAGAATATCGGTTTGGTACTTCAAAAAAATCATATTTTTAGTGGTTCTATTGAGGAGAATATACGCTACGGAAACCCCAATGCGAGCCAAGATGAGGTTTATGAAGCTGCAAGGCAAGCTTATGTCTATGATCAGGTGATGGCATTGAATGATGGTTTTGAGACCAATGCACTTCTACTTTCTGGAGGACAACAACAAAGAATTGCTATTGCACGCATGTTTTTAAAGAACCCACCCATTATCTTTTTAGATGAACCAACTGCGAGTTTAGATGCAGTGGCTACTGAGCAGATCAAAAACAGTTTGGATGCCATTAAGAAAAACCGTACTGTAATTATCATTTCACACAGCATTTCGCAGATTATCGATTCTGATATCATTTATGCGATGGAAGCGGGTAAGGTGAAGGAACACGGAACACACGAAGAGGCTTATGCACAACAGGGTGTTTACAAACAAATTTTTGATGCGATGGCGAGAAGTCTGAATATCGATAAGATTGCCAAAACCTATGATGAGTAGTTACATAAATTTTCTTTTATTTATGGCTATCTGAATTTGTAGATATATTTTTGTACATTTGTAAGGATATAAAAACTGTAGTTAGTATGTCTCAAATTCATCAAATATTAAAATCTGTTTGGGGTTACGATGACTTTCGTCCGCTTCAAGAGGATATCATTAAGAGCGTATTGAAAGGACATGATACGCTTGGACTGATGCCAACTGGCGGAGGAAAATCGCTCACTTTTCAGGTTCCAGC
The DNA here is from genome assembly GCA_964345395.1 of uncultured Paludibacter sp. Classification (GTDB taxonomy): domain Bacteria; phylum Bacteroidota; class Bacteroidia; order Bacteroidales; family Paludibacteraceae; genus UPXZ01. Next base: position 7,227 of record CAYFRA010000046.1, on the reverse strand, counting down.
TTTAGTATTGCAAGGGGTATGCATTGTTGTTACCCCGCTCATTGCATTGATGAAAGACCAAGTTGCCAATTTGCGAACACGAAATGTTACAGCGGCGGCAATCTTTACCGGTATGACACCGAGAGAAATCAATCAAACGCTCGAAAATGCAGTTCACGAAGCTTACAAATTTCTTTATGTTTCGCCTGAGCGCTTAGCTACTGAGATGTTTTTGCTCAAAGTTCGTCAGATGAATGTATCGCTCATTGCGGTGGATGAGTCGCACTGCATCTCTCAATGGGGTTATGATTTTCGTCCCGCTTATTTGAAAATTGCAGATATCCGAAAAGAGCTACCAGATGTTCCAGTTTTGGCATTGACAGCTACAGCCACACCCGAAGTGGTCGATGATATTCAAAATAAATTACAGTTTAAGAAAAAAAATCTTTATCAAAAAAGTTTTTATCGTTCCAATTTGGCATACGTAGTGCGAGATATAGAGGATAAAAACAGTCATTTGTTGAAAATCCTTCAATCGGTTCCGGGCTCGTCGGTAGTTTATGTGCGAAGTAGAAAAAAAACCAAAGAGATTGCAGAGTGGTTGATGGAGCAGGGTATAGTGGCTGAGCACTTTCACGCTGGCTTGAAAAATGAAAGCAAGGATGCTCGGCAACAGCGCTGGAAAGATGATCAAACAAGGGTGATTGTTGCTACCAATGCTTTTGGTATGGGGATTGACAAGCCCAATGTTCGCACGGTGATACATATGGATTTGCCTGACTCCATCGAAGCTTATTTCCAAGAAGCGGGAAGAGCAGGGCGAGATGAGCAAAAAGCATATGCTATTCTTCTATTCAACAATTCAGATGTGGTGAAAATGCGTAAACGTATCATTGACACATTTCCAGAAAAAGAGAAAGTAAAAGAGGTGTATGATGCGTTGGGCAATTACTTTCAGTTGGGTGTGGGTAGTGGATTGGATAGAAGTTTTGAGTTTGAATTGAATGATTTTTGTAGGGTCTTCAAGTTCCCTTTGCTACATGCCCACAATAGCATTAAGTTGCTACAATATGCCAATTATATAGATTTATCAGATGATGATAGTAGCCGTTCTCGTGTTGTTTTTTCTTGCAAGAAAGATGATTTATACAAACACAAACATAGTGCACAACAAGAGAAATTGATTCATACTTTATTGCGATCCTACACCGGCATGTTTACCGATTATGTTTATATTTCAGAAGAATTGTTGGCAAAAAGGTTGAATTGGCAAATCAATGATGTGTATCAAGTCTTAATTGGGTTGAGTAAAGATAGGCTTATAAATTACATACCTCGAAAGAACATCCCATACATCACTTATTTGCAAGAAAGGCAAGAAAAAAAACATCTTTATCTGCCAAAGGAGGCTTATGAAGATAGAAAAGAGCGATATGTGACACGCATCAAAGAGATGGTAAACTATGCCACAGACCCATTCACTTGCCGAAGCAAAACCCTGCTTGCCTATTTTGGAGAGTATGATGTCAAAGATTGTGGGCAGTGTGATGTCTGTTTACGAAAGAAGAACAAAAAAATCTCATCGTCTGAGTATAATGCAATCAAAGAGAAGATATTTTCAGTGCTTCATTCAAAACCATTAAGTCTAAAAGAGATAAAATTGATGGTGTCGCACGATGAAAATAAAGTCATTGAAGTGCTCCGTTTTCTCATTGACAATAGGCAGATAGAGCAAAATGACAAAAGGGAATTTCAGTATATCTCATCATAGCACAAATTTAATACTGGTTCAATAGGCTATTTTCTTATAATTTCTAAAGAAATAATGATTTATACCCTATTGTTTTATACTTTTGTAGTTTAAATTGATTCCATAGGGATTTATTCCATTAATTTATGAAATTTTCTGTTAAACATAAAGACAAATACTCAAATGCACGTACAGGTTTGATAAAAACCGATCATGGTGAAATAAAAACACCTATTTTTATGCCTGTAGGTACCGTAGGGAGTGTCAAAGCAGTTCACTTTGAAGAGTTGAGAAGCGATATAAAAGCTCAAATTATCTTGGGAAACACCTACCATCTTTATTTGCGTCCCGGTATTGAGATTATTGAGCAAGCAGGTGGTTTGCATAAGTTCAATAGTTGGGATAGACCTATATTGACAGATAGTGGCGGATTTCAAGTTTTTTCATTGTCAGCCAACAGAAAATTAGAAGAAACTGGGGTAACTTTTCGTTCGCATATTGATGGAAGCAAACATCTTTTTACGCCCGAAGGGGTGGTTGATATTCAGCGTAGTATTGGTGCAGATATCATTATGGCATTAGATGAATGCCCTCCGGGAGATTCTGATTACAATTATGCCAAAAAATCATTAGGATTGACTCATCGTTGGTTAGAGCGTGGTATCAAACAGTTTGATAGTACCGAAGCAAAGTATGGTTATTCACAAACATTCTTTCCGATTGTGCAAGGTGCTTCTTTTGCCGATTTGCGAAGAGAGTCGGCTCACTTCGTTGCTTCGCAAGAGCGTGAAGGTAATGCCATCGGAGGGTTGGCTGTTGGCGAGCCCACCGAGGTGATGTATGAGATGATTGAAGTTGTAAATGAGATACTACCTTTAGATAAACCTCGATATTTGATGGGTGTAGGTACGCCGATTAATATCTTAGAAGCAATTGAGCGTGGTGTTGATATGTTTGATTGTGTGATGCCAACGCGTAATGGCAGAAATGGTATGCTTTTCACTTCACAAGGTATTATCAATATCAAAAATGAAAAATGGAAAAATGATTTCTCACCAATTGACGAATTTGGAACAGCAGCTGTCGATAAAATCCATACCAAAGCTTATCTGCGTCATCTATTTATGGCCAAAGAATTATTGGGTATGCAAATTGCATCCATCCACAATCTTGCGTTTTATCTCTGGTTGGTAGAAGAGGCAAGAAAGCACATTGAGTTGGGTGATTTTTCAACTTGGAAAAGCGAGATGGTATATCAATTAGGAAAAAGGCTGTAGGTTAAAGTAAAATATTTGACGCATGAAATCAAAACGCTTTGGACTTAAACTCTTAGACTTATACATCATCAAGAAGTATCTGGGGACTTTCTTTTTCTCAATTGTCCTGATCTTGAGTGTCGGAATTGTGTTTGATTTTATTGAAAAGGCAGATTATTTTTATGACAACAATGCACCCTGGAGAGCAATAATTGTTGATTATTATTTCAATTTTGTTCCCTATTACGCCAATATGTTTACTCCACTGTTTACCTTTCTGTCGGTGATTTTCTTCACTTCAAAAATGGCAAACAATACAGAGATAGTTGCTATTCTATCAAGTGGTGTCAGTTTTAAGAGGTTGATGCGTCCCTATTTGATATCATCTCTTTTTATCATGATGTTTGCTTTTATTTTAGGTGCATTTGTTATTCCCACGTCCACAGGAAAACTGCTCAATTTTGAACACACTTATGTGAAACCACAAAGAAAAACAGTAAATGCCCGCAATGTGCAAATGGAGCTTGAAAAGGGTCAGATATTTTTCATTGAAAGATATGAAATTAACACCAAAACAGGTTACCGTATGTCGTTAGAGACTTTTGAAGATAAAACCTTGGTGAAAAGACTTACAGCTGAAACTGCTGTGTGGGATACACTTTACAATTGGAAACTGTCAAACTATACGCTCAGAAGTTTTGATGGGATGTATGAAAAGTTGAGTTATGGCAGTAAAATGGATACACTTATCAAAGTAGAACCTCGCGAATTTTATATCACTGCTCAAGAGGCACCTCAATTGAGTTTAACCGAGCTAAGATATCAGATTGACAAGCAACGCGAAAGAGGGGTTGGCAATGTACAAGCTTTTGAAGATGAGTATTATCGAAGGTTTTCCACACCCTTGTCAGTGTTGATTATGGCATTGATAGGAGTCTCTTTGTCATCAAGAAAAGTGAGAGGCGGAATGGGTAAAAACTTAGGCGTGGGTATTGGGTTGAGTGCTCTGTTTGTCCTTTTCACAACTCTATCAACCACTTTTGCGGTGAATGATGTGATGCCAACACTTATGGCTGTGTGGCTCCCCAATCTCTTTTTTGGTATCATAGCTGTTTTTCTTTATCTACGAGCACCAAAATAAACTAACAAGATGGTTGATATTTTGTTAATAAATAAGCGATACTGTTTTTTGCATTTCTTCAAAACTATAGCTACTTTTGTAAGGTGCTACAATATTGTGTAGTTTCTTTTTTATGAGCTGATCTCTTTCACAATCAATAATAAACGACAATTATGGAAAATATAACCAAACACATCGACACATTAATTCGCAGGCATGATTATGTTATCATACCTGGCTTAGGCGGTTTTATGATTCAAAAACAGTCGGCTATTATTGAACAAGATAAAATTATCCCACCAAAAAGCGTTGTTAGTTTCAATCATTTGATGAATGTTTCTGATGGGTTGTTAGCGATAGAGTTGTCACGTTCAGAACACATCAGCTACCGCGATGCAATGGTAAAACTATCAGAATATAGTGAAGCTTTATTAGAAAAGTTGGATAATGGTGAAAAAGTAAACATTGCACAATTGGGTCAATTAAGACGAGACGATGAAGCTAAACTCGTTTTTGCTCCCAACGAAGAGACACAACTCATTCCTAATAACTTTGGCTTGAAAAATCTTCACTACTCAGTTAGGATGCTAATCGGAGAGCAAAAAGAAAACAGTCGTAAAGTAATTCAAATCACCTTGCCAGCATCAAAAAGCGTAATTAAATATGCTGCAGTTGCAGTTTTAGCAGTTGGTTTATTCTTTTCTGCTCCAAAAATCGGCGAAACCTATAAAAATTTAAGTAGTTTTGGAGGATTTAGATTTTGGTCGAATAGCGATAAAGGGATGGTAAATGATGAAACTGTAGCCCCACTTCAAGAAACAATTGAACCTACAATAATTCAAGAGGTTGAGATTGTGAAAACTCACCATGTTATTGTTGGTGCGATGGCTGCAGAAAAAGATGCCAATCAATTTTGTCAAAATCTAAAAGATAGTGGTTATGCTGAAGCCCATGTTTTAGACCCAATCAAAACCTACAGAATAGCTATTCAATCTTTTGAAACTAAAAATGAAGCAATTAGCTATATGACTGAGCTTCGGACAGCAAATAATGGTTTCGCAGAAGCTTGGGTTTTGTCAGAATAGAAAAGTTTTAGAACAAGTAGTTTCTTTAATCAGGCATTTAGTTGGGGTGAAAGTTTGTAATTAGAAAATATAGTAGTAACTTTGCACCCGAAATTATTGGAACGTGGAGTTTAGGCTCAGTTCTTAATGTATAATCTAAATTTTCAAACAGTTATGTATTTAACATCAGAAAAAAAGCAAGAAATTTTTGCTAAACACGGTATCGAAAAATCAGCTACCGACACTGGTTCGCCAGAATCACAAATTGCACTTTTTACTTATCGAATCAATCATTTGACAGAGCATTTGAAAAGAAACAAAAAAGATTTTTCAACTGAGCGTGCATTGGTTATTATGGTAGGAAAACGTCGTCGCCTTTTGGATTATTTAATCAAAAAAGACATTGAGCGTTACCGTGCAATTATCAAAGAATTAGGAATTAGAAAATAAAAGTCCCTATTTCGGAGAAAATATACCAAAAGGCATTTCAATAATATTATAGAAATGCCTTTTTTTTATACATCAAATTGCAATAAATTTGCAATCTATATTGATTGTCAATAGTTTAAAGAAATTACCTAACAAATATATTTCAGAAATGAAACCATCCATCCCAAAAGGAACTCGCGATTTTTCGCCAATTGAAATGGCGAAACGAAACTATATTTTTGACACCATCAAAGAAGTTTTTAAAAAATACGGATATCAAGAAATTGAAACTCCTGCCCTTGAAAATCTCAGCACTTTGATGGGTAAATATGGTGAAGAAGGAGACAAACTGCTTTTCAAAATTCTTAACTCAGGTGATTTTCTATCTAAAGTCAGCGAAAATGAGTTGAGCCAAAAAGATAGTAATAAGTTGATTAGTAAAATATGTGATAGGGGTTTGAGGTATGATTTGACTGTGCCTTTTGCTCGTTATGTGGTGCAACATCGTAATGAGATTAATTTTCCTTTCAAGCGTTTTCAGATACAGCCTGTTTGGCGTGCCGATCGTCCACAAAGAGGGCGTTATCGTGAGTTTTATCAGTGCGATGTGGACGTAGTGGGTAGCGATTCATTGCTGAATGAGGTAGAGCTGATTCAGATTGTTGATGAGATATATAATAAGCTGCAAATCAATGTGGTTATCAAACTAAATAATCGGAAAATATTAACAGGAATTGCAGAGATTATTGGCGAAGCAGATAAAATTATTGACATCACTGTAGCTATCGATAAGTTGGATAAGATTGGCTTGGATAATGTGAACAAAGAGTTAAAAGAAAAAGGAATTGCTGATGATGCTTTGGAGAAGTTACAACCTATTTTGCTCTTAAAAGGTGATAATTTTGAGAAAATCGATCAGTTAAGAAATACTTTATCCGCATCAGAAATAGGCTTAAAAGGGGTAGATGAAATAGAGACTATTTTTAATATTTGCAACTCTTTAGCAATCAAAACCGAAATTGAGTTAGATTTGACTCTTGCACGGGGTCTCAACTACTATACAGGTGCTATTTTTGAGGTGAAAGCCTTAGATGTAGAGATAGGTAGTATCACCGGCGGTGGCAGGTATGATAATTTAACAGGCGTTTTCGGTATGCCTGACGTATCAGGTGTAGGTATCTCATTTGGAGCCGATCGCATTTTTGACGTACTCAATCAATTAGATTTATATCCAAAAAAGACCACCAATCAAACCCAGATTTTATTTGTTACATTTGGTGAAAAAGAGCTTCTTTTTGCTATGCAAGCTGCCAACGCTTTACGCAAACGAAATATGAAAGTAGAGGTATATACGGAAGTTGCTAAGATGAAAAAACAGATGAGTTATGCCGACAGCAAGAACATTCCTTATGTTGCAATTGTTGGAGAAAATGAACTCAACGAGAACAAAGTGATGCTTAAAAATATGCTAACAGGTGCTCAAAGTTTAGTATCAGTTGATGAGATAGAAGTAGAAGTATAATTACAATTTTTAAATAAAATCAAATTTAAAATGAAAAAATATAACATATTACTATTAGTTTTGCTATTTATATCAGCTAACGTCGCAGGTAATGAGCGAGATACCAT
>CAYFRA010000045.1:0-14784 GCA_964345395.1 uncultured Paludibacter sp. | reverse complement strand
GAGTTTACTTTGCTGAAGATTTTGAAGAGTATGCTGATGAGATTAAAGATGAATTGGCTTCATTACCACCATTTGAAATGATAGGATGGTTCCAATATGAAGCTTTAACTACTGATTTTCAAATTGATCCAAACACAGATGCTGTTGCTGTAGCAGTTGCAAGAAATTCAAATGGTGAGTGGGGTGAATTTACTATTGTTCCATTTACAACTCCAAGCGAAGTTTCAGATGCACCTAATTATAAAGCTAATAATTCTAACAAGATATTAGAAAGAAACAAAGCTGTTGAGCAAAAACCAGTTTTCGAAAAAGGAAAAGTGCCTACGGTTAAAAAAAGAAATAAAATTGAGTTGAAATAACGAAACAAAATTATAACCCTCTCGTGTGGCTACTTCAAAGAAATGCAGTGCGATTGGGTTTGACTAAAAAAAAGGATAGCTCTTGACAAGAACTATCCTTTTTATTTTATCTAAAATAATGATTTCTTATTTTGTATCCTGAACAATTACATCGGCACTACCCTTTTGTTTTGGGTCTCGTTGTGATTGTGCTTTTAATTCATCTATCTGATGTGATGGTGCTACTTCTGGATGATATATAGCTTCAGTCATACGTTTGTATCCATTATAACGCCATCTTGCGTTTTTCTCAGCAGCTTGGAATAACTCTTCCGCCTCGTCTGGGAATTGCTTCATCAATGAAGTGTATCTTACTTCTCCCTTCAAGAAATCTTGAAATTTACTCCAATCTGGCTCTTTGCTGTCCAATTGCATTGGGTTTTTACCCTCAGCTTGCAAGCGTGGGTCAAAACGATAGAGATGCCAGTATCCACACTCAACTGCACGTTTTTGTTCGTTTTGTTGTTTACCCATTCCGGCATGCAGACCGTGTGCGATACAAGGCGAATAGGCTATCACTATCGATGGACCATCGTAGGCTTCTGCTTCACGAATAGCTCTGAGCGTTTGAGCATTGTTAGCACCCATCGCCACCTGTGCTACATACACATATCCATAAGTTGCAGCAATCATTCCTAAATCTTTTTTGCGAATACGCTTACCTGATGCAGCAAACTTAGCAACCGCACCTACTGGTGTAGCTTTTGAGGATTGTCCTCCTGTGTTTGAATAAACTTCAGTATCTAAAACCAAGATATTTACATTTTTTCCAGAAGCAATCACGTGATCTAATCCGCCAAAACCAATATCATAAGCCCAGCCGTCACCACCGATTATCCACTGCGAACGTTTAACTATGAAGTTTTTCAAATCTAATATTTGTTTGCAATAATTACACTCTGAAACTTCAAGGTAAGGAACTATTTTAGACTCCAATTCCAATGTTTTATCACCATCAAAACGATTGTCGATCCACTCTCTGAAAAGCTCTTTCAACTCTTCTGGATTTTTATCGCTCTCCAAAGCTTTAGTCATTAAGCGAAGAATGCGTGCTTGCATTTTCTCTTCTGCTAATGCCATACCCATTCCATATTCTGCATTATCTTCAAATAAGGAATTGGCCCAAGCCGGACCTCGCCCATCTTCTCCTACAGTATAAGGAGTTGAAGGTGCTGATGCTGAATAGATAGAAGAACAACCAGTTGCATTGGACACCATTTGACGATTTCCATACATTTGCGTAACTAACTTCACATATGGAGTCTCTCCACAACCCGAACAAGCACCTGAAAACTCAAAGAGCGGTGTTGCCAATTGTGAGTTTTTCACATTCATTCGAACATCTATTAAGTGTTGTTTTGATTTTACTTCACTCACACAGAACTCCCAATTAGCCTGATTCTCATATTGAGTTTTGATCGGCTTCATCTCCAATGCTTTACCATTTTTATTACCTGGACAAACATCCACACAGTTGCCACAATCCATACAGTCTAACACATCAACTTGTATGCGGTAGGTAGTGCCCACAAATTGTTTACCGTTGGTTTTAATCATTTCTGTAAATGGTGCTTTGGCTTGCTCTTCCTCATCTAAAATAAATGGACGAATAGCAGCGTGTGGACACACATAAGCACATTGGTTACATTGAATACAATTTTCGGCTGTCCACTCTGGCACAAACGAAGCAACGCCTCGTTTTTCAAATTTGGTAGTTCCTTGATCCCACGTTCCATCCTCACGACCTACGAAAGTAGAAACTGGCAAGCTGTTGCCATTTTGAGCATTAATAGGACGAACTACATCACGAATAAATGCAGGCACGTCATCATCTACTTCCACCTCATCAGTCAAGTTAGCCCAATCGGCAGGGATTTCAACTTCAACATATTCGCCACCACGATCGACCGCAGCAAAGTTCATATTGACAATTTTCTCTCCTTTTCTTCCATAAGATTTTACAATTGCTTTTTTCATCTCTTCAACAGCCAAATCGTAAGGTATTACATTGGTGATTTTGAAAAAAGCAGACTGCAAAATGGTGTTTGTTCTATTGCCTAAACCTATTTCAACGGCAATATTAGTAGCATCGATGATATAAAGTTTGATGTTGTTTTCTGCAAAATAACGTTTGATGTTGGTTGGGAGGTTCTTTTTAACTTCTTCAGCATTCCAAACGGTGTTGAGCAAGAAAGTACCATTCTTTTTCAAACCTTTGGTAACATCATAAAGTCTCAAGTAGGCTTGAACGTGGCAAGCTACAAAGTCGGGGGTGGTTACCAAATAGGTAGAGCGGATAGGCGAGTCGCCAAAGCGGAGATGCGAGCAAGTGAAACCACCTGATTTTTTCGAATCATATTCAAAGTAAGCTTGTGAATATTTATCTGAATTATCACCAATGATTTTAATTGAGTTTTTATTTGCACCTACTGTCCCATCAGCACCCAAACCGTAGAATTTAGCTTGATACAAATCATCACCGCCAATCGAAATCTCTTCACCTAAGGGCAAAGAAGTAAAGGTAACATCATCAACAATACCAACGGTGAAACCATTGCGTGGAGTTGGCAAAGCTAAGTTTTTGAAAACAGCACACACTTGAGCGGGCGTAAAATCTTTGGACGATAGTCCGTAACGACCACCAACAACTAAAGGTTGGTTGGCGGTTCCATAAAGTGCATCTTTTACATCTAAATATAGTGGTTCGCCTGTTGCACCGGGCTCTTTTGTGCGGTCAAGCACACAGATGCGTTTGGTGGTTTCGGGTAGAGCTTTCAAAAAATGTTTGATTGAAAATGGGCGATATAGGTGTACGGTTACCAAACCTACTCTTTCACCTTTAGCCATCAAATGGTCGATGCCTTCGCGTATAGCTTCTGTAGCAGAACCCATAGCAATAACTACGCGGTCAGCTTCTGGATCACCATAATAATCAAATAAACCATATTTACGTCCTGTGATTTCAGCTAATTGATTCAGATAATCCTCTACAATAGTTGGAAGTGCGTCATAAAATGAATTTGCAGCTTCGCGTGATTGAAAATAGATATCGGGATTTTGAGCAGTACCACGCACCACGGGATTGGCATTATTCAATGCTCTATCACGGAAAGCCTGTAGGGCGTCTTTATCAACCAATGCTTGAACAGCCTCTGCATCAATCTCTTCAATTTTTTGAATTTCGTGTGAAGTTCTAAACCCATCAAAAAAGTGAACAAATGGAATGCGCGATTTGATAGCTGCTAAGTGAGCTACAGCGGCCATATCCATCACTTCTTGCACAGAGCCAGTTGCAAAAAGAGCACAACCAGTCTGGCGAACAGCCATTACGTCTTGATGATCTCCAAAAATTGAGAGGGCTTGCGTTGCTAATGAGCGTGCTGAAACGTGATAAACACCTGGTAAAAGTTCACCAGCAACTTTATACATATTGGGTACCATCAGCAACAAACCTTGAGAAGCCGTAAACGTAGTAGAAAGAGCACCCGCCTGAAGTGCACCGTGCATAGCACCTGCTGCACCCGCCTCGGATTGCATCTCTTCAACCATCACGGTTTCATCAAACATATTCTTTTTACCCGCAGCAGCCCACTCATCAACATACTCTGCCATAGTTGATGACGGCGTAATGGGGTAAATTGCAGCAACTTCGCTAAACATATAAGCGATATGTGCCGCAGCTTGATTACCATCACAGGTAATAAATTTTTTCTCTTTTGCCATATCTGTCTAATTTTTTTATAGAAATTTCTTTTTATTGAGAATTATAATTTACTTTGTTTAATATAGAAATCCAAAGAGCCAAATAGGCACTTCTTCTGATTTTTCGCTGATTAGTTTGTCCACCGCATAGAGGGTGTTTTTTTGAGTTTTAGTATTCTCCTCTTCACTCCTAAGTTTTATTTGATATTTGGAATCAACTAAAAATCCATTTTGACGGCTACCAATATTGATTTGTTGGCGAGCATAAAGATTGTTGCAAATGAATGTTTTTTTCTCATTCACATCATCAATCTCATAAGCTATCACATTAAGCAAATTGGTATTGTGGGGATAAACCGCATAAGGTTTTTTTGGAAAATCTTCATTTTCATTAAAGAGCAAAATGAGTAAACGAGCATCGTGCAGATACTTCAAGTAGTTCATTACAGTAGAGCGTGAAGTACCAATCTCCAAACTTAACTGACTAATATTCAAGGTGCAAGGAGCACATTGCATAATTAAGCCCAAAAGTTTACGTATTCGAGAGAGATATTTTAAATCAATTTGCTTGATGAGTAAAATATCTACCTCCATCATCATATTGATGGTTTTAAGTAGATTTTCAGAATAGTTTTTTGTTTCCAAAAAGAAAGGATAGAAACCGTGATGAAGGTATTCATCAAAATAGTCAATTGGATTTATCTTTTGTGATATATCTAATGCAATTTGTTGGTGATTTTCTAAAATCTCGTTTAATGGATAGTGAGGAAGCTCTGCTCCTGCTTTTAAGTTGATGTATTCGCGTAGTGAGAAACCACGTAGATTGTAAATAGCTACGATACCTTTCAAATCATCATTCTCATCACCCAAACGCATCACAGTTGAACCTGTAAATATAATTTGTAGATCAGTAAAATTATCGTAACAATATCTTAACTCTTTCGACCAATTTTCATATTTGAAAACTTGATCCAATAAAAGTGTGCGTCCTCCATTCTCATAAAATTCTCTTGCAAAATCTATCAAAGTATTGCACGCAAAAAAAAGATTGTTGAAATTTACATATAAACATTTTCTGCTATCTGGTTCAAAATGTTCTTTCGCATATTGCAACAGGAATGTTGTTTTTCCCACTCCACGCGAACCTTTTATCCCTATCAAACGATGCGACCAATCAATCTCATCAGCCAAAAGGCGTCTAACAGATGCTTCAACATGATTGACCAAGTAATTATGTGTTCTGAAAAGCGTATCCATACATACAAGTGATTTCGAGGACAAAATTAAGTAAAATAATTGATTTTGCAAAGTCGAGATTACAATTTGAGTGAACTTTTTCCAAGTTTGATTGTTACCGCTATTGACTTCCTGAATTTTTTGCCTAATATTATAGAATAATTAAATATAAATAGATAGTTTTTTCAATCAATTGAGGATTATAATACTCATTTTAACTGCTCTCAAAATCAGTTGATAGCTTTAAATTGTTAAAAATCTATAGATTGCCCCACTACTCCATTTTCAAATCATTATATTTGTCAATCTAAAAATTTTCTATCAAACTAAGCATAGTAATTATTACATATATAATGAAAAACAGATCAATTATGAACAAAAAACATCTTTTTTTATTTTTAGGCTTATTCGTTAGTCTAATGGCAATGGGTGAAAATCCGCTTTGGATGCGATATCCAGCTATTTCTCCCGATGGTACACAAATAGCTTTTACCTATAAAGGCGATATTTACAAAGTAGCCACTACAGGCGGCGATGCTGTGAGGCTGACTACACACAGTGCATATGACAACAAACCCATCTGGTCGCCAGACGGTGAGAAAATTGCTTTTGTCAGTGACAGAAACGGAGGAAATATTGACATATATATTATGTCGTCAAAAGGTGGTGTTGCCAAGCAACTGACAAGTCACTCAGCCAACGAAACCTTACAAACTTTTACGCCTGACGGAAAACACATTCTGTTTACGGCTCATTATCAAGACCCCGCACAAAGTGCTATTTTTCCTACAGCAAGATTGAATGAGATGTATCAAGTGCCTGTTGATGGTGGACAAGTGGAGCAGATTTTGGCTTTTCCAGCTGACAATATCCAATATTCGAAAGATGGAAAAAGCATCATTTTTCAAGATATAAAAGGCTTTGAAAACACTTGGCGAAAACATCACACATCATCGGTTACACGTGATATTGTAAAATATGATTTTGATAAAAAAACTTATAGTAAACTGATCGATAGAGCAGGTGAAGATACCAATCCTGTGTATGCTCCTGACGAGCAAGCGTTCTATTATCTAAGCGAGCAGAGCGGAAGCTACAATGTGTTCAAAGCAGATTTTGCAAAGCTTAATGCAGCAAAACAACTAACTCACTTCAAAGAACATCCTGTAAGATTTCTATCAATCGCTAACAACGGAACACTTTGCTATGGTTTTGATGGTGAGATTTATATTCAAAAAAATGACAATGATAAACCACAACGGGTGAATATTAAAATTTCAAATGATATCAACGATGAGCAGTTGAAAAAGATGAATTTCTCATCTGGAGCTACTTCTGCTATCAACTCTCCCGATGGCAAACAAGTTGCATTTATTGTGAGAGGCGAAGTTTTTGTTACTTCAACAGACTACACCACCACCAAACAGATTACAAATACAGCTGCCCAAGAGTCAAGTGTTGATTTTGGTAAAGACAATCGTTCTTTGGTATATTCGAGTTATCGTGATGGATATTGGAATGTATATTTGGCAAAAATAGCAAGAGATGAAGAGCCCAACTTCCCGAATGCAACTATAATAACAGAAGAAGAACTGATACCGGGTGATCTATCTGAAAAGCAAAATCCGCTCTTCTCACCCAATGGCAATGAGGTCGCATTTGTTAAAGATAGAACAAAATTGATGGTTTATAATCTAAAGACCAAACAAATACGTCAAATCACTGATGGCAAATACCAACACGAAGCAAATGGAAGTATGACTTATGAATGGTCGCCCGATGGAAAATGGTTTGTGGTTGAGTATGTATCCAATGTTCACTCACCCTATAGCGATGTAGGAATTGTAAGTGCTGTTGATGGTGGTGATATATTTAATATTACCAATAGCGGATATATCAACGGGAATGCGAGATGGGTGATGGATGGCAATGCTATTTTGTTTAGTACGGAGGAGTTTGGAATGAGAAGTCACGCCTCGTGGGGAGCGATGGAAGATGTGATGATTGCTTTCATGAATCGTGAAGCTTATAATAAATTCAAAATGAGCAAAGAGGAGTATGAACTGTTTACGGAGAGCGAAAAAGAGAGTGCCAAAGAGGAGAAAACAGATGACAAAAAAGAGAATAAAAAGAAGAAAGATGAAAAGCCCGAGAAGAAAGAAAAAACTATCAATATCGAATTTGATAATTTATTAGACCGCATTGTTCGACTCACCCCCCACTCTTCAAGACTTGGCGATGCAATCATCAATAAAGAGGGTACGAAACTCTACTATTTGGCGGCTTTTGAAAAAGATTATGATATGTGGGTGTATGACCTGCGTGAGCGTTCGACTAAACTTTTGAGTAAAATAAATAGTGGATATGCAGCATTCAGCACTGATGAAAGTAAAAACACACTCTTTGTATTGAGTGGTAGAAATATGCAAAAAATGTCTTTTGCTAACGACAAGTTTACGCCTATAAGCTATAGAGCTGAAATGGAATTAGACCTTACGAAAGAGCGTGAAGCGATGTTTGAACAAGTATATCGTGAGGAGCGTGAACGTTTTTATCAAGTTGATATGCACGGAGTAGATTGGGAAAAACTGACACAGCATTATCGCAAATTCATCCCTCACATCAACAACAATTACGACTATTCAGAGATGCTCTCTGAGTTGCTTGGCGAACTCAATGTGTCGCACACTGGTTCAGGTTATCGAGCACCCGCTACGGGGAAGAGAACTGCCGAATTGGGTCTTTTTGTTTCGCAAAATAGTAAAGAGGGTTTGCTTGTTGATGAAATTTTAATAGGAGGACCTTTTGATAGTTTCAAATCAAAATTGAAAGTGGGTGATATCATTGAAAAAATTGACAATGAGAGCATAAGCAAAGAGATAGACTACCACACTCTTTTATCTGATAAAGCAGGCAAAAACACCCTTATTTCTATCTACTCACCGAGTGAAAACAAAAGATGGGAAGAGGTGATTAAGCCGATTGGAGCAGGAGCCTTAAATGATATCCTTTACAAACGTTGGGTGAAACAACGTGCTGATGAGGTGGATAGATTATCAAATGGCCGTTTGGGATATGTGCACATAGCATCGATGGACGACGCAAGTTTCAGAAAAATGTATAGCGATGCATTGGGTAAATATTACCAAAAAGAGGGAATGGTAATAGACATTCGATACAATGGTGGCGGAAGACTGCACGAAGATATTGAGATGTTTTTCAATAGCAGCAAATACTTGGATCAGGAGATTCGTGGCAAGGATTATTGTGAAATGCCGAGCAAACGTTGGAATAAGCCATCGATTATGCTGATGACCGAAGCCGACTACTCTAACGCACACGGAACACCTTGGGTTTACAAACATTTGGGTATTGGTAAACTTGTAGGTATGCCTGTACCAGGAACTATGACAAGTGTAAATTGGGTAACACTACAAGACCCCACGCTCTACTTTGGAATACCTGTAGTAGGTTATAGAACCGCTGAGGGAACTTATTTAGAGAACTCACAATTAGAACCCGATATCAAAATCTCATTAGATTTATTAAAAGCTTTGGAAGGCGAAGATACTCAAATCGCAGTATCAGTCAAAGAGCTGTTGAAAGAGATTGATGGTAAATAGAACCTATTCTATTTTAATCATACAAAAAGGAGTTGCCTCGTCAATGAGGCAACTCCTTTTTTCATATCTATCTTTAGGAGTAAAGACTTATTTTTTACCTTTGGTAGTATCAGTGCGTTGTGGGCGACCAATACTCTCTCTCATACCAGTATCGGCTTCTATATTTTTCATTTTATAATAGTCCATAATACCGAGATTACCATTTCTGAAAGCTTCTGCCATTGCTTTTGGAACTTCAGCTTCAGCCTCAATTACTTTAGCACGCATCTCTTGTGTTTTGGCTTTCATCTCTTGTTCTGATGCAATAGCCATCGCTCTACGCTCTTCTGCTTTAGCTTGTGCAATATTTTTATCAGCTTCTGCTTGGTCCATTTGGAGTTGAGCACCGATATTTTTACCTATGTCAATGTCGGCAATATCAATGGAAAGAATTTCAAATGCTGTACCCGCATCCAAACCTTTTTTCAATACAAGTTTTGAGATTGAATCGGGGTTTTCGAGTACCGACTTGTGTGATGCAGCCGAACCAATAGAGGAAACGATACCCTCACCCACCCTGGCAAGAATAGTCTCTTCTCCAGCACCTCCAACCAATCGCTTGATATTAGCACGAACGGTTACACGTGCATTTGCAATCAACTGAATACCGTCTATCGCAACAGCAGTAACGGGTGGTGTATTGATAACCTTAGGATTAACCGACATTTGAACAGCTTCAAACACATCGCGACCCGCTAAATCAATAGCAGTAGCCATTTTGAAATTCAAATCAATATTGGCTTTAGATGCCGACACAAGAGCATGTGTTACTCTTTCGATATGTCCTCCAGCTAAGAAGTGAGCTTCTAAACCATCTCTTGTAACTTCGTGTCCTAAGTCAGCTTTATGTGCTTCAATCAAACAAGCTACGATGGTTCCGGGTGGAACACGACGAATACGCATTAAAAACAGTTGTATCAATGAAATACTTACTCCAGACACCTTGGCAGATATCCATAATAGAAATGGTACATAATAGAAAAACATCAAAATCAGTATTCCTATTACCACTAAAAGTACAATTTGAAAAGCCATATTATTTTATTTTAAAGTGAATATTTTATTTTTTTAATTCTACAAGAACATTGGTTTTATACACCTCTATCACAATTATTTCGCTTCCTTCGTCTATAAACTCATCGTTTGTTTTTGCTTCGGTTACGATGTTGTTTATTTTTACTTTTCCCATAGGAGCTAAACGTGAAAGCGTGATACCTACATCACCCTCTTTTATCAACTCCTCATCGATTTTTTCAACCGTACCAGTTACATTTGTTTTCAATGACATTTTTTCGAGTACACGCATTTTCAAAAAAGCCCAAATACCTATACCAGATAAAACAAAACTACCAAGTAGCGTTAAATTTCCTGCCAATGGCCCAATTTTATAAGCATAAAACACTGCTACACCTAAAAGGGCGATACCTGTTATACCTGCTATAGAAACTCCTGGAATCAAAAACAGTTCGATTAGGATAAAAATAATTGCTAAGAGTAGCAAACCCAATACAATAAATATAGTCATTACGCTCTGATATATAAAATGTTAATAATCGGGGATAAAGATAGTAAATATTACTACATTTACCATATTAATAACTTAAAATTTTATTCTCCTCCTGCCTCATTTGGAATAAAGCTTGCTCAATCTCTTTCAATAGATAAGATTTTCTACTCTCTACTTTCAAAATGGTACTCGTAATGGTTGATTTATCTCTCGCATAACGATATGTCAATCTCAACTCCTTCAACTCCTTTTCCAACAATTTGAGTTCATCACTTAGTTTTTCGGATAGGTAGTAATAGTTCTTAGCTGTTTCACTTACAAAGGCATCTTCGCTATCATAAATCAACCGATTATTTATAAATATTCTTTTTGCCTTAACATCTGCTTGATGAGTTTTAACATCCCCTTTATTAAAACCAAGATGATGAGTCTGCTCAAAATCAACCACATCTAAACGAGCTCTATGAATCAGATCTTTTTGTTTATCTGATTGCACAATTATTTTCTCACGATTTGGAATAAACTGATAAATCACCACTTTGTCTTCGGGCTGAAATCTATCTGTAACAAACCATCCGACTTGATTGTTTTCATCCAAAACAAATAAATAATCATTGTAAATGGAATTGAATGGCATACCTATATTTTCAGGCACAAGGAATTGGTTGTTATTTAGATTCAGTCTGGTAATAAAAATATCATAACCACCTAAGCTTTCATCACCCTCAGCTCCAAAGTAGAAGGTGAGACCATCGGCCAATAAAAAGGGGAAATTGAGCTCATCGAAATGATTGAGCTCTGCTACAGGTTTCTCAGCATCCCAACCCGACAAAAGTTTTTGTGAAGTGAACAATTTAAATTGATTATCAATTAATTTCGTAAAATATTTTCTGTCGCCTCTTTCAGTAATATATTCGGTTCCAGAAATCAAAGCTTTGTTTTGATTGGGCAAGTTATTTAAACTCCCTAACTCTTTGGCAAAATGAAGATAATCTAAAAAATTATTTTTGTTCACAATTATACTATCTACGAACTTGATATCTTCGACTCGTTTTATCAAGCGTTCGCCCAAGAGTGCCCTATCCAATCTCATTTCAACATCGATTTTGAGGGAATCACTCAAATCTGCTAACTCTAAGAAATCGGTAAAAGCATCGGCTGACTCTTCAAATTGGTAATTATCAAAATAGATTTTACCCATAAAGTAATAAGCCATTTCATACTTAGGCGCAGCTTTTTCAAAATATTTAACGGCTAATTCATTTTCACCAAGTAGATAAGCACTATACGCATAGCGATAGTTGAAAAGATGGTCATTTGGTTTCTTTTTCAATAAATTGGCATAAGATTCAAACGCCATTTCATACTGTGAGTTATTAAAATAAGCGGCAGCCTCGTCGGCTGTTTGAGCCATCAATTTTGAAAAAACAAAAGTTAAGGCAACAAGAAAAATTATTCTAAACGATTTCATAATATTCTATTTTTTTAATCTTTTGGTTTTAGCTTCTTCTACTATTTTATCAGCCTCAAATTTGGCTTTTTCATTTAGTTTATCTGCTTGATTTTTAGCTTGTTTTATCAGTTCGTCAGCTGTTTTTTGTGCAAGTGATTTGCTAAGCGGATTATTGGCTTTTGCCACAATACTATCAGCTCTAATTTGTGCTTCTTGAAGAAGTTTATCACTTTGGAGCTGTGCTTTTTGCACTATTTCGTTGGCTCTTTTTTCAGCTTCGGCAATGATTTTAGCCAATTCGGCATCTCCTTTGTCAAGCAGTTGATTTGTTAAGGTATCAATTTTTTGCTTCGATTTATCTATATTTTCTTGGATGATATCATCAACTTTACCCTTTATATCTAATGATATTTTAGGTTTTTGGAATGTGCCACCAATATTGAATCCAATTTGCTGAAATCTTTTAAAATCGATATTGTCAGGAAAAGTGAATATTCCATTATAATTGATAGATTGATCCAAACCAGTAGTTCCACCCATATTGATTTTATAATTTTTCAGATTCAAATTAAATGGTTTGGTGTGCAATAAGCCATCTTTAATTTCAAAATTAATACCTAAATCTTTGATTTGAATATTCGATAATTTATCCAATTCCAAACTACTCATCAATGCGTTCAATGCACCTACTTGCTCGTTTAAGAGCAAGGTTTGAGCTTTGAAATCACCTAAACTATAGATAGTATTCAACAAGGGCGACATCGAAGAGTCCAATGTTGTGTTAAATTTAAGTTTGGTATTGAACCTACCTTCCAACTTGTCGAAAATGGGAACGAACTTATCTAAAAACTCCAACTCTTCCAATATTTTGGCAAAACTGATTGATTTCAAATCTACATCTAAACCAACAAATGGCTGTTGTGGATTGATGGTGTTGTAACTTCCAGATAGTGATAGATTGCCATCAAAAGCGTCAGTTTTCATCGACTCGATATCCAACGTTCCATCTTTTACCCTTAATTGAGCCGTTGAGTTTTTGAAGTTCATCTTCTCCAATTTCAACTCATCAAAATTAGCATTTAAAGATAAATTTAAGTTATTAGGCACCTCAATAACACCACTTGATGCGTTATCAGCATCATTGGCATCATTGGTCATAAAATCATTTAAATTGAAATATTTAGATTTTAATGTGAAATCACCAATCAAATTATCACTCTTTAGAGCGTAAGCCATATAATTTTCTACCCTACCATCAGCTCGTAAATCATTGTTTCCAATTTTCATAACTACATCTTTGAGTTGCAAAAAACGGTTACTAAAAATTAATTTGGCTTGTGAAATGGCTATAGTTTGTGGTAAATCATTCAATTCAAAATTGAACTGACTTACTTGTACATCGCCTTCAAAACGAAACTTATCATAAGCATTATTTTCAATAAACGACATTTTGCCACTTGCCCCAACATCCATATTTATTAATCCTGCAAGTTTCATTCCCTCTTCCAAAGGAAATAGATCTTTGATTGTGTTCAGATTGAGCACTCCTTTGGCTTTGAATGCAAAATCGGGGTCGCTTACTATATTCTTCAACAATAAAGCTCCTTCAAATGGATTATTGTCTATCCGAAAGCTAAACATGCTAAGATCAACAAGCGTATTGTCTAAATCGCCACCTTCATTGCTTATTTTTGAATTTATTTGTATTTGATCTACTGATTTTGGTAAACCCGCATACTGTATTTTTCCATCGCTGACCTTCAGATTGAAATCAAAAGCTGGAAACATTTCATCGCTGTAAATTCCTTTTACTTTTCCAGAAAAATCAATATGCCCATCAGCATTCAAATCCTTAAATGAATCGGAATAGACAAGTGGCACCAAAGAGAGCAAAGATTTGAAATCAACATCATCTGTATTCAACTCCAAATCCACATCAAAACCTTCGTCCAACAATTTTACCCCGGCATTTAGCGAGAGCGGTATGGCGTTGATATACATCTTATTATCAGCAAGTTCATAAAAATCTTCATTGAAATTGGCTTTGACATCAGCCTCAAAACTCATTTTCCAATCATGAACCAACCTTAGACTTTCATTCCAAAAATTCAATTTTTCTGTTGAGAAAGAAGTTTTTAATAGTGTATTTTTAGCAGCAAAATCACCATTAACAATAAGATTTGATTTAAGAAGATGTGCCGCCATTTGATCCTTTTCACTCAAATAGCTCACATCAACTTGTAGAAACCGAGCATCTTTTAGTTTAAAATGGAAACTTGACTCTTCATTTACCAAAGAATCAGGCTTAAAAATATCCCAATTTACCCTCCCATCTTCCAACTCATGAGCAAAAATGGAAGCATCCTGAATAAGCAAGTTTTTTACATCATAAGCTGAATTTCCAAATAGTGATTTTAAGTCGATTACCAGAATCGATTTTCTACTATTCAGCAGTGTGTCGTTGGCAAAATCATCTCTGCCTATTACCAATAAATTATCGATATGAATAGAGGCATTTGGAAAATTTCGGATTAAACTCAGCTTTGCTTTATCAAAATCTACATCGCTAACCAACTGCTTATTGATCTCTTTTTTGACTAACTCTACAATTTTGTTTTGAAACAAAAAAGGAGTAATAGCCAATAAAAGCAGAACTGTTAATAAAACAACTACAGCAGAAAGCCCTGTTTTTTTCCAATTTATTTTCATTTTGTGCTCTATCTAAATTTGCATATAGCTACAAAGTTAGGAAATAAACAGGAATTATGAAAGAGTAAAACCAATGATTATTTCACCAACACTTTCTGGTTGTTAATGAGATAAATA
>CAYFRA010000044.1:0-15441 GCA_964345395.1 uncultured Paludibacter sp. | reverse complement strand
TATTTGGAAAAAACGGCTTTTGATTTCGAACTCTTTGATATTGCACAAATAGAGGTGTTGCGAGGGCCGCAAGGTACGCTATATGGTCGAAATTCGATTGGTGGGGTGGTGAATATTCAAACACTTTCACCTCAAAACTATCAAGGTGGCAGATTAAAATTGAGCTTCGGTAATTATGGGCAAAAAAGTGGACAATATAGTATTTATCGGAAAGTTAGTCCCTCGTTAGCCCTATCGTTAGGAGTTAATTACAAAAAACACGATGGCTTCTACACCAATACTTTTACCAATAAATCGGTAGATGCTGAGGAGGGGGCAGCTGCACGTGCAAAAATTCATTGGGGTGCAACAAGTCGATTGAAGTTTGATTTCACTTCTGATTTTGACTATATTGACCAAGGAGCATTCCCTTATGGCTTATATAATAGTCACGATAATAGTGTGAGCAAACCCAATTTTAACGATATCAGCAACTATTACCGTAGAACTTGGAACAACAGCATGCTGATGCGTTACATTTTTGATAATATGGTCGCTACGTTTTCACTGTCTCATCAGCACTTCAAAGACCAAATGGATATCGATCAAGATTTTACACCTGAGTCGATTTTCACTTTGCGACAAAGCCAAGATCAAAAGTTGCTGAATGCCGAAGCTTTATTGAAATCAAATAGCAACAGTAAGTACAAATGGATTTTTGGACTGAATGGTTTTGCACAGCAGCATGATATGGATGCACCTGTGAAATTCAAACGCGATGGGATTGATAAGATTATACAACCATTTTTACCGCCAATTGCAAGGATAACAAATGAAGAGATTGACATACCGGGTACCTATGACACAAATAGAAAAGGGGCAGCTTTGTTTCATCAATCTACCCTTGATGGGATTTTTGTTGATGGGCTATCTGCTACAATTGGTTTGAGGTTGGACGTGGAGAAAGTTGTTTTGGATTATGACGCATCTTCTGAAATGACTATCTCTATGGCTTCTATGCCTAAGCCTATGAGCAATTCTGTTGAGCTGGATGGCACTGTCGATTTACTATTTACAGAGGTACTTCCCAAGTTCTCGCTTAAATACGAATGGGATAGAGGCAATTTTGTATATGGTAGTTTAGCGAAAGGATATAAGCCGGGCGGATTTAACATTCATGAAATATCAGACATTGTTAGAGATATTCTGAATCCTCAAAACAAAGCTCCAGAACCAGATGAAGTGAAGCAGAGAATTATGTTTACGCCTGAGCTGAGCTGGGATTATGAGATTGGATGGAATAATGTTTTTTTGGATAGAAGAGTAAGCACCAATCTTACACTTTTCTTTATGAAAATAAATGGGCTCCAGCTTACCGAGTTTCTTGAGAGTGGTGCTGGACGAAAACTTACCAATGCAGGAAAAGCCATTAGCAAAGGTGTTGAGGCAAGTGTTTTTGTTGATTTAGGTAAAGGCTTTAATTGGGATGTGAATTATGGATTGGCTCATGCAAGTTTTAAACACTATCAAGAGATTCAGAAAATAGATGATAAAGAGGAAGTCGTAGATTATAAAGGAAAATTTGTACCCTATGCACCGCAACACACGTTGAATAGCAATTTGTCGTACAGCAAAAAGTTGAACAATCAAATTGTAGATGGAATTTTTGCTACATTGTCATACAGTGGTGTAGGAAAAATATATTGGTATGAATCCAATGATTTGTATCAAAATTTCTACAACTTGTTTGACTCTAAGGTGGGTGTGAAGCGAGATAAAATGTCAATAGATTTATGGGTAAAAAACATTTTTAATACCAAATACAATGTGTTTTACTTTGAATCGTTTGGAAATAAATTCTTCCAACAAGGAAAACCTACCCAGATGGGCCTAAGCCTATCGATCGAGTTGTAAACAGAGGTAGTTCAATAAATACAAAAAAAGGCTGTCAGATTTATTTTCTAACAGCCTTTTTTTTATTATTTACTAGGTGACTTAGAGTCACTTCGTAAATTATAATCTAAAATGTCATAACAAGTTTTCGTGGTGAATAATTCGGATCAACTTAATCCAACAATCTCACCATCTACTAAGTCGATATGTAGAGCTTGAGGTTCTTTTGGCAAACCAGGCATACGCATCATGCTTCCTGCTATGGCCACCACAAACTCTGCACCATTGTTCAATACAAAATCACTTACATGGAAAGTGTGATCTTTCGGTACACCATATTGCTTATCGTCATCCGAGAATGAGTATTGGGTTTTTGCAATACATACGGGGTAGTTTTCTACTCCCATTTCTGCTAATTTTTTCAATGATGTTTTTGCTTTATTTGATAAAATAACCTCTTTTGCACCATAAAGATTTTTAGCAATTTTCTCTATTTTGTCTTCAATGCTGTCCTCATCTTGATAGGTAAAGTCGATTGGTTTTAGTTCTTCGCCTTCAGTCATCGCAACCACTTTCTCGGCCAACTCAACTGCTCCAACACCACCTTCAGCAAATGCATTGTTTACTGCAAATTCAACTCCCTTTGCTTCGCAATGTGTGCGCAACATCTCGATCTCCTCATCAGTATCAAAGCCGTATTTGTTGAAAGCAACCAAGACTTTTTGACCAAACGATTTTAGGTTTTCGATATGTTTATCCATATTCTCAAAACCTTTTTGTAAGCCTTCTGCGTTTGGTTTTTTAATATCAGCCACTGCAACACCGCCGTGCATTTTCAAGGCTTGCGTAGTAACTACTAACACAGAAAGAGCAGGAGCCAAGCCAGCTTTACGGCTTTTGATATTCAAAAACTTCTCAGCACCTAAGTCAGCACCAAATCCCGCTTCAGTTACAGTATAGTCAGAGTAATTTAGGGCGGTTTTTGTAGCTGCAATAGAGTTACAACCATGAGCAATATTGGCAAAAGGACCACCGTGGATGAATGCCGCAGTCCCTTCGGTTGTTTGCACCAAATTGGGTTTTATTGCATCTTTCAGAAGTACAACGATTGAGCCTGCTACGCCTAAATCTTTTACCGTGAATGCTTTGCCAGAATAGGTGTAACCCAAAATGATTTTTTCAATTCTTCTTCTCAAATCATCCTCATCTTCAGCTAAACAAAGAATAGCCATAATCTCCGATGCAGGTGTGATGTCGAAGCCTGTTTCAGTAGGAATACCATCTGTATAATTGCCCATACCTGAAACAATATTTCGTAGGTTTCTGTCATTCACATCCAATACCCTGCGCCATACCACTTGTTTGATTCCATCTTCTTTGCTTTGATTTTGAAAGCGATAGTTGTCAAATAGAGCAGCAATCATATTGTTGGCAGAAGTAATGGCATGAAAATCACCAGTGAAGTGTAAGTTAATATTCTCCATAGGTAAAACTTGGGCGTAGCCTCCGCCTGCAGCACCACCTTTCATACCAAAACATGGGCCTAATGAGGGTTCACGCAAAGCAACGACTGCATTTTTACCAATATGATTCAAACCTAAGGTTAAACCAATTGAAACAGTGGTCTTACCAATTCCTGCTTTGGTTGGCGTGATAGCCGTTACTAAGATCAACTTACCTTGCTTTTTGTTGGCTTTGTCACCCTTTGGCAAATCTACTTTAGCCATATAGTTACCGTATTGAATCAAATTTGATTGATCAATTCCGATGCTATCGGCAATTTCTGTAATTTTTTTTAATTCGATTTCGTGAGCAATTTCAATATCTGATTTCATGAAATAAAAATTTAAAGATTAATTGTTAATTATTTGAATTTTATAATTTTCTTACTTTGTATTAAGAAATATTTCAACATAAATATAGATAGTTTATATAATTTCTTCGCAAAGATAGTAAAAAAAGATTAGATAGATGATTATTGCTCTCGCTTGAATTATTATTAAGTTCTTTTTGTAAATAAAAGCATTAGCTTCTTATTTCAAAACTAATCAGTTTAGACGAATAGAGATATTTACGTTATCTTTGTAGTCAAACTCAAATTGCAGAATAAGAAGATGATAAATTTAGTTCAAGCTGAAAATATTAGCAAATCTTACGGTATCAAATCTCTGTTTGAAGATGTAAGCTTTACAATTTCTGAGAATGAGCGTGTTGCTCTAATTGCTAAAAATGGAATGGGCAAAACAACTCTGCTCAATATTATTGTTGGTGATGAAGCAGCTGACAGTGGACAACTCTCATATAAAAACGACTTGAAAATAGCTTTTCTCAAGCAATCGCCGCAATTTGAACCCGACTTATCAGTTATTGATGCTTGTTTACTTTCAGACAACGATATTGTCAAAGCAATTTCTAATTATGAAAAAGCTCTCTTGCAGCCCGACAACAAAGAGCTGCTTACTCAAGCACTCAGTGATATGGACGCCAAGCAAGCGTGGGATTACGAAACACGCATCAAGCAGATTTTGGGTCAGCTTAAGATTACAAATTTTAATCAAAAAATCAAGCAATTATCCGGTGGGCAAATCAAGCGAGTAGCACTTGCCAATGCACTCATAGTCGAACCTGATTTGCTTATTTTAGACGAGCCTACCAACCATTTAGATTTGGATATGGTAGAGTGGTTAGAAGAGTATTTGATACGTGCCAATTGCTCACTTCTGATGGTAACGCACGATCGATATTTTTTAGATAGAGTATGCACCCACATCATCGAAATAGATATGCAACAGATTTTTACTTACCAAGGTAACTACAGCTACTATTTAGAAAAGAGACAAGAGCGAATAGATGCGTGGAGTGCTGAGGTTGATAGTGCCAAAAATATTTACCGACGTGAATTGGAGTGGATGCGTAGCACACCACAAGCTCGCACAAGCAAATCGAAAGGGAGGATAGATCGTTTTTATGAGTTAGAAGAGCGTGCCAAACAGACCATCAGCAATGATAACATCAAGCTAAATGTAAAGGCATCTTATCTTGGTTCTAAAATTATAGAAATCAACAATCTCAATAAATCTTTCGGTGATTTGAACTTGATTGATAATTTTTCTTATACCTTTGCTCGTTATGAAAAAGTGGGAATTGTTGGTAAAAATGGAACAGGAAAAACCACATTTCTAAAACTTCTTTTAGGCGAGATAGCGGCTGATAGTGGCACTATTGATATAGGTGAAACAGTCAGATTTGGGTATTTCAACCAGAGTGGACTCCAGTTTGATGAATCGATGAAAGTAATTGATGTGATTGAAGAGATAGCTGAGGATGTTAATATTGGGCAAGGTAAAAATTTAAGTGCATCGCAGTTTCTTAATCACTTCTTATTTTCTCCCAAAAAACAACACGATTATATACACAAGCTGAGCGGTGGTGAAAAGAGTAGGCTACATCTTTGCAGAGTATTGATGATGCAGCCCAACTTCTTAATTTTGGATGAGCCTACTAACGATTTAGATATTGCAACACTCAATATTCTCGAAAATTATTTAGAAAACTTTAGAGGTAATGTGTTGGTAGTAAGCCACGATCGTTTTTTTATGGACAAAGTGGTTGATCATATTTTTGCTTTTGAAGGAGATTCCATTATTCGTGATTATCCCGGTTCATACACCCAATACAGAGCTTGGCAAATTGAGCGACAGCAGGTAGAACGAGCTGAAAATGCTGTCGCCATAAAGAGCGAAAAGCGAGATAACAAAAGCCAAGAAAAGAAGAATGATAAAAAAATGAGCTTTAATGATAAACGGGAGTTTGAAAAGTTAAACGAAGAGATACCTGCATTAGAAAAAGAGATCAAAGATTTAGAAGATAAAATGGCGAAAGGCGAGATGACGGTTGGTGAGTTGGAGGAAATCCCTAAACTATACGAGCAACTGATAACTGAGCTTGATCAAAAATCAATGAGGTGGTTAGAATTGAGTGAGTTATCTTAGTATTCATAATAAAATCAATATCCTTTTTAATCGCCGCATCTGAAGTAAAACTTGATATGACAATCTTTCTTAAATCTATGTCGTTTATCACTTAAATTAATGATTTTTTGCATAAATATATCGATAAAAATGAGTATTTTTGCAGATAATTTCCAAATATGGAATTATTTCCATTATTTTGATATTTAATTTACTAACTATCATATAAAAATATTTTTGTTATGAACATTTCCCACATCGAACATTTAGGTATTGCAGTAAAAAGTATTGAAGAAGCACTTCCATATTACGAAGGTGTTTTGGGACTTAAATGTTATGCTATCGAAGAGGTAGCTGATCAAAAAGTGAAAACCGCTTTTTTTCAAGTAGGGCAAACCAAAATCGAACTATTGGAGTCAACCGATCCAGAAGGACCAGTAGGTAAATTTATTGAGAAAAAAGGTCAAGGCATTCATCACATAGCTTTCTCTGTTGCTGATGGAGTAGAAGAGGCTCTGAAAGAGGCGGAAGAAAAAGGCGTACAATTAATCGACAAAGCTCCTCGTAAAGGTGCCGAAGGTTTGAATATTGCGTTTTTACATCCGAAATCAACAATGGGCGTTTTGACAGAACTTTGCGAAAATCCAAATAAATAATAAATATATAATAAAAGATAAATAAGATATCTCGGTAACGAATATCTGATTTTTTTTGTATTTGATATGAAAAATCAACAAAAAGTAGAAGACCTAATCAATAAGCGCATTGAGGCGAAATTAGGCGGTGGTGAGAGGCGAATTGCTTCTCAGCATAAAAAAGGAAAAATGACAGCTCGTGAGCGTATCGACATGCTTTTAGATGACGGTAGCTTTGAGGAGTTGGATATGTTTGTAACTCATCGTTGTACCAACTTCGGATTGGAAAACGAAAAATACTTAGGTGACGGAGTGGTTACCGGACACGGAACTATAGACGGTCGTATAGTTTTTGTTTATGCACAAGACTTTACCGTTTTTGGTGGTTCTCTATCTGAAACAATGGCGATGAAAATCTCAAAAGTGATGGATATGGCTATGAAGATGGGTGCTCCAGTAATTGGTATCAACGACTCAGGTGGTGCTCGTATTCAAGAGGGGGTAACATCTTTAGCTGGTTATGCTGAGATTTTCCAAAGAAATATTATGGCTTCGGGAGTAATTCCACAAATCTCTGCGATTTTTGGTCCTTGTGCTGGTGGAGCAGTTTATTCACCTGCATTGACAGACTTCATTATGATGACCGAAGATAACAGTTATATGTTTGTTACAGGTCCTAAAGTGGTAAAGTCAGTAACGGGCGAAGATATTAGCACTGAAGACTTGGGTGGAGCAGATGTGCACGCTCGCAAATCTGGTGTTACACATTTCAAAGTAGATGATGAGAATGAAGGCATTGCATTGATTCGCAAACTAATTTCATACATCCCTCAAAATAACTTGGAAGAGCCACCATTGGTTGATTGCACTGACCCAATTGACAGATTGGAAGATTCGCTTAATAGCATCATTCCTGATAACCCAAATCAACCATACGACATGAAAGATATCATTCATGGAATAGTTGATAAAGGTGAGTTTTTAGAAGTGCATCGTTACTATGCTCGTAATATTATCGTTGGTTTTGCACGCTTCAATGGTGTATCTACAGGTATTGTAGCTAATCAACCCAACTTTTTAGCTGGTGTACTTGATAGTGACTCTTCGAGAAAAGCAGCTCGTTTCGTACGCTTCTGCGATGCATTTAATATCCCGATTCTAACTTTGGTTGACGTTCCTGGATTTTTACCCGGATCAGGACAAGAGTATGCAGGTATCATCGTTCACGGAGCAAAACTGATGTTCGCTTATGGTGAAGCTACTGTTCCAAAAGTAACCATCACAATTCGTAAATCATATGGTGGTGCTCATGATGTGATGAGTAGCAAGCAACTTCGTGGTGATCTCAACTACGCTTGGCCAACTGCTGAAATTGCAGTCATGGGTGCAGCGGGTGCTATCGAAGTATTAGAAGGTAAGACAATAGCAGGTATTGCTGACGAAAAAGAGAAAGCTGAGTATGTAGCTAATAAAGTGGCTGAATACCAAGATAAATTTGCTAATCCTTATCAGGCAGCAGCTTATGGTTATATTGATGATGTAATCGAGCCTCGAAATACACGTTTCCGTGTTATTAGAGCATTTGAAGCACTTCAAACCAAAAAAGTGGTTAATCCACCTCGTAAGCATAGCAATATTCCTCTATAATAATTATTTCAGAAGAAAAAACTATGATTTTAAATTATATAACCTCAGTATCAGATATATTAGGTGAAGCTCTCATCGGTATTCTTATCGTGTTTTCTGCTTTAACCTTGCTTGTTTTAGCTTTCTTGTTGAGTGCGAAAATAAATACCTCACGCTCAAAAAAGAGAACTGAAAAACTTGGAGTAAAGAGTGAAGATGCAGATACTTTGGACGTGGAAAAAACTGCCGCAATGTTTTTAGCTTTGCACCTATATATGAAGGAGCAGAGAAAACATGACGAAGAGAGCAATGTAATTACGATTAAGCGTATTCAAAGACGCTATTCGCCTTGGAACTCGAAAATTTACAATATGAATAATTTTCAGTAAATCAATTATTTTTAATTTAATGATAAAATATAAGTAAAATGAAAAAATATAAATTCACACTTAATGGTGGTAATTACGATGTGATTATCAAAGGAATAGAGGACGATGTTGCTGAAATGGAGGTAAATGGCTCAAGCTATTCTATCAAAATAAACGAAGAGCTGAAAACCACCAAAACACCTACGCTTGTTCGTAAAGAAGTTGAAACAAAACCTGGTGTTAATCGTGTTGCCGAAAAACTGGCTCCAATGCCAATCGGTGCGCGTCCAAGTAGCAAAGGCTTGAATTCACCACTTCCCGGAAACATCCTTGTTATCAATGTCAAAGAAGGTGATACATTCCAAGAAGGCGATGTGTTGATGGTAATGGAATCGATGAAAATGGAAAACAATGTATTAGCGGAGCGTTCTGGTACTGTTTCAAAACTAAACGTACAAGTAGGACAAGCCGTATTACAAGATGATGTTTTACTTGAATTTGTATAAATGATAATAACAATGAAAGAAAAACTCGTTAAAAGATATATGATGTTTTTCGTTTTGATGCTACTCGCTGTGATTCCAAGTTTTGGACAAGAGGTAGCTCAAGGCGGGCGAACATTGATGGAGAGTTTGGAAGGATTTTGGTGGAGTACAGGCTTTGCCAATTTCCAATTCAAATATCTCGTAATGATTGTGATAGGTATTGGATTTATTACCTTAGGAATAGTGAAAAACTGGGAGCCATTGCTTTTGGTTCCAATAGGATTTGGTATTCTTGTGGGTAACATTCCATTTTCACCGGGATTGCAAGTGGGTATATATGAAGAGGGATCTGTGCTTAACTTCCTTTATGGAGGGGTTATGGCTGGCTGGTATCCACCGCTTATTTTCTTAGGCATTGGTGCGATGACCGATTTCTCGTCGTTGATATCTAATCCCAAACTGATATTGTTGGGTGCAGCGGCTCAAATAGGGATCTTCATCACTTTTATTGGTGCTTATCTCTTAGGCTTTACTCCTGCCCAATCGGGTGCTATCGGTATCATTGGTGGTGCAGATGGTCCTACAGCTATTTTCATGTCATCTAAACTTGCCCCCGAATTGATTGGAGCAATTGCAGTGGCAGCTTACTCTTATATGGCATTGGTGCCGTTGATTCAGCCACCTGTGATGAATCTTTTAACCACAGAAAAAGAGCGTAAAATCAGGATGAAAGCTCCGAGACAAGTTTCAAAAATGGAGAAAATTATGTTTCCTATCATCGGTTTGTTACTGACAACATTCATTGCACCAAGTGCTATTCCGCTTTTGGGGATGTTGTTCTTTGGAAACCTGTTGAAAGAGTCGGGTGTAACTGAAAGATTGGCCGATACGGCACGTAACGCACTAATTAATACAATTACCATCCTTTTAGGTTTGACAGTTGGTGCTTCTACGCAAGCTGATAAATTTATTACTGTTGATTCATTGAAAATTTTTGGATTAGGTGCTTTATCCTTTATCATAGCTACTGCTGGAGGTGTGCTATTTGCTAAGGTGATGAACTTATTCTTATCCGAAAATAACAAGGTGAACCCTTTGATTGGTGCCGCAGGCGTATCTGCTGTACCTGACTCAGCTCGTGTAGCTCAAGATGTTGGTTTACAAAACGATAAGAATAACCACTTGTTGATGCACGCTATGGGACCCAATGTTTCAGGTGTAATTGGATCGGCAGTTGCTGCAGGTATGCTCTTAGGCTTGTTAGGATAAAATTTATTCTTAGTATAAATATAAAAAGAGTGCTTTTGAAAGAGAGGCACTCTTTTTTTGTTAGTTGGAATGTTGATAAAGTTGCAAGTTGATTATGACTGAATATAAGGGGTAAGAGTTAGTTGCCTACTTCGGATTGTTTGGCAGTTTTCTTTTTGTTACTTTACTCTCATTTTTGTTGATAAAGTCTTTCCAACTTTTATATTCGCTCTCTTTGATGGGGTTATTCATTTGTAAAAAATGACAATATGCAGCTGCCAAACCATCGGTAGCATCCAATTGAGGGAGCATATTCTCTTGTGGAATTTTCAAAAATCGTTTTAGCATATCGGCTACTTGCTCTTTGCTGGCGCGTCCGTTGCCAGTTATAGCCATTTTTATTTTCAAAGGAGCATATTCATAAATGGGTAAATCGCGATATAATGCGGCTGAAATGGCTGCGCCTTGTGCACGCCCCAATTTCAACATCGACTGCACATTTTTACCGAAAAAAGGAGCCTCAATGGCTAAAATATCTGGCTTAAATTCATCAATCAAAGAGAGTGTGCGAGCAAAAATCTTTTGCAACTTGTGGTAATGGTCAATATATTTATGCAGTTCCAACACACCCATTGCCAACATATCTACACGATTACCTTTGACACGAATGATGCCGTAACCCATCACAGTAGTGCCAGGGTCAATTCCCAATATAATCCTCTCTCTAATCAAAATAACAAGTTATAAAATTTCTAATACAGTTGGAAAAAAAAGTACCTCTTGCCCAAATCGAATGCTCATCTCTTTGTGAAATTTCTGCTCGTGTTTCTCTTGCCAATTTTCAAGAATTGTCAGCTTATCAAAATGAAATTGCAAAGAAATAGACGTACCCTCACTCTCGACATCATCACTATGTACTTTTGCAATTTGAGGCTGTGTAAAATCATATTTCATCATTCGAGGAATATATTTCTCTTTTAACCAAATATACCACTCTGCATAAATCTTATGACTTACTAAAAATGTAGTGTTATAGATATACATCTCTTTTTTTATTACAAAACTAAGCAATTTATTCGGATAATTGATTATCTTTGCAACTCAAAACTGCAATTGGGGGATTTAGCTCATCTGGCTAGAGCGCAACACTGGCAGTGTTGAGGTGACCGGTTCGAGTCCGGTAATCTCCACAAAAAAATCCAAGTGAAGAAATATATCTCTTCACTTGGATTTTTTTTTATGTCGTTCTACTAATAGCTATCTGTTTATCAAATCATTATAAACCTTCTTATAATAGGGTACGTCTATTCCGTGCTTTTCAGCTAATCTCACAATCGTACCTGTTAAGGTTTCAACCTCTGTTGGGTTTCCATTCTGAAAATCACTGTGCATCGATGTAGTTGTATCTTTGGGCAATTCGCCAATACGCTTCACTACTTGATTTTTGTTGTTTCTACTTACATCAATTCCCTCTGCTTTTGCTACGCGCAAAAATTCACAAGACATCTGCAATGTTGTCTCAATACGATCTGGTTTTTCAGCTAATTGGTTGAAACTGACATCGTAGTAGCTGGTTAGAGATGCCGACACAGATATAAAATAAAACTTTTGCCAAATACTATCTCGAATCGATTCAACCAACTTTACATCAATTCCAGCTTGCCGCATCAGTTTCTCTAACTCTTTTGTTCGCTCATTGATACCTCCATCATAGCCAAAAACCAAACGAGAAAAATCACCAACACTACGTATCACACCAGGTTCAAGTCTTCTACTCACGATGTAAGAGCAACCACTCCATATTGTAGTTTCTGGAATAATATCTCTGATTTGCTCTGTGATATCTCCACCATTCAACAAGGGCAAAATTACCGTATTTTCACCAATACACGGTTTTATTGACTCAACAGAGTTGAATAAATCATAACTTTTGTTTGCTAAAATCAGATAATCAACAGGCCCAATTTCCTCAGGATTGTCTGTTGCCAATGTAGGCTGTGCAAAAAAATCATCTCCATCGCTAATAATTCTTATTCCTTTCTTTTTTATCTTCTCTAAATGAGTGCCACGAGCTATAAAATAGATCTCAACATTTTCATCTTTTTCATATTTACGTGCCAATAAGCCTCCATAGTATCCTCCGACTCCACCCAATCCGAGCAATGCTATTTTAATCTTTTGTTTTGTCATGCTATTTTAGATTTATCTGTTTTTTCAAATCAAGATACGAATAAACAGAATAGATTTTATATATCAAAATATTTTTAAGATTAATTTTTTCATTTTTCAAATATTCACAGCTTTTTACGATTTGTTGAAAATAAAGCTTAGGATTTCGTTATTAATATCTATCTTTGTATGTTAGAAGTTGAAAGAAATCTATTTGAATTACAAAATATATATAAAAATATTTCAAACAATGAATAATAAAGAACTGATCCTATCGAAAATCAAAAGTAACTCCGAAGTTGTAGGAGTTATTGGCTTAGGTTATGTGGGATTGCCTTTGGCTGTCAATTTTGCAGAGGCAGGTGTCAAAACTCTTGGTTTCGACAAAAACGAAGAGAAAGTGAACATGATTAATCACGGTGATAATTATATTGGAGATATACGTGATGCTGTTTTGCGTGAAGTCGTAGTTGATAAATCACTTCTTTCGGCTACTGCTGATTTTTCACGAATCAATGAGTGTGACGCACTACTTATTTGTGTGCCAACTCCACTCGACCGCTTTCGCAAACCCGATATGACTTACATACAAAGCGCTTGCACAGATATTGGCAAATACATGAAACCTGCAACATTTGTTTGCTTAGAAAGCACGACTTATCCTACCACAACCGAAGATTTCATGTTGCCTATTATCGAAAAAGAGAGCGGCATGAAAGTAGGCGAAGATTTTTGGATGGCATATTCACCCGAGCGTGTAGATCCAGGAAATGCCAATTTTCACACCCGAAACACACCAAAAGTGATCGGTGGATTGAGTGAAGATGCGCTTGAAATAGGTATGCAAATATATAGCAAAGCCATTGAAACTTTGCATCCTGTTTCTTCTCCAAGAGTTGCTGAAATGGTGAAAATTCTTGAGAACACTTATCGATTAATCAATATCAGTTTAATCAATGAATTAGCTCTGTTGTCGGGAAAAATGGATATCAATATTTGGGAGGTGATTGAAGCAGCTAAGACCAAACCTTTTGGTTTTCAAGCATTTTATCCAGGACCCGGAATTGGTGGACATTGCATCCCCTTAGATCCCTTCTATTTAGAATATATCGCTAAACAATATGATTTTGAGCTGAGTATGATACACACTGCTGGGCACATCAATATGCGTATGCCTCACTATATGTATATCAAAATTGCATCGGCTCTTAATCGCCTTAAAAAGTCGGTTAATGGTAGTAAAATCCTTTTTATGGGGGTAGCTTACAAGCCTGATATCAACGATGAGCGAGAGTCTCCTGCATTAGAAATTATGGATATAGTTTCACACAAAGGTGGAGAAGTGACTTATCACGATCCATTTATACCTACTGCAACCACCCCGCAAGGTCGAAACTTTAGCTCTGTGGAGTTGAGTGAGGATGTAATTCAAGAGGCTGACTGTGTGGTGCTTACTACCAATCATAAGGTGTTTGATATGACAATTGTAAAGAAGAATGCCAAGATGATTGTTGATATGCGTAATATGATTGCCGAAGGGGGAGAAAACGTATATAAATTATAAAACGTTTCACAAAAGAAATAAAGTAACCCTTCGTCTTAATCAGGCAAAGGGTTATTTTTTTGATGTATAAAATGATATTTTAAATCATAATCAACAGAGATAAAGTTATGGTAAAATTGAGTTTGATATATTACGACTTTGGCTTTTATGCCATTTAATATTATCTTTGTAAACAATTATTCCAAAATAAAACAACAAAATGAATTTTATAGAAGAACTTGAGTGGCGTGGTATGATCCATACTGTTATGCCTGGCACAGAAGATGTTTTGAAAGAAGGTATGACAACTGCTTACGTAGGAATTGATCCTACTGCCGATTCTTTACACATAGGGCACTTGGTGGGGGTGATGATGTTGAGGCACTTTCAGCGCGCAGGTCATAAGCCTATCGCCCTAATTGGTGGTGCAACAGGTATGATTGGTGACCCATCAATGAAATCGGCTGAGAGAAATCTACTCGACGAAAATACACTTCGACACAACCAAGAAGCAATAAAAAAACAGTTGGCAAAATTTCTCGATTTTGAAAGCAAGGAAGCCAACGCAGCTGAGCTGGTCAATAATTTTGACTGGATGAAGGATTATTCATTCCTCAACTTTATTAGAGATGTTGGAAAGCATCTTACTGTGAATTATATGATGGCAAAAGATTCGGTGAAAAAACGTTTGAGTAGCGATTCTACTGTCGGTATGTCCTTCACCGAATTTTCATATCAGCTCTTGCAAGCATACGATTTTCAGTATTTATATGAAAATAAAAACTGTAAACTTCAGATGGGCGGCTCAGACCAATGGGGTAATATTACCTCTGGGACTGAATTGATTCGTCGTGCTATTGGTGGAGAGGCTTTTGCATTGGTTTGTCCGCTGATTACCAAAGCAGATGGTGGCAAGTTTGGAAAAACAGAGAGTGGCAATGTGTGGTTGGACAGAAACTACACTTCACCTTATAAATTTTATCAGTTTTGGCTCAATGTGAGTGATGATGATGCTGAAAAATACATTAAAATATTTACTTCTATCGGGAAAGATGAAATATTTTCTCTCATTGATGAGCATCGTGCCGCCCCACATCAACGCCTACTTCAAAGACGTTTGGCTGAAGAGGTAACTGTGATGGTACATTCGCGCGAAGATTACGAGGCTGCTGTTGAAGCTTCAAATATATTGTTTGGGAATGCAACCTCAGAAGCATTGAAAAAGTTAGATGAAGATACACTTTTGGCTGTTTTTGAAGGAGTGCCTCAATTTGTGGTTTCTAAAGAGCTTTTTGCAAATGAAGGTATCAAAGCCATTGAGCTGCTCACAGAAAAAGCAGAGGTTTTTGCATCGAAAGGAGAAATGCGCAAATTGGTGCAAAGCAATGGAGTAAGCATCAATAAAGAGCGATTGGAGTCTCAAGATACAGAAATAAACGGCGACTATCTACTCAATAATCGTTACATCTTGGTGCAAAGAGGTAAAAAGAATTACTTCTTACTTATAGTTGAATAAATTCGCAA
>CAYFRA010000043.1:0-15993 GCA_964345395.1 uncultured Paludibacter sp. | reverse complement strand
AATATCTATTGAATATCTACCGAATTTCAACTTAATACCAGTCAAATTACATCCACCAATCTATTCTTAATTCTTAATTCAATATTTTTAATTCTTAATCCCTACTCCACTCTCTCTCTAACTTGAAAATATGATTGTCCACCTATGATACCAATACCGCCTTTTACGTTTGAATAAATCTGAACGGGTTCTGCAAATATGCCGAGATTGTTTTCATAGGCATCAATAGTGCGTAAGTAGAGATAGTAGTCGCGTGTAATTTGATAAAAATTAATTTCTAACTCATTATGCGAAAACAATTCATACTTATAATCCATACCACTTTCATAACCTTCTTTAGAAACCGAATATTTGTATAAAATTACGTCGAAAATCAACTCATATGTTTCACCATCAAAAAACTCATCCGAAAACATCAAAAAAGGATTAGTATTTGAAAAGAGATCATCACCAAATATCTCTTCCATTGAATTATTATTTTGAATAAACACAGGATTGTTAGAGCTGAAATAGGACGCTTCTCTATAGAAATCATTATTTTCAATTTGAGCACTCTGCTTGAATTCTACTTTATTAGACTGCTCATATCCATCACCTAAGATGCTCCATTGAGTTAATTTAATTCGATAAAAGTTTTTGAAGTTTTCTTCATCTTTGAATTTAACTTTCAGTTTGAATACATCATAAACAATATAACTCAGCGTGTCTAACACCGGCACATAAGTTTCTTTCTCCTCATCAAAAATATAATTGTAGGAAGCATATGGACGCACTTCCTCTTTGTGATCATAAATTTCGGTAGATTGAAAAGGGATAATTTCAGGGACTACAAGTTCGCTTGTTGCCTCCACAAATCCCTCCTTGTTTGCCACAATCCTAATCTGATCTCCAGCTTTTGCAATATAGTTTGAGACGTAGTGACCATATTCAGTGTCGTCATAGCCCCCCCAATACGGATAGTCCACTTCTTCACCAAAGATTATGGTTTTAAAACTTAGTTTTTCTTTGTATTCATTGTTTACATATAACTCAATGTCCGCATCTTTTATCTGTTTAAACCCCTTATTTTCATATATCAGAAAGAAACGACTCTGACTTAGATTGATTCGTATTTGCTCATCTGCATTTATTAAAGCATTTAGCACCAACATAGGGTCTGTCTCTTCCCCTTTGAATTTGATCTCTCTTTCGCAGCCAGAAGCGAAAAACAATATAGCAAAAGTTAGCAATATATATTTAAAAGCTTTCATAATCGTCTAAAATTTATAAGAATAACTTAATGATGGAATGATTGGGAAAATACTCACTTTCATCAGCTTTTTTGTTGACTTGTTAAGCTGATAATCATAATCGCTACTGACATAGACCATAAAAGGGTTGTACTGATTATAAAGATTATACACACTTAAATTCCAAGTGCGAACACCGTGTTTTTTTTGTTTGTGAAAATTGACACCTAAGTCCATACGATGATAGCTTGGGTATCTGAAATTATTACGAGATGGTATATAAGGCAGCGACTCCGAATATGAAAAAAAGCCATCACTTTCAGGTGTAGGACCTAATTGGTAATGATGCTCTTCTAAGGTGCCAGTATTGCCAGTGCTGTAAACCCAAGTTCCTGATAGATCTATACGATCACTAAATTTATGTGTAGCAACTAAGCTGATATCGTGTCGGCGATCATACTTAGCTGGGAAAACCTGCCCAAAGTTTATCTCCTGCCCTTCTCTATCAAAAAGCCGCTCTGCTTTAGCCCAAGTATAACCCAACCAACCCGTAGTATTACCATAAGAGCGTTGAGCCAAAAACTCCACACCATATGACCATCCACGCCCCATACTCACTTTCTCTTCCCAGCCTGTGGAAGAGCCCCAAAAACTTGCACCATCTTTATATTCTATGATATTATCCATCGTTTTATAATAGCCCTCAACCGACAAATCGACCCAATTTTTCAAATTATAAAAAAGGCCAGCCGAATATTGATTTGACGACATAGGTTCAATCTGATTGGTTACCGGAACCCACAAGTCGGTAGGCAGACTTATATTATTATTAGATAGCAAATGAATATATTGCGACATATAAGCGTAGGCTGCTTTGAAAGAGAGATTGTCGCTCAACAACATCCGAGCACTAACGCGAGGTTGAAGAGAGTGGTAAAATTTATTCTGAACAAAAAAAGAAGAGTGATGCAGACCCATATTTACTTTAAAAAATTCAGATATGCTCATATTATCTTCAATATAAAGAGCTGTTTCGTGAGAAAAGATAGGTTTATCACCAACAGTTATGTCAATGGGATTTTCATTAGAAGAGGTCTCTTTGAATGACGAAACACCAGGTTTGAATTGATGATAAAGATAATTGGCACCAAACTTTATATCGTGATTATTATTTGGTGTGTAATCAAAATCAACTTTTGCGGAATAATCCTCGATACCAGAGTCATAAGCAATTGAAGCAGCGTAGTCATTTCTTGAAGCGGGAATCTCCTCATATATATTTTTCATTCCCAGAATAAAACGATAGCGGGTATATGATGCAGTTGTATTCATAAAAATCTTGCTATTTACCACATGGTTCCATCTCACAGCAGCAATCAAATTACCCCAATCCCAATTCATTTTCATCTGTTCTCTATATTTAACATCGTCATATCTTGAACCACTCCTCGTTTTGAATGAAGCGTAAATAGCGTCATCACCCGAGTAAAAACTGAAGTAAAGCCTATCTTTATCAGAAAACTTATGGTTTATCTTAGCATTAAAATCGTAAAAATAATAGCCAGCCGATGTATTACCTGCTCCCTCTTTTTTGGCAACATATTTGATTATTGGTTGTGTCAAAACATCAAAATAGGTGCGACGTGCCGAGAGGTTAAAGCTTGTTTTATCTTTAACTATTGGACCCTCTAAATTGATTTTTGATGAAATTAAACCAACGCTTATATTTCCGTGATACTCTTGCATATTCCCATCGTTCATTCTCACATCCAAAACAGACGATAGCCTGCCACCAAAGCGAGCAGGAAAATTTCCTTTGTAGAGCGTTACGTTTTTGATAGCATCTGCATTGAACACCGAAAAGAAACCAAATAGATGATTGACATTATATACAGGCACGCCATCTAAAAGCAACAAGTTTTCATCGGGACCACCGCCACGCACATAAAGACCAGCAGAACCCTCAGTACCACCCTGAACACCGGGTAGCAACTGCAAAGCTTTCAAAACATCGGTTTCTCCAAAAAGTGATGGGATAGATTTAATTTGAGCAATCGGCACCTCCACGGCACTCATTTGAGTACCCTTCACTCCCAACTCGCTATGATGTCCTATCACCGTCAGCTCTTTCAGTTCTGTAGCCTCATCTAATTGTATAGAAATAAGGGTATCTTTCTTGAGGTGCAAATCGATAACAATAGGCGTAAAACCCACATAAGAGTAACGCAAACTCACCTCGCCTTCGGGAATTGTGAGTGAATAGAAACCATATGAATTGCTAACGCTACCTTTTCCAGATCCTATATCAAGAATTGTAGCACCAATTAAAGTCTCGTTACCTCTCTGATTGGTAACATAACCGCTAATGGTGTAATCTTTTGCAAGTAATTGTGTAGAAATAAGCAAGAATAAGCTTAGGTAGGTAGTAAAACTTCGCATATGATAAATGTTATTAGTTTTGTTTTCATTACACTCAAACAGTGCACAAAGATAGCTATGTATTTGCTTCGATTATTAAAAATAACAAAATTTAACTGTTACTTGGATGATTATTCTCAGTTTTTTTAATTGCTGGCAAATAGGTATAAACGACTCAATTAAAAGATTTCTGAAAAAAGCCAATCAAAAATATTCAAAAGGAATTTTCAATTGCAAATCTACCAAATCACTTTCCATCTCTTTTTCACGCGGATTTGAGATGGACAAACCCAAAAGTCGAACACCTTGTTTTTGCGTATCAACCGTTTCAAAAAGCTCTTTAGCAAGGTTTAAATAATCTGAAATAGAATGAATTGGTTCGTCAAAAGTTTTGCTTCGATTGATAATTTTGAAGTCATCCAACTTCACTTTCAGATTGAAGGTGTAGCCGTGAAAATTATTCTTTTCGATGCGAGTATCCAACTCTATAGCAAGCTCCTCAAATTTAGTGTAAATATCAGTAAGCTCAAATAAATCTTCGCTATAAGTACGTTCGCACCCCACTGAAAGCCGCTCCCGATTGGGTTCTACTTCTCGTTCATCTTCACCGCGTGCAAAATGGTAAAATAGATTTCCCATCTTCCCAAAATGGCCGACAAGAAATTGTTTCTCTTTTGCACGCAAATCTTCTCCATTCAAGATTCCCAACTGGTGCATACGCTCTGCTGTAACCTTACCTACACCCCAAAAAGCTTCAATTGGCAGTTTTTTAAGTACCTCGTCTGCTCTTTTTGGGTGAATAACAGTCAATCCATCGGGTTTTTGTATATCTGAAGCTATTTTCGCTAAAAATTTATTGTAAGATATACCAGCTGAGGCAGTTAGTTTCAACTCTTGTTTGATACGTTGCTTTATCTCTTTAGCTATATCTTGCGCCAATTCGATACCTTTCTTATTTTCCGTTACATCCAAAAATGCCTCATCTAAGGATAGCGGTTCTACCAAATCAGTGTATTCATAAAATATAGCTCTAATCTCGTATGATACTGATTTATAAACATCCATACGATGCTTTACGGCTATCAAATCGGGGCATAGGCGGAATGCTCGTTTGGCTGACATAGCTGAGTGGATGCCATACTTTCTCGCCTCATAACTTGCAGCAGCCACCACACCACGTTGGTGCGTTCCACCTACAATAAGCGGTTTGCCGCTATATTCTGGAAAATCGCGTTGCTCTACAGACGCATAAAATGCATCCATATCGATATGTATTATTTTACGATATGCTTTCATTTAAAGAAGTGTAGAAAACAAGTTATCCGAATGGAAAATAATCGATTATGATTTGTAGCTACGTGAAACCTCATTGGGTGAAACAGATTATTTTATCTGAAAAGAAATAAGAGCATCAATAAGATGATTGTTTCTTTCAATCATCTTGATATCTACAGTTTTTGTAACTCTTCAAAGCTATACATCAATCCAAAATCTATACAGATCTCTTTATACTTTCATCTCTTTATTTATCGAATCGATATAATCTAAAATTTCGTCACGCCCCATCTTTTTTTCTGATGAAGTGATGAAAATAGGTGGTAATTCTTCCCAACTTTCTTGTAGTTTTTCTTTATAAATGCTGATATTCT
Source organism: uncultured Paludibacter sp. (assembly GCA_964345395.1). GTDB lineage: Bacteria > Bacteroidota > Bacteroidia > Bacteroidales > Paludibacteraceae > UPXZ01. The sequence goes on along the minus strand of CAYFRA010000043.1, from coordinate 10,697 downwards.
TTTGAAGCTGCGTTGTTGAGAGTTTGTCGGCTTTTGTGAATACAATAGAAAAAGGCACACCACTCACCCCCAACCACTCCATAAATTCAGTATCAATTTTTTGTGGCTCGTGGCGACTATCTATCAATAAAAAAAGATTGAGCATCTGCTCACGATTGAGGATGTAGCCATCAATTATCTTTTTGAGATTGGCGCGCATCACTTTGCTGATGGTAGCGTAGCCATAGCCCGGCAAATCGACTAAATACCACTCTTTGTTGATGATGAAATGATTGATTAACAATGTCTTTCCGGGTTTGGATGAGGTCATAGCCAAACCTCTTTTGTTGGCTAACATATTGATAAGGGACGACTTACCCACATTGGATCGACCAATAAAAGCATACTCAGGATTATTGCCCTCAGGACATTTGTTATAATCGGTGTTGCTAATTACAAATTCGGCTGATTTTATGTTCATAATCTTGTTGGTTTTATCTGTTTCTTATTCTGTTTCATTAAGTAAAGACCAACAAAAGTAAGCAATCCATTCAACATAAGCAATTCGTAACCGAAGGCATAGCCCCAATATTTAATCGAAACAAGATTCAACACATAGCAAATAATGGGCGATGCAATGGCGACATAAGGAACAAATTTATCTTTGGTCTCCTTTTTTGTGAATAAGCCAAATGCAAAAAGCCCCAACAGAGGTCCGTAAGTATAGGAAACGATGGTATAAATAGCATCAATTAGGCTTCTACTGTTGAGTGCATCGAAAATAAGGATGATCAATATCATCAACACCGTGATGCCGATATGCACCCATCTGCGGGTTAGCTTAGCAAGATTGCTGTTGTCGTTTTCGTTGAGGTTGAGAATGTCAATGGAGAAAGATGTGGTGAGAGCGGTGAGGGCTGAGTCGGCACTCGAAAAAGCTGCTGCAACAATTCCAAGAACAAAAAACAGATGCACCGTGCCACCCAAATGCGTGGTAGCAAAAACAGTGAGGATATCATCAGAGCGATCAGGAAGCACAATGCCATTCTGATTAGCCAAAATCAACAAAAGTGCACCAAGCGTTAAAAACAGAAGATTGAAAGGTACAAACAAAATCCCGTAGCTATACATATTTTTTTGTGCATCTTTCAGAGTTTTGATGGTCAGGTTTTTCTGCATCATATCTTGGTCTAAGCCTGTCATCACAATGGGTATAAACATTCCACTAATAAACTGTTTCCAGAAATATTGGCGGTTTTGCCAATCATCAAATACGAAAATTTTTGTTGTCGGACTTTTTTTCAAGTAAGATAGAATTTCAGTTCTTGGCAAATCTAACTGCTTCCATACGCCTGCAATTATGAGCACAAGAGCCACTAACATAATAAGCGTTTGGATGGTATCAGTCCAAATCACAGTTTTGATACCGCTTTTTTGTGTATAAAGCCAGATAAGCAAACTTATCACACTCACATTGATCCAAAAAGGGATGCCCATCTCTTCAAAAACTGTGATTTGCAAAATCATTGCAACTAAATAGAGGCGAGCAGCAGCACCAATGATTTTCCCAATGAAGAAAAAAGAGGCACCAGTTTTATATGATTTCACACCTAATCGATCGCCCAAATAGCTATAGATTGAAGTCAGATTAAGACGATAGTAAAGCGGCAGCAGCACCAAAGCGATGATGATATAGCCAAAAAAGAAGCCAAACACCGTTTGCATATAGTTGAAGCTGACATCGCGTACCATACCAGGCACAGAAACAAAGGTAACACCAGAGATAGATGAACCAATCATACCAAAAGCAACAATCCACCAAGGTGACTTTTTGTTTGCCCTAAAAAAAGCGTCATTATCCGAATTGCTTTTGCTAACAAAGTACGAAACACCCAATAAAACAGCAAAATAGAGGAGTAGAATAAGTATTACCAATGATGAAGACATATGCAATTTTGTTTCTGATAAGCTTGCAAAGATAAAAAAGAAAATTTAGATAAAATAAAATATTTCTAATATAGCTAACTATAATGGCAAATGTCGTATATATTTTGTATTTTTGTAGTCGAAAATTTATACTATTGATGCAACAACAATTTTCATCTACACTATTAGAAAATGCGATAAACGAGTTTTCGAAGCTGCCTGGAATCGGACGAAAAACAGCTTTTCGTTTGGTGCTGCACTTGCTTAAACAGTCGGAAGAGGAGGTTGAGCAGTTTGGAAACGCATTTATCAAACTCCGAAACGAAATCATTTACTGTAAGCAATGTCATAATTTATCTGATAATGAGACTTGCGAAATATGTGTCAACCCTTCACGCGACAGGCACACTATTTGTGTTGTTGAAAATGTCAAAGATGTAATTGCAATTGAGAATACGCAGCAATACAAAGGCTTGTATCATGTGCTTGGTGGTGTTATTTCGCCAATGGATGGTGTTAGCCCCAATGATTTAGAGATTGAAGCTTTGGTTGAACGTTTGAAAACAGAGCCAGTCAAAGAGATTATTTTGGCATTGAGCACAACTATGGAGGGAGATACGACCAACTTTTATATATTTCGGAAGATTTCTGCGTTTGATATTAAAATAACGACCATTGCAAGAGGTGTGGCCATTGGAGATGAGCTGGAGTATGCTGATGAGGTAACACTCGGACGCTCCATTGTCAATAGGGTTGATTTTACTAACTCTTTTAAGTAAAGATAATGAATTTAGAAAGAAAAATTAGACTTTTAGGTAGGTCAATTAATGTGATTTATTACACCATCTATTTGTTGGTAATTGTAGCTGTAATTGTGTTTTTCTTTTTGACTTATACCCACGTAGAAGTTAGAAAGATAGATCCACAAAGTAGTTTGGCATCTAATCTGCAAACTGCATATATTTTATATTTATTACTCTCAATCCCTTCGGCGCTTTACCTGTTTCACAAAAACAATTTGAAGCTACAAAACGAAACAGACCAATATGAGCAGTTTAGAAAGTATAAAAAAGCAGCCTCTATCAGAATATGGGTTATTGGCATTGCATTTGTAGTGGGCGTTGTGTTGGCATTTTTTATGCATTCGCAATCATTGATTTTTGCGGCGGCTATTGCGGCAATAGCTCTCTATTTCTGTAAACCAACACGTATGAAAATCATCAACGATTTAGATTTAGATATTGATTCGGATCAACCAAAAGGTACTAAATACATTTAACAAAATATTAATTCTAATAGATATGGTAATTGCTGTAGATTTTGATGGGACTATTGTAACGCACGAGTACCCTGCGATAGGAAGAGAAATTCCATTTGCGATTGAAACGCTCAAACGCTTTCAGACAGAGGGTCATCACATTCTTATATTGTGGACAGTGAGAGAGGACGAACTGCTCAAAGAGGCTGTTGAATATTGTCGTGAGAGAGGTTTGGAGTTTTATGCTGTAAATAGCAACTATCCTGATGGAGAGTTGATTGATACACAACCACGAAAATTGAATGCGGAAGTTTTTATCGACGATCGCAATATTGGTGGTCTGCCTGATTGGGGACATATTTACCAGATGATAATGTCAGGCAAGCCATTTACTCCGGTAACTTCTGACAACTACACAGTTAGACAGGAGCCTCCTAAAAAGAAGTGGTACGAAAGATTTATCAACATTGAGAAACCACAATGAATATAGTGTGACTTGGTCATACTTATCATCACTGCTTGGATAATTTAAAATGGTTCGAAATTGATAATTATCCTCTATTCAAACAAAATCAAAAAATGCAAAATAGATATATAAGCACACCTAAAATGAGTCAATTCGTTGTAAAGAGCAAACAAGAATTGATGGCATTTTTAATCGAAAGCATGGGAGGGAAAAGTCGGAACTCTATAAAATCGTTGCTTACTCGTAGGTTGGTGCAAGTAAACGGGCAAATCATCACTCAATATAATCACCCTTTGCAAGTGGGAGATGAGGTATCTATTTCATCAAGTGGTGGGAAAGTGGGACTAAATCATCCACATCTTAAAATTATTTATGAAGATGATGACTTTATTGCGGTGGATAAAAAAGAGGGTTTACTCACCGTTACTGCCGGTTCGGGAATTGATACTACTGCATTTTCAATTCTAAAAAAATACGTTAGAAAAGCGTCTTACTCCAACAATATATATACTGTTCATCGATTGGACAAATTGACTTCAGGTGTTTTGTTGTTTACCAAAAACAGAGATTTGCAACGTATTTTGAGAGAAAACTGGCACGACATTGTGAAGAAACGTTCTTATATCGCCATTGTAGAAGGACATGTTGAGGAGGATAATGGGCACATAGTAACGTGGCTTACCGAAGATGAAATCAAACTCAAAGTCTATTCAAATAAGTTTAACAATGGAGGAAAGCAAGCAATCAGCAATTACAGATTGATTAAAAAAAGTGCACTTTACTCTATGCTTGAGTTGGAGTTGGTAACAGGGAGAAAAAATCAAATTCGTTCACACATGGAGTACATTGGACACCCCATTGTTGGCGACAGAAAATATGGTTCTAAAACTGACAACTTCAGTCGGATTGCTCTACACGCCAATCAGCTTGAGTTTTATCATCCTATTACCCACAAATTGATCAGTTTCAAATCAGAAATGCCTAAGGAATTTACCCGATTGATGAATCGCAGATAGGGTTATATTAAACTCTGTTGCTGTGGTGGTTGATTAAAATCACGCTACTTAAACAGTTTTTTATGATAAAACACAAATACCCTGACGATATTTTTTTCGTATTGAGTTGTTATTGAAAAAAGCTAAAATGCACGTTGCCATATTTTCGATGTGAAACAAATCGCTCGTGCTCTTCAAAACTATGGGTTTTAGAGTGCTCCAAAACAAACAGCCCTTCCTCTTTGAGCAAATCGTTGGCAAAAACAAGATCTGGGATTTTAGCTAATTGCTCAAAATCATATGGTGGATCGGCATAAACCAAGTCAAACTTAATTTTTGTTGCTTGAATATAGTGTATCGCATCACCTTTGACAACACTAAGATTATCGGCTTGAAGATTTTGAGCATTTCTTTTGATAAAACTTGTCTGTCTATGTGCCACATCTACAGCAATCACACTACGAGCCCCACGCGATATAAATTCCAAACTGATGCTGCCCACACCTGCAAAAAGATCGAGCACATCAATATCCTCTAAGTCAATTTGGTTGTTGAGCAAATTAAACAAACTCTCCTTAGCAAAATCGGTAGTGGGTCGAGCAGTTACGTTGCGGGGAATCTCTATTCTTCGTGCTTTATGTTTTCCGGAAATTATTCTCATTTTCTAAATTTTTATCTCTTTAATATACCCTGCAAGCAAATTGAACAAAGTTTCGTTGGTTTTATCTTTGAATTTTATTTGCAATGGAAACTCATCGACATCCAACGACAACTGCTCATAAACATTCAAGATATGATATAGTATATCTTCATTTGTGGCAACTCCATAGGTAGCCGCCAATTGCAATTTTGCTTGATCTACAACAATAATATCTATCTCTTTTGAACGAAGAAAAGCATATATCGCAGGGTTGTTTTTTTCCACCTTTTTTTTCAAATTGTGGGATATCCGATGGTCAAATTGAGCTTTGGGATATTTATCTCTGAAAAACCGATACATTCGTTCTGGTATTTTGTAAATCAGATGAACCCGCCATTTGGGAAGCACTTTGTAGTTTAGAACATCTCGATTTAATTTGCCATGCTCAATCTCATAAACTGTTTTAATATCTTTTTTTATAAAAAACTCACTTGGAATAATTTGATATAAACTATCCTCAAAAATAATGCGAACATTATCGCTCAAGATGTTCAATTCAGGCTGATTGAAAAACTGCTCATATCCACCAAGTTCAGATTTACGGCTCCTCAGCAAATTTATCTCCTGCCGCAAAAACACTTGATCATACTCATCTGAAATGGTGTAAAGAATGCTATCTGAGCTAATCAGGATATTTAAAATGCTTTTTTCGGGATTGTATAATAGTGATGCAACTGACATTTTAATTTTTGAATAATGGTCAATTTAATATTAAAATCAACACAGTTAATAAAACAAATAAGCTGCTTTTTGCAACTCTTTTAGGTTTTTAAAAGGCTTCGGCGGATTGAGTTCCTTATTGAGAAATTTGTAAATATCAAATCGTATTTCGTTCGCTATTTTCGTATCCATTCTGTCAAAAGAGTGTCCTCCGGGTAGATCTTCAAAAATTTTATAAGTGAATTTTTTCCCATCTGCTTTCAATGATTTGATTAAGTGCTCAACTTCCAAAACATTGACATCTTCATCATTGGTGTTGGTATATATGAGTAGAGGGGTATTTTGGAATTTATGCGTATTCCAAGCTGGCGATCTACGACGATACTCTTTTACATTTTCATCGGCTGTCTTTCCAATATGATAAGGTGCCGAAAACAGATCACGATAAGATTGGTCTTTGTAGCCCATTCTTGCTATCACATCACTCACCGGCACTCCTGCATAGGCTGCTTGATACGAATTGGGGTGGTCAAATATATTCATCAAAGTGATCATACCACCGTGCGACCAGCCCATAATGCCTACTCGTTTTGCATCGACAATATCGTATTTTTCAATAGCTAAATTACGGGAAGCAAAAACATCTTCGTTCTCCAATCCTCCATAATCTATTCGGCGATAATAAGCAGCGCCATAACCTGTGCTGCCTCGATACTCATTGGCAATAACAACATAGCCTTGCGACACCAATTCGCGGATGATGTGGGTATTGTAGGTATCAAAATTGGCATGTACACCGCCATGTACAAACACCATCAACGGATATTTCTTTCCCTGTTCCACAAATTTTGGAATAAATACATATGACCATATTTTTACTGGATTGCCAGCTCCCTGTGCATCCATATCTTCCTCTTTCCAAAGCGGAGGGCCATAGTGAAACAGTTTGTCAACATGGGCTATATCACCCAACTTGTTGTACCAAAGCACATCGTCAGTTACACGCTCCAACTGATCCAAACGATGTTTTAGCAATTCGTTTTGTTGTGTTAGTAAGCTTATTGTTTTTTCACTTTCGGTTTGTGTCCATACAAACTGAGGAGAAAACAATATTATTGCTAATAAGCCGGTAAAGATTGTTTTCTTCATGCTATTTATTTAAGATTTTTATAACCAACAACTCTAAGTTCTCATCACTTTTATTGGCGATGCCACGGTTTTTATAAGCTGGTATTTCGATTGTGCTTTCAGCATTTACAATATGCTCCTCCCCTTCAAAACTAAAGACCGCTTCGCCTGCCATAATATAAAAAACGACCGGTAGCGGATTGATGTGAGCATCTATTGATTCGCCCGGTGCAATGTGCATCCTTACCAGTTCGATATCATCATGCTCCAATATTTTTCGAGCATCTACAGCGATATCTATTTTCTGACTTTCGTTCTGTTTTCTTATTTTCACTATATCTGGCAATTAAGCTTTACTTCTACAAAAATACAAATTTATTTCTGTTTTACCCCTTTGTTACTTTTAATAATTCACTAAATTGTGCCATTTTGTATCATTTTATTTTATATTTTTGCACAAATAACAAAGGAGTTTATAATGAAAAATAAAATATACAGCACATATCGATCATTGTATTATCGCTACAATTCGATGTTTGATAAATCAGAGTTGAAAGAACTCAGCCAGCTTCTACAGCACCATTTTGAAGCTCAAAAAATGAGTGAAACGGAGATAAATCAATTTTTATATAAGAATCTTCAAGTTGTTGAGATCTTGCTCACAGAGATGCGATTGGGCAAAGCAGCACTCTTGAGTCAACTGTTTTTTGATGTTGCACAAAAGAGTGAGCAGAAGATAAGCTCGATTGAAAAGCGTTTTAATGTAAAAATTGATCCTATCATAGTTGGCTTGCAGCGAGTGCAGAGTTTATATGACAAACAGTTGGTGTTGGAAACTGAAAACTTCCGTAAGTTGGTGCTCACGATGGCCGAAGACATAAGGGTGATTTTGATTATGATTGCGGATAGACTTCACACGATGCGTAACCTGAAAGATTATGAGCAAAGCAAACAGTTGAGCATCGCCAAAGAGAGTGGGTTTTTGTACGCCCCATTAGCTCATAGAATGGGCCTTTATAAGATCAAAACAGAGTTGGAGGATCTGTCGTTGAAATATACTGAACCAGACATTTATAAAGGGATAGCCAAAAAACTAAATGAGACCAAAAAGTCAAGAGATGCCTATATCGACTCATTTATTCAGCCATTGAAAGAGAAAATTGAGCGTGATATTCCTTTTCCATTTGAGATAAAAGGAAGAACCAAATCGATACATTCTATCTACAACAAAATTAAGAACCAAAACACTTTTTTTGAAAATATTTATGACCTGTTTGCTATTCGATTGATTTTTGACACACCGATTGAAAAAGAGAAATCGGCTTGTTGGCAAGCATACTCCATTGTGGCAGATATGTATCAACCCAATCCAAAACGTTTGCGCGACTGGCTCTCTATACCCAAATCAAATGGTTATGAAAGCTTACATACCACAGTTTTAGGTCCTGAAAACAAATGGGTTGAAGTTCAGATACGAACCGAAAGGATGGATGAGGTGGCTGAAATGGGTTTGGCTGCTCACTGGAAATATAAAGGTGGAAAAAGTGAGGGTGGAATGGACGAATGGCTCAAAAATATCCGAGATATTTTGGAAAACCCAGAGCTAAATGCGGTCGATTTTATGGATCAGTTTAAGCTCGACTTGTATGATGAAGAGGTTTTTGTATTTAGCCCCAATGGTGATTTATACAAATTCCCGAAAGGTGCAACTTTGCTTGACTTCGCATTCTCCATTCATACCAAATTGGGCACTCAGTGCGTGGGTGGACGCGTAAACGGAAAGCACGCACAGATAAGATATCAACTGAAAAATGGGGATCAAGTTGAGGTGATCACTTCGCCAACACAAAAACCCAATCCTGCTTGGCTTAAAATTGCTGTTACATCAAAAGCTAAGAATAAAATCAGACAGTCGCTCAAAGAGATTGAATATAAAGATGCCGATGACGGGCGAGAAATTCTATTTAGGCGTTTTAAAAATTGGAAGATAGAGTATGATGATGGCCTATTTTCAAAATTAGCAAAAAAACTCAATTACAAAACGGTAAGCGACCTCTATCAAGCCATTGCTTTAGAGAAGGTGGATATTCACGATATTCGTAATTTGTATCTTGAGTTGGAAGGAAAAGATCAGAAGCTGAATGTAACGACTCGCACAGCTGAGAGTTTCACAAAAGAAGCAGAATCCATTCCTGAATCGCATGTAAAAGAGGATGTATTGGTCATCGACAACAACCTCAAAAATGTGGATTACAAACTTTCAAAGTGTTGCAACCCCATATATGGCGATGAGATTTTTGGTTTTGTATCAGTTGTTGGTGGGATAAAAATTCATCGTACCAACTGCCCCAACGCACCTCAAATGCGCGAACGCTTTGGTTATCGGATTATCCCAGCCAAATGGTCAGGCAAATCTGACGGCTCGCACTACCCCATCACGCTTCGGGTGATAGGCAATGATGATATTGGTATTGTTACAAACATCACTTCAATCATCTCAAAAGAGAGCGATGTGCTTCTCCGTTCTATCTCTATAAACAGCAATGTAGGTCTGTTTGAGGGGAGTATTACCATCATGATACGTGATAATAAGATGTTGGATAATATTATTAAAAAAATAAAATTGGTGAAGGGTGTAAAAACCATTGACAGAATTTGACATCTTTTAAGTGGATTAAATTCATTTTTTATACAAATAGATACGACAATACGTTATATAGTCTGATACATTTTATTGTTCGAAGAATTGAGTTTACATTCTAAAAATATAAAAAAATATTGTCGTATGCAGCGATTGGCTTTTCTTGTGCTTTTTTTCTTTATTGCCATTTGGACAGTAAATGCACAGAGAAACAGTGTTCGCTTATATGGTTATGTAATTGACGAATACAATCGAGGTATTGAGAATGTGAGTGTGCATTTTGAGGGTTTAGCCTATAGCACTACCACCAATCAAAGCGGATATTATGACATCTCTATCCCCAATAATGATTCTGTTGAAATAATATTTTCACATATCGGTTATGAAACGCTGGTACATACCATACCACCACAAAAACAGGTTTTGCAGATCACAGTCGTGTTATTATCGCAAACAACAGAGTTGCAAACCGTTCAGATTACTGCCAACCGACGGAGCACCTCCAATATGGAAACCATCGACGCGGGCAAATATAAGGTGATACCCAATACCAGTGGTAGTTTTGAGTCGCTCTTGATTAGCTTTTCAGGTGTTACCAGCAACAATGAGTTGAGTTCTCAATACAATGTGCGTGGAGGTAACTATGATGAGAATATTGTTTATGTCAATGGAATAGAGATATATAGACCCTTGCTTATAAGAGCGGGACAGCAAGAGGGTTTGAGTTTTATCAATCCCGATATGGTGGGTGCGGTCTCTTTCTCATCGGGTGGGTTCAATGCTGAGTATGGTGATAAAACAGCTTCGGTTTTGGATGTGAAATATAAAAAACCAAAACAATTGGAGAGCAGTGCTATGATTAGTTTGTTGGGTGCATCGGCTTATGTAGGCACCAATCAAAATCGATTTACGCAAATGCACGGTATCCGTTACAAAACTTCTAA
>CAYFRA010000042.1:0-16006 GCA_964345395.1 uncultured Paludibacter sp. | reverse complement strand
TGCTCCATCGCTTCGTGGCTCATTCCCATATTGGCATAACCGCCATCGTGAAATAGATTTTGCATCGTAACTTTACGGGTTAAGTCGCTGAAAAGTGTAACACAATAGTCGGCACATTCATCAGCATCTGCATTGCCAAGAGGCGAAACTTTTTCAGCAAAATCGACCAAACTATTGAAACCGTGAACACCACTACCAGCAGTAGTAATAGTTGGAGATTGCGAAACTGTATTCACACGAACTTTATTTCGACGACCATATACATAACCAAAGCTACGAGCAATACTCTCTAAAAGAGCTTTGGCATCAGCCATATCGCCATATCCGTAGAATGTACGTTGTGCAGCCATATAGGTAAGTGCTACAATTGAACCACCATTAGCCATTGCATCCATTTGATAGGCTACTTGCATCATTTTATGAAAAGAAACAGCCGATACATCCAATGTAGTGTTCAACATTCTGTAGTCCAAATCTTCATAAGGACGATTTTTTCTTACGTTGGGCGACATTCCGATTGAGTGAAGGATAAAATCAATTTTTCCACCTAAAAACTCTTGCGACTCTGTGAAAACTTTTTCCAAATCTTCTACAGAAGTAGCATCTGCAGGAATTAATTTTGCATTCAATTTTTCAGCCAAGTCATTGGTAGTACCCATACGAACTGCAATTGGCGTATTTGACAAAGTGATTGTTGCACCCTCTTCTACTACTCGCTCTGCCACTTTCCAAGCAATAGACATATCATTGAGTGCACCAAATACTATCCCTCTTTTTCCTTTTAATAAATTATGATTCATATTGTTTAAATTAAATGATTTCCAATACTATCAAAGATTTTGACTTTCAAAAACATAAATATCAGAAAATAAATTACACAAAAGTAATAAATTTGTGCAATACAACAAATGTTTTTATCGAAAAATAATATATAAATAAGGCTTTCCTTGCGAGATAAGAGAAGTAAGGGTAACATACAGACTTAAAAATGACTTAAAAATGAAGTGGCTTTAGAAAACACAGATTCAAATGCACGATTCAACTCTGTTTTATCTTCGATATGGATTGGAAAAGGGTTTTCGTGTGTGTATGAAAATGAAAAATCTTGCAATTTGACAATTTCATTTGCATTATCTTTTCCCAGAGCCTGCACCACACCTTTATAAGGAACCACAATATCTTTTGTCAGTGAAATTGCTTGAATTCTATTTTTGATTTTTGAAAAGAGATTTTCTCGTTCTTCCCTAAAAGCATCACAAGCTATCATACTTCTAAATGCATCAAAAATATCATCTTTTTTACAACTAAAACTCTTCTCGTTAGCAAAATCATTTAAGTAATATTCTTTCATTTTCACAAAAGAAGCCTTATCGAGAATACTGCGAGACTCTCCATACATCGAATTTAATATACTACCTCCACAAAACATAAAAAGACGAGTTGATGAAAACATTTTGCGGTAGTTGGCAAGGAGTGCTATTTGAGCCAAAAACGCACCAATAGAATAGGCAAAAATGTTGATGTCTGTACCTTGTTTGAAAAGAGGATGCTTGCCACTTTTAATTGTTTCAAACAACTGAGTCATATCCATCAAAGTTTGACGTCCCGAAAGATAGAATCTAATAGGCTCTTTATCTATGCGTTCGCTCAATGCAATATTGGCATAACTCAATGAACGATCGTTTGCATAGGACTCTTTACGAAGTTTGAAGATATCGCTCATTTTACGAGGATCAGCCCAAGCCGTAGGTGCACGGTTGATATGATATGCAATAGGAAACAAGATCACCGGTATCTGAAGATTTGAAGCGATATACTCTGCCCAGGTTAGGTATTTATTCCAATGCCTTTCATTTAATCCGTGTAATAAAACCACTGCTTTATCTTCTTGAGTAGAGTTGATGGGAGTAAAGACAGGATATTGAAAAGAGAAATTTTCAACAATCTTATTGTCGCTTTTGAGAAAGGGAAATTTTCTTTTCAATTTTATCTTTTCACTTTCAAAATCATAATGTTTAACCACCAGAGCTTTATCTGATATTTGAAGTTCTTTTCCAAATTGGAAACTATTATTTAGCAAGTTGTAGCGTTTTATATAATCAATCATATTTTTTTAATTGCAAAAGAACAGGCTTTATAATTCATTTGCAAATAAAAGGTGATTAGGCCACTATAGAGGGATTAAATGAGCCATAGAGGGGTGAAAAGAGCCATAGAGGGATAAATAACTATTCGATTTATAGATTAATATTCTGTTTGTAATGATAAAATACATAACTTTGCACAAGCAAAATGAGTTAGACAAATGAACAAAACTATCCCTGCTTTTCTAATTAAGAAAAAGAATAATATCAATATGATTATTTATACAGCAATATTTGCCTTGCTGTTTATCAATCTATTTGAGCCCTTTGGTTCACGCCATTGGTATCCAGGAATATCAGATTTGAAGTATTTTCTATTTTCAAGCCTAATCATATTGACGGGGATGTTGGTTGTTGTTATTTCGCGCATCATTCTTCAACGATATTCAACAGTTAGAGAGCTTAAATATTGGCAATATGCTATGTTTATTATTGCAGAGATAATAGCTATGTCTATATTCTATACTCTTTTTGGTGTTTTTTTTCCAAAAGATGGCATTGAGCGGAGCATTAGCACAATGTTAGAACAATCCATCACCAACACAGCTCTGATACTGCTACTACCTTATAGCATTTCGTGGCTTTACTTTTCGTGGAAAGAGAAAAAAGCAATTATAGAAGATATAGAAAAAGGACGAATTAATGACTCAAAATCATTGATTGCTTTTTATGATGAAAAAGGTGATTTAAAAATCTCAATACTTTTGGATAATATCCTCTACATTGAGTCGGCTGACAATTATTCAAAAATTATTTATCTCAATAAATCTGAAATATCGCACTATTTATTACGCAACACCTTGAAGAAAATAGAACATAAATATGGTAACGATACGCCAATAACCCGTTGTCATCGTTCATATTTGGTTAATATGGATAGAGTAGAGATTTTGAAAAAAGTTAAAGGTAATATTTTTGTTGAGTTAAATACTGCCAACACTCCCGATATTCCGGTATCTAACACCTATTATGAAACATTTATGCGTAAGTTTTCACAATATTCGATTTAGAAAATAAATAAAATGGTATATTTGATTTTTCAAAACTTTTCAATTCAGATATATTTTTACTACTTTTGACAACAATTAATAAACGATAAAATTAGGAAATACATAAAACTCCTATATACAAAAAAAAGACTGGTTGCAAAACATATGAACCAGTCTTTTTTATATCTTTTAATTATCTAAGTCGTCACATCTTTTAAGGCATTTTATACACAATGCTATTGATACTCATACCTGCACCCACTGAGGCAAGCACAATATAATCACCACTCTCTGTGCTATTGTCTTTCAACTCTTTTCTTACTAACAAATCAAGCAATGTAGGCACAGTAGCTACTGCCGAGTTTCCTAATTTAGAAATAGTCATAGGCAATACATTTTCAGGCACATAATCGATATCGTATAATTTATAAAGACGCTCAACGATAGCATCATCCATTTTGCCGTTGGCTTGATGTAGTAGAATTTTATTCACATCATTGATATGGATGTTGGCTTTATCTAAACTATCTTTAATGGCTTGTGGCACATTGCTTAAAGCATATAGATATAAACGTCTTCCATTCATTTTGATGTAAAGATTACCGGTGTCAGCCTCTTCTTTTTTGTAAGAAAGACCAATACGTAGCATATCAGAGTATTCTAAACTATCATTTCTAACGGCGTGAGCTATCATACCGGCTGGTGTATCTCTATCAACAGCCTCGAGAATCACAGCCCCTGCTCCATCAGAGTAAATCATTGAATCACGATCGTGTGGATCAGAAACACGTGACAATACATCGGCACCAACAATCAATACTTTTTTAGCTTCACCTGATTTAATCAACGAGTTAGCTTGAATCATACCTTGCACCCAACCAGGACATCCAAATAATAAATCATAAGGAATACAACTTGGATTTTTAATACCTAACTTTTTCTTTAGAAGAGAAGCTACAATGGGCAATATGTTTATTCTGGAACTATTAGCCGCAGTTTCAGCAAAATTATGAGCAACAATAATATAATCAATCTCTTCCTTATCTACTCCTGATGATTCGATGGCTCTTTCTGCTGCAACAAGTGCCAAATCAGATGTATTTTGATCATCGTCAGCATATCTACGCTCTTCAATTGTTGTAATTTCCTTAAATTTCTCAATGATTTGTTCATTAGGAGTAGTGATCAACTCTCCATTAGCTTCAAAGAACTCACTACTCAAAAAATCTTTGTTTTTAACGATTTTTTCTGGAACACATCTTCCAGTACCAGTTACAATACTACAAATTGGCATACTTTTATTATTTAAAATAGTTTATGTATTTGCAAAATACAAGTGCAAAAATATAACTTTATATGCTATATAACACCAAAAGTGGATTAAAGTTGTTTATTCTTGCATAAAAATGCAAAGCAAATCAAATTAAGAGTTATTTAATCGTGATATAAGTACAATTTTTTCTAAATTTGTAAATTAATAATCATCTATTCTTATTTTTGTATGAAATGCAATTTTCAGCTTTATCATTTATTACATTTATAAGAATAAAAAAATAGATATAAATGAATATTACAGATCGTTTTTTGAAGTATGTAAGTTTTCATACCACAGCCGATGAAAACACAGGTACTACTCCCAGTACACCCGGTCAAATGGTTTTGGCACAATACCTTGTTGAAGAACTTAAGTCGATAGGATTGGTTGATGTAACTTTAGACGAAAATGGCTATGTGATGGCAACATTGCCTGCCAACACTGACAAAGAAAATGTACCCACCATTGGCTTCATTGCACATATGGACACAGCTCCTGATTCGAGTGGAGAAAACATCAAGCCAAAAATAGTGTTAAACTATGACGGAAAAGATGTCGTATTGAACGAGAAGGAGAATATTGTTTTTGAAACTGCTCTTTATCCTGAGGTTATGCAATACGTGGGGAATGACATTATTTTCACTGATGGCACTACCCTATTGGGTGCTGATGATAAGGCAGGAATTGCTGAGATTGTGAGTGCTATGGAGTATCTTATTGCACATCCTGAAATCAAACACGGCAAAATACGTGTAGGATTTACACCTGATGAGGAGATTGGACAGGGTGCCGATCATTTCGATGTAGAGGCATTTGGAGCTGAGTGGGGATATACGATGGATGGTAGCACCATAGGTGAGTTGGAGTATGAGAATTTTAATGCAGCGGGTGCCACAATTAAGTTTACTGGTTTGAATGTTCACCCCGGTTATGCTAAGGGCAAAATGATCAATGCAATGATGATGGCTGCTGAGTTTGCTACAAAACTACCACGCAAAGAGACGCCAGAACATACCACTGGATATGAAGGATTTTTTCATTTGGTAGCCATGCAAGGAGATGTGGAAAATGCATCGTTGAGTTATATCATTCGCGATCACGACAGAGATAAATTTGAAGCACGCAAACAGTTGATCGAAGAGATTGCCAATGAGCTTAACAAAACTTATGGCGAAGGTGCAGTAGAGGTAAGCATGAGAGATCAATACTACAATATGCGCGAGATGGTAGAACCCGTGAAGCACATTGTCGATTTGGCTTTTGACGCAATGAAAGCAAATGATATTGAACCAATTGTGAAACCTATACGTGGTGGAACAGATGGTGCAAGATTATCATATATGGGCTTGCCTTGCCCAAATATCTTTGCAGGAGGACACAACTTCCACGGTCGTTTTGAGTACTTACCTATTCAAAATATGGAAAAAGCGATGCAAGTTATTATAAGTATTGCACAAATTTTGGAAAGTAAATCATAAGTTACTCCTATTCAGCACATTCAACTTAGTTAGGACTTCTGTCTTAACTAAGTTGTTTTTAAAATGCGTGCTTGCATCTCAAAACCCACAATCTATTTTTCTAATTTCTGACTGAATGAGCGATAAGCTAAAAGAGAAAACAATTGCATCAATCAAATGGCTGGCAGTAGATCGTATCGGTCAGCAATCTCTTCAATTGATTATCAGCATCACATTAGCTCGTAGCTTGGCAGTTGAGTCATTTGGTCTGATAGCGATGCTGGCAGTGTTTAATGCCTTATCGATGGTTTTTGTTGATAGCGGATTTGGACAATCACTTATACGAAAAAAAACAAACAACAATCGTGAATATAGCTCCATTTTCTATTTTAATTTTATTGTAGGTTTATTGCTTTATGGCGTCCTGTATATCACATCGCCATTTATTGCTCATTATTACAGCACACCAGAACTGACAGTTGTAGCTCGATTTGTTTTTCTTATTATCCCTATCAATTCACTTTATATCATTCCAAGTGTAAAATTAGGAATGATGCTCAATTACAAAACAATATCTAAAATCAACATTGCTTCAACGGCAATAAGTGGGACAATTGCTATCGTTTTAGCATTGCAATCTTACGAAGTGTGGGCAATAGTATGGCAAATGATTTCGTACCATTTGTTCCGTTTTGTTTTCTATTACTTAACTGTTCAATGGAAACCGTTATTTTATTTTTCATTCGCTTATATTCGTGAACATTGGTGGTTTAGCGTCAATCTACTGGGCACTTCGGTGTTAAACGCACTGTTTAATAATATTTTCACTTTTATTTTCGGTAAATTTTATTCATCTTCTGTAGTTGGCTACTACTACCAAGCCAACAAACAAGCAGAAACTGTTAACTACGCCATCAATACTATTTTTACGGGATCGACTTACAATATATTCTCACAAATTCAGGAAGATACGACCCGATTACGAAATATGCTCAAAGTGTTTATTAGTAAAATTGCACTCATAGCCTTCCCAGTTGGATTTTTCTTAATTTTCAGTGCCGAAGATTTAATCATAACACTTGTTACTGAAAAATGGTTAGCATCAGTTCCATACTTTCAGATTATCGTAGCAGCCAATATGCTTGCCCCACTCTATTTACTCAATTTGAATGCACTCAATGCACGAGGAAAATCTAAATTGACATTCCGTATTGAATTGCTGAAGAAGTTGATGATTATTATTGTTATTGTAGCTTTGGTAAATTTTGGAGGAATAGCAATGATTATGGGCTATGCGGTAGTATCGTGGTTAAGCTATCTAATAAGCACTTGGTTTAGTAAAAAAGAGCTTACCTATTATTGGAAAGTGCAAATAAGAAACATACTCCCTGCTTTTTTTGTAGGTGTTGTAATTGCTTTTACATGCTGGTTGATTTCAGTATTTGATATGCCTAACTTAGTATCACTGATTACTAAAAGCGTGGCTAGTGCAACGATTTACTTTTTTATAATCAAATTGTTTTTCAAGGAGTTGTACTTACAATTGAGGACAAATTTATTTGCTAAAAAACAAGATCACCAAAATAAAACTACAAATCAGTAAGCTTTACAACTATATCCTCTTTACTAAAATAATCATCTATAAACATTTTATCCGCTTCGCTCAAATACTTTAAACTATTGTTTCTGAAAATAATCGAATCAGAATCGGATTGAAAAGTCATTTCAATAAATGAGGCCACAATAAAGTCATTGATACTACGACCATCAAACTGAACTGTATTATCGGTAATCCAATTTGAAGCACAAATTTTTGGCAAGACAACAGGATTGATTGTTTTCCAATAATTTGTATAAAACTGAATATATGAATGACAAATAGGAGCACACACTGTTCGGATCACCGCAATCGCTTGTGATTGATCGGGAAGACTCACCAGTTTCATCTCTAAACGCGACTCTTCGCTGATCTGCAACTGCAAATGGTTGTTTAGCGTATCTACAAAAAGTATTTGTGATTTTCCACCAAAAAAATTAGAGATAGCACAATCATCTGGATTTTCAAAATACATCTTCACCATCAATCTTCGCATATTGGCATCTAATTGAAGTATTTGTTTTGCGGGCATATCTTCAAAATGCTTGATAATATTTTTTGAAAAAGCAACACTATTGATTGAGCAAAATAGAATTATAAATAAAATAGTTTTTGATCTCATTGGTCTTCTTTTTTTATTATTACAGAATCATTTACTTCATCTAAAGTGAAGTTTATGCTATCAGGAGCAGCAAGTGGTGCTAAAGCATCTATCTGCTCACTCTCCACTTCGCTATTTTTTGGTTTAATGAAGCTTTTATATCTCATAAACAGATCATTAAAAGAGTTAAAATCTTGTTTATACATAATGCCTAATCCTTGAATAAACAGAGCAGATTTGAGCGAATAGCGATCAACAGTATGATTATAAGCTTTCAAACGCCATTTTGAATTTTCAGACAAGAGGTACTCCACATCTACATCACCGATAATTTTATTTTTGGCATAATTATCGTCTCTATATCCAAAGTTACCATTCACTATCAAACGATTATTGGGTTGATACATAATTGCCGTTTCGTACTCTTGTGTTGTGGAGGCACCGTAGCCCGTTGAGCGAATATTTACACCCAGTGTTAAATTGGAGAAAAGCTGTGATAAATAATTGTTCAACTGTCCAAAAGCCGCACTCGATGCTAAGTTAGAGAAATTGCTAAAAGTATTATTTGTTGCATCATATTGGGCACGGTTGTATTCTGGCGTATAAAATTTACCGAAAATAAGCAAGTAGATGATCTGCCTATTCATCATTTCATCGGTATTGATTAGGTTTCGCACTTGCATTTTCAGAGTTTCATCACTTGAGGGTAAGTCAACATCAAATTTGATAGATGGGTTGGATAAATTTTCAGTGATATGCAACACAGCATCAACAGGTACGCTTGTGCGGTCGGTAGTTCGCAAAACATCATCTGACATCAAGTCATAAAGCGAAGCTGTGATAGAGTGCTTGGCATAAATATCCAAGTTTGCCTCCATCGGATCGCCAGTCCAAACAATGGTACCACCTTTTTCAATTTTAAACTGCTTGCGAATTAAGTTTTGTAGCGTAAAGAGATAGCTACCTCTATCAATTGTTACACCTCCATACATTTTAAAATCATCATCGCCAGTTAATATTAAACGCAAATTTCCTTCTCCCCTACCCGCAATCATATCCCCATCTTGCGGGCTGATAATCAGCTGAATTTCAGCATCGGGTGTTACTTCTAAGTTCATTGTCAAATTCATTGTAACTCCCTCTTTTTTCTTCAAATCTGTACTCTTTTTCTCTGTTTCAAGGGTATCTTTGTAATTTACAAAGGTGATAAAATCTGTCTCTTTTGCCACTTCAACACTCGCTGCTGAGATATAAACTTTAGTTCGTGGCTCAGATTTAGCGACTATATCTATATTGGAAACTTTGTCATTGCCATGTATATGAATGTCGCCTGTGGCGTAGGCTTTGCCATAGAAAAAATCGTTGTCGGTAACTTTGGTATTGAGTGCAATAACATTATTAGCTTTCAACTTCAAATCATATTTTAGCTGGTCGAACATACCTGTATGGGTTAGTTTTCCATTGACAATGCCACTATTATTTTCAGCATCATAAATGGTTATATTATCTAAAGAGATTGACTCACGTCTCATCCGAATGGTATCGGTAAAATGGTATCGAGTCTGCAAATAATCGATTGTAAATGATGCGTTTTGTGCATAGATATCTCCTTCAAAACCCAATTCTTTTACGGGGCCGAACATTCGCAATTGCCCACTGGCTGTGCCTTGTATGTCATCTACCAAAGCACCTAACCATTTGTCGAGAAATGCGATATTAAGTGCATTTGCATCAAACAAAAAGTTAATGTATTGGTCTTCACCAAAGGTATAGACACCATTGGCTGAAGCTATAAACTTCCCATCTTCAACTATTTCGGCAGAAGCAAGCAGCTCCGTATCGCCTTGGTGCCAGCCGGTGTATAGATTTGCATCTCCAAGATAAGTGTTATTCAGTTGCAGGGACTTAACAAAAAGATTTGACTCAATAATTGGCTTCTTCAAAACCTGACCAACGCTTACCGTACCCGTAGCATTTCCATCAATAGTTATACCTTGTAAGCCAGCAAACTCAATGATCCATCCTATAGCCAAATCTTTTGTTTCGACTTCAACCTTGTCATCTTCGTTTTGTGATAATATGCCATCTACCAAAATATATTGATTCTCATTTTGAAGACGAAAATGCTGAATATCAATACCATAATTGGGTAGAAAATTAATTCGTGAGGGCTGCACTCTCCAAGTTGAATCGCGCATGATAATCTCCGAAGGCAAAATATTGGTATTTGCTAAGGTTTGGTTGTTTTGCATAAACACATTGGTGTGAAGATGCAAACTACCTGAGTTTTCAATACTATCAACATTGTGCCAAGCCAAATGCGTAAAAACTGAATCTTGAGTTGCCAGTAAATTCAAATCAAAATTGAGTTGATCTTTTACAAAAGCTAAACCGCCTCTTGCCGATAGATTTAACTGATGAGATATGTTATTCAAATCAACTTTGATATCTTCTATTACGCGTTTACCAAATTTGAGATTGGGAATATCAACCAGCAAGCTGATATCATCCTCTTTTTCGTGAATAAAGCCTTTTACTTTGGCATTAGACTCTATCAAAACAGGTAGTTCTAAAGCCTCTGACAAGAGAGTAGTATCGTATATTTTTAGATTAAAATCAATTTGGTTTTTTGTGTTGGTATCTATCTCTTTTTTAGTAATATTTTCTCCAGCCATTGAAGGTAGGTAGTCTTGAACAAACTTAATGATGGTATTAGGCAGAGTGCTATAGCTGAAATCACCTTCAAAATTACCAGAAAGCACATCAGAAGTGATAGTAAACTTAGCATGGTCATTCACCTCCGACTCAAATAACAACAAGTTCATTGCATACTCCTTTTCATTATTGGTAAAACGGATATTATCAATCATCATAAAGCCATTCACATTATCGAGCGAGTTGCCAACCATATGGGTGTTGGCTCTAAATGAAAGCTTTGAGTTTTCATATTTCTCTATTAAATGTAGAGCAGCAATATCAGCATTATCAACCAACAAATCAAAATTGAAAAAAGGCTGGTTCTTTTCGGTCAAATCAACAACACCATTGAAATGAGCAGCAATATTCTCATCATCAATTGACAACTCTCCTTCAAAACCGCTACCATCAAATTTCCCATCGACATCGATGTTATTATAGATGTAATTGTTGAGATAGAGCGATGCGATATCACCCGAAATAACTCCACGTAAACTCTTTTTGTATAATTTACTTCCAGAGGATTTGACTTTGAAAGCAACTTCGCCAAAAGTATTGTTGTCGAGCAATTTTCCTAAATTAAAATTGCTTGAGTTTAAACTTCCACTATATTCCAAATCATTAAAATGATTGGTCAGTTTTAACAAAATATCAGTATTCAAATACCCCACTTGCGTATTGATATTTCCATAAGCCACTAAATTGCTAAAGAATCCTGTGATATTACCTTTATATTTCACTTCGCCCAAACGAGCCAATTCAACTGGTAAAACGATGGGCTTTGTAGTGAACTTGGAAACCAAATCTTGCACATTAGCACGGTTAACATTCAAGTCTTGAATATTAGCATAGATAAAGGTCTCTTCAATATTTGGCAAACCATTCAAATCAATATCGGCTTTCAATTGAAATGTGTTTTTATACTTCAATTCAATATCATCTAATTGGAAACTTGATAGATAACCATCAATATTGGCTTGAATGGAGATGGGATCTTTGAAGTTTTTGAACGATGTTAGAAATGGCGATAAATCTTTGGGGTGAATATGAGAAGCTTTGATTTTAGCTTGCCAATGAATTAAGTTTTTAAAATCTCTAAAATCAGCTATCGAATCATATTGCATTTGAACCGAATCGAGCTGTAATTTTGAATGAGGCATCATCAAAGAAAAATAGGGCAAACTGATCGCTTTTTGCAGTCCATAAACTTCGGTTGACAAATTACTAATATGCAGACCTGACTGCTCCTTCATCGAAAGCGAATGAATTTTTGCAGCAATGGAGTCTGCTTTGAGGTAGTCGATAGAAATTTTGGCTTGAATATCTTTTAGAAAAATATCGTGAGGATTGAATTGATCGTTGAATTTTTCGATGCTATTTTCCCCAATCTGTTTTATTCTAAAAGATGAGCGTGCTAATTCTATATTTTTAAAATTAAACTGAACGGACTCTTTTGTTTTATCTTTATCCGGTTTCTTGAAAGCATCGATTAAGAATTGTAAATTATTGGTTTTATCATCAAATATTCTCAAATTTGCCTCTACATCATCCAATTTGATGGAGTGAAAAACCAATTGTTTATGAAAAAGCTGCGATGGGCTAAATTTTGCGTAAGCACGCTCTACATAGAGTAGAGTATCTTTATTTAAATCTTCTATATAAAAGTCATTCAACTTGAAGGTGTTGAATAGCTTGTAATGTACATCTCCGACAGAAACTTTGGTGTTTAGTTTTTCAGAAAAGGAACTGGCAACTTTATCGACAATTTTATTTTGCACCTTACTGCTTGAAAGTAAAGCGACAGAAAGTAAACCTAAGCCCATCAAGGCTAAGAGCACTATCAATAATATGTTTTTGAAAAGCCTAATAATTATCCTAATTTATCAGACAAAAGTAATTAAAAAAAGCGATACAATGCTTGTTATAAGCAATATTGTTCTTAAATTTGTCGATTAATGACTATCTGTTTTTCGATTTATTGAACATTTTGATTGATGCAGATAGTTTTCTCACATTTATTACGAAAAATATAGTGTGCAATTATTATGCAAAAAGAGACAATCATATTAGGTATTGAGTCATCTTGCGACGACACTTCGGCGGCTGTGATAAAAAACGGCGTCATTTTATCCAATATCATCGCTAATCAAAAAGTGCATGAGAAATATGGCGGTGTCGTACCAGAGCTTGCTTCGCGGGCACATCAGCAAAACATCATTCCAGTAGTTCACGAGGCTATCAGAGAAGCTAAGATCGACAAAAGCGAACTCTCAGCCATAGCATTCACACGAGGGCCTGGTCTTTTGGGTTCTCTATTGGTAGGCACCTCCTTTGCTAAGGGCTTTTCTCAGGCCTTAGAGATTCCCTTGGTCGAAGTAAATCATCTTCAAGCCCACGTATTAGCCCATTTTATAAAACAAAATGAGGATGAACAGTCGGAGCAACCGAAGTTTCCATTTTTATGCTTGCTTGTTTCGGGAGGTAATTCTCAAATCGTTTTGGTACGCAACCATTTAGATATGGAAGTTATCGGTCAGACCATTGACGATGCCGCGGGTGAAGCTTTTGACAAATGTGCTAAAGTGATGGGATTGCCCTACCCTGGTGGCCCACATATAGATAGATTGAGCCAAGAGGGGAATCCCAATGCTTTTGAATTGAGCAAACCCAATATCCCCGATTACAACTATAGTTTTAGCGGTTTGAAAACTTCTTTTCTCTATTTGGTAAGGGACAAACTAAAAGAGAATCCGAAGTTTATCGAAGAGAATATGAATGACTTATCGGCAAGTTTACAAAAAACAGTTATCGACATTTTAATGAAGAAACTATTAAAAGCAGCACAAGACTTAGGCATCAAAGAGATAGCTGTGGCTGGTGGTGTTTCTGCCAACTCTGCTTTGAGAAGAGCTTTTCAAGATTTTGCCAAACGATATGGTTGGAATATTTACATTCCTCCTTTTGCATTCACAACAGACAATGCTGCAATGATAGCCATTACGGGCTACTATAAATTTCTGAATGATGAGTTTTGTGCTTTAGATGCAGAACCTTATGCTCGGGTAAATAACTTATTAGCCTAATTGGATATGAAAATTAATATACCTCAAAAATATAGAGCTTTAGGAAACGTAGTCTTATTTATGGTCATTCTGTTGCTTGCACATTTCTTCTGGAAATTCTTTATCTTAGGCGATGAGAGCAACGAGCATGTCAGTTTTTTTGGATGGGATATTTCACAACCTTTCATATTTCTATCGCGACATATAGCCATCTCTACACATAAGATTTTGAATTTTATAGGCTACGACACCACGCTCCATGCCAACAATATTATCCGACACGAAGGTGGCACAATGGGGATTTGTGTGGTTTGGGCCTGCTCTGGCATCAAGCAGGCTTATATATTTACGGTTATAATTCTACTTTTCAAGGGTCCTTGGATACACAAACTTTGGTATATCCCTATGGGTTTGGTGTTTGTATATCTTTTCAATATGTTCCGCATTGTGTTGATAACTGCAATAGTAAAAAATCATCCTGAACAGTTTGATTTGTGGCACGAACATATTCTAAAATATGGCTTTTATGCGATGATATTTTTACTTTGGGTGGTTTGGAATGAGTATTTTGTAATCAAGAGAGAACTCCGTGCCGATGCAAATAATATCTCTGAATAAATCGGTATAGATACACATCACATACAGTTTTCACATCATCAACAACACAAGCAACAAACTACTATGTCACAAAACAAACAACTCGGTTTAAGTTTATTGATTTTTGTATCACTTGGGTCGATGATTGGCTCGGGGATATTCAACTCTCCAAAGGATTTAATTGGGCTTGCCAATCCGGTGGGCACGATGATTACATGGTTATTGGGTGGAGCTGGTGCTCTGTTTTTGGCATTGGTATTTGTCTATTTGTCCAATAGAAAACCAGAATTGAAGAGTGGCGTATTTGCCTATGCACGTGAGGGATTTGGTGATTATATGGGTTTCAATTCTGCTTGGGGATACTGGTCGCTTGGGTGGTTGGGCAATGTGAGTTATTTTGTAATGTTTTTCAAAACATTGAATGATTTTTTGGGCGAACGTGCACTTACACCTGTTACCTCATTTTTAATTAGCTCTGCTATCTTGTGGTTTTTTTACTTTATACTTCGGGCAGGGGTGCGTGAAGGAGCAATTCTCAACTTTATCGTTACTGTAGCCAAGTTATTACCCATATTGCTGGTTGTAGTAATGGGGTTCACATTGGTCAATGGCACTATTTTTTATGTTCCAGAGTGGGAAAATGTTCTCGCCTCGACTGGTAAAATCACAACACCATTTATGCAAATAAAAGATGCTATGGCGATAGTTTTGTGGTGTTTTGTAGGAATTGAAGCTGCTTCTGTATTATCGGGGAGAGCCAAAAGCCAGAAAACAGTACGCCAAGCTATCGTCATCTCCATTCTGATTGTTTTATCAATCTATATGCTAATTACTTTTGTGGCAATGGCAGCCGTTCCAGCAGTTGATTTGTATCATTCAGACACACCGCTCGCATTGCTGTTGAGCAAGTCGCAAATCGGTAATATCGGTTCGGTGATTCTTCAAATCGGGATTATGATTTCGGTATTGGGTGCAAGTCTTTCGTGGATTATTCTTTCAGTTGAAACGATGTATGCAGCGGCTAAAGATGGGGTAATGCCTCAATCCTTAGCTCGATTGAACAAAAAAGAGGTGCCAATCAACGCTCTTCTACTGACGCAGGTTTTTACTCAAATATTTCTATTTTCAATTCTCTCACCCAAGTTGAATGAAACCTATTTGATTGTCATCACTGTAGGCACAACAATGGTGCTAATCCCTTATCTACTCTCTTCGCTTTATGCAGTGAAACTCACATTTCGAGATAGAGATGTAAAAACCACAGACAAAACGATTGCAATAGTTGGTACGCTCTATTCTGCTTATGTGATATATGCCGTAGGAGTGAAATTCCTTTTCTTATCTCTTTTGTTTTACACTTTGGGTGTGTTTGTGTTTCTAAAATCGAGATACGATCTACGAATCAAGCCGAAGAAGTGGGAAGTTGTTGTTATGATTTTGATATCTGTAATTTCAATAGCACTGCTTGCTATGATTTTAATGGGGAGGGTTGAGATTTAAGATATCGGTCCATTATCACCTGCCTCTCTTGCCTATGGCGAGGCAGG